>NZ_SRIC01000406.1 GCF_004684775.1 Streptomyces sp. MZ04
GTTGTGCGGGGTCGGGGGCCTCGCTTGAGAGGAGGCGGGCGGGCTCCCGGCGGGTTGCCGAGGACGTGGGCGACTCGTCGGCCGCCTTCTCGTCGGCCGCCTTCAGGAGGACGCCCTTGTTGGTGCTCGGGCGCTTCGCCCACTGACGGGTGAGGGAGGTGACGTCCCAGGTGTACGTATCGCCCTGGCGGGTGGTGTCGGAGACGGCCGGTGAGGCGTCACCGCCGCCCGTGCTCCACGGGGTCTTGGTGCCCGACTTTCTCCAGGTGGCGGACTCCTCGGTGAATTGCCGCTTCAGCGGGCTGAGTTCGAGGAGTTGCCCCTTGGCTGCCCGCTCTGCCTCTCGGAGGCGTAGTTCGGCCTGGAGGACGGTCGCCTTCTTGGGGATGCCGGAGGTCGACAACTTCAGGGCCGCGCGCGTGGTGCCGTACTTGGCGTCGCCCGCGCCGACGCTCAGCCACTTCTCGTCGTCCAGGTTCGCACCCGGCTCGGCGGAGGAGAGCGTCGTGTCCGACTGCCCGGACCGCAGGATCCGTAACGTGTGCCCGGCCTTGGGCACGCCCACGCGGCGCACCGGCGAGGCGAGGAGGCGGCCGTCCTTGGTCTCCACCAGGAGGCGGTACGAGTAGCGGCGCGCGATCTCCGTCGCGCTGTCCGCGCGGGTCGGCTCGGCGGTCGTGTCCTTGTAGGAGGTCGCGCCCCTGCCGAGCGGGGCCACGAGGGTGGCGCCGGTCGGCTTGAAGTCGGGGCGGGTGGAGCGGTGCAGCTGATAACCGACCAGGGCGTCGCCCGCGCCCTTGCCCTTGCCCTTGCCCTTGCCCTTGCCCTGCGTGTACTTCGGCCAGGACAGTTCGGGGCCGGTGCCGTGCACCACGGTGGGGGCGTCGAGGGTGGTGCCGGCTGCGTCGTAAGTGACCTTGGGATCTGGGGAGTTGGTGGGGTACTTCCGAGGCGGGGTTTTCGGGATCTTTGGGCCCTTCGGCGGGCCCTCACCCTCGTCCGCCGCCGGCGCCTGCACGGGCGCCGGTCTCTCCTCCGCCTCCGCGAAGGCGGTTTGGGGCAGCACAGCGCCCATCACCGCCGACGCGACAAGGCCGACCAGCAGCCTCTTACAACCAATTCTCACCGTGTCAACTACCCTTCCGGGGCCTTCCTTCAAAAATTCGCGCAACTCACTCGCACGAACAGAAAGAGGGCAGGATCGCGTGCCGCTCGAGGAATTCCACGAGCGGCGCAGAAACATGGATCAAGTTGCAGGCGAGAGTTCTACGCAATCGTTCGACGACGCGTCAACCATGCTGACATTACGGACCATTAGTGATCTATTGGCAATGGTCGAGCAATTCGACAGGCGATAAGTCCGGTATCTTCCGACCCTGTTGAACGGCCGTCAAGGTGTTGTATAACCGGCCTGATTTGAAGGTTCTCAACCGGCTCGGATCGCTCTCACGGGATGGGAAGAATGAACAAGGAACTCACGACGGATGCGGATATCAAGGATGCTGTCGATGCCGTGGACTTCGCGGGCGAGGACGTCGCGGGCAGCAAGGAGACAACCGGCGCGAAGGCGGTCGGCGAGATCTCGAACCGGCGCGTGATCGCCGTGGGCGCGCTGCTGCTCGGCGTATTCTGCACCGCGTTCGTCGCGTACGGATTCCTCGGCAGCGACGAGCCGGAGGAACGCCCCGTCCCCACCGCCTCGGTGACCTACGACATCACCGGCACGGGCAGCGCCGGCGTCTCGTACCTGGCACGGAGCACCGAGGGCAGCGCCACCGTCGAGAGGGACGTCGAACTCCCCTGGCGAAAGACCGTGCGCGTGCCGCTCGGCCAGGACCCGGCCGTCAGCATCCAGCTCGGGAAACGGGGCGGCGAAGCGCGCTGCGCCCTCTCGATCAGAGGTGAACACAAGCAGCGCGCCACAGCGTTCGGCTCCTACGGGCGGGCCACGTGCAGCGCGGAGCTGCCGGCAGAGCGGAATTGACCCAGGGGCGGTCCACAACAGCGGGGCGCATCGGCCGCACCACGCGCGCGCCTGCGCCTGCGCCCCTCTGACATAAGAGGCTACGTACGGACCGTTTCCCCCGAGTCAGTTGATGTCGACCAGGGTGACCGGCAAGACCGGCCGGTCGGGATCGTTCCGCGTCGCGTCGGCGAGCGTACGACATCAGGTGGCTCGGTCCTGGGCATGCGGAACGGAACCGCCAGGCGCAAGCTGAAACCATGAGCGGGAAAGATGTCCCGCCGAGGGCGCCCGGACAGCCTGAGCGGAGCACGGGAGGGGAGCCGCCCGCCAAGCCTCCGGGCAAGTCGAAGAAGGGCGTCTTCACCCACTCCGCGGCCGCCCTGGGCGGACTCAGGCGGCGACATCAAGCCCGGCACGTACAGGACCGTCGGCCCGGCTGAGGACAGCCCCGGTGCGTCTGGGTGTGACGGAGGGCCGTTGCGAGTCCGACTCCCTCGTGGCGAGAGGCGATTGCCACCGTCACGAGTCGGACACGACCTGCGCGTAGGCCCTGGGCGTACCTGCGGTCCGTCTCCACAATGACGGGCCACCGCACCATCCGTGGGAGCACCGTGCCCGCCATAGGTGCCCTGCCCGCCACGGCCGCGCTCGCCCCGCACTCGTCGTGAAAGGTTCTGACATGACAGAGTCCCTCGGACACGGCAGCACCACCGCTGCGGAAGGCTTCTGGTACGTGCTCGGCTGCATCTTCTTCGCCGCCTCGTACTTCGCCAAGATTCCCGTCAAGAAGGCCCTGAGCGAATACGGCCTCGTCACCCTGACGGGCTGGGAGCGATTCTGGTACGTCCTGATGAACATCGGACTCGGCTCCGGCTATCTCTCCAAGGTCATCGTGAAGAAGGCCCTGTCGGAGGTCCGCCCCTCCCCGTTCGGGGAACCGGACAAGACCATCGTGTGATGACCGTGCTCGGCCGCGACGGGCGACTCCTCGTGAAAGACCGGCGGCCACCGGCCCAACGTCGAGCGCGGACGGCAACTGGGACGCTGGGTTCTCGCTGACGTCCAAGACACGCTGCCCGCCGACACGCAGGCCGCACAGCGCTCAGACATCGACGCCAACGGCCGAGCAGCACGGCAACGGCAGGGCGCGGCGACGCGGATCGACGACGTGGTGATCGGTCGGCCAGCCCTCCGCCGCCGTGTTGCTGCGCCTCGCCACTGCCACGGACACGGCCGGCGCGACCCCCATGTCCATCCCCGCCACTGCCCGTCCCCGCCATCCAGGCCCTCCAGCAGGGCAGGGGCGGAATCGGCGGTGCTCCTCTCCCCGAGGCGGGCGACCGCTTAGGGGCGGCGGTCGCGGGCGGGGAATTCTCCGGTACGGACGCCACGGCCCTCGCTATCGGCGCGGCCGACGAGAACACGAGCGGCGGACTTCGGCGGCGTGCTCGCGTCATAGCCGCAGCGGGCCGTCAGGGCACGACACTTCACCGGGACGGCCGGCGCCCTCCACAAAGGCCGGCCCGGGCCGCGCCCCGCGCCCTGCGGTACCTGCTCCCCGCACCCCGCCTGTGATGTTTCCCCGGCCTGATCCGCTCTTCCTTCCGAACACCCAAGTCACCACCCCTGCCACTTCAGTGGCGGCCTCCCATCACACGTAAGGCACCACATCCGTGAACCTCATACGCGCCCGCCGCTCCCTCTCCCCCGCCTTGGCGGCAGCCTCCGCGCTGCTCGCGCTGACCGGCTGCGGGAGCTCCTCGGACAGCAACGGCGGCGACGGCAAGGCGCCGGGCAAGAGCGACAAGGAGGCGACCGCGTCCCCGAATCCCGCACCCGCACCCGCCGCCCAGTTGCACAAGGCCCTCGTCACAAAGGCCGACGCCAAGGCCAAGGGCTACAGCGCCCAGGACAACACCGCCCCCGCGGTCACCCCCAAGTCCGACAAGCCCCAGTGCCGCGCCCTCGCCGACGCGACCGCCTCCGGCACGGACCGCACGCCCAAGGCCGCCGCGTGGGCGAGCCGCTCCTACGGTTCCACGGCGGCGCCACCGTCGCGTACACCTCGGTGAAGAGCGAGCAGGTCGCGGCGGGCGGCGACGAGTCGGTCTCCTGGGAGATGACGGGGGCGGCTCAGGGCTATCTGCTCTCCACCCAGATCACCAAGGTGAAGACGACCCTCGCCAAGTAGCCCTCAATACCAACCAACCCTCAATTCCGCAAAATGTTCCCGGGATCATTTCAACTGAAGCAAAGATAAGGAATTCCGAGTTGAAATTCCCCTACCCAAAAGGGAGGATCGCCAATCCAAGCGAAATCACGTGGCCGACCGGCCGGCGGGTGCCGAGCGGTGGGCCAAATCACCATGCCCACAAGGAGATTCAGATGTCACGCAAGGCGGCAGCCCTCGGCTCGTTACTCGCGGCCGCGCTCCTGCTCAGCGGCTGCGGCGAGAGCGACGACGGTTCGGGCGGGAGCGGAAGCGGCTCGGACGGCGGTTCCGAATCGGCGGCCGCCGAAGCGAAGTTGCTGGGCCAGGTGCCCATGGCGAAGGTGAAGAAAACGGAGATGGTCGGCGCCATGGGGATGTGGACGACCGACAAGAATTTCGTGAAGGCCGATCTCCACAAGATAGTCGGCTACCCGCTCACCGGCGGAAAGGCCGAGTGGACGGTACCGCTCGGCGGTGAGATCTGCTGGTCGTCGGCGGAGCCCACCAAGGACGGCCTGGTCGCCGTCCTCTTCCAGAACGCCAAGAAGGACCCCTCCGTCTGTACGGAGGTCGGCCTCGTCGACCTGAACAAGGGCAAGCTGCTCTGGCAGAAGCAGGCGACCGACGAGTACGGCTCCGCCCAGATGTTCGACGAGGTGACCATCGGCGGCGGCACGGTCGCCGCGGCGGGCAGCCTCACCGACGCGGGCTGGAAGGTCACCGGCGAGCCCCTGTGGAAGCCATCGGACGACAAGTGCCCCGTCGAGGGCTACGCGGGCAGTGACGACAAGCTGATCGCGCTCCGCGACTGCGGCGAGGTCGACAGCCCCCAGCTGAGCCTCCAGACGGTCGACCCTGCGACGAAGGCGGTGAAGTCGACGTACAAACTCCCGGCAGGCACCGAGAACGCCCACGTCGTCTCCACCGACCCGCTGGTCGTGGGCGCCGACGGCGGTGACGCCAAGAAGGGCTCCTCAGGGGCCTCGGAGTTCCTGACGATCGACGACAGCGGGGCCCAGGGCAAGCTGCTGAGCACGATCAGCACGGTGGGCGGCAAGTACGGGAAGTACAAGCTGGACTGCCCGGCCACCGAGGTCACCGGCTGCCAGCAGATCGCCGTCACCAAGGACACGCTCTTCCTCGGCACTTCGGAGCCCTCGAGCGCCGCGTCCGAAGCCGATAACGACCTGGTCGCCATCGACCTGAAGACCGGCAAGCAGAAGGGCAAGGCAGAGGGAGTGGCCGAAGGCCCCCTGACCCCGGTCGGCGTCGCGGACGACGGCAAGGTCATCGCGTACCAGGAGGCCAGCGTGGTCGACGAGGCGGGCGGCGCGGTCTGGGAGCTCGACCCGACGACGTACAAGAAGACGAAGGTCCAGCAGAACCCGAACGCCACCTGGGAGATGGAGGCGAGGTTCACGACGGAGCGCCGGATCCTCTTCGCGGGCGAGCGCCTCTACATCGGCGGCGAGCATGTGACGGCGCCGTCCACCGTCTTCAAGAAGAAGCAGCCCTTGGCGGCGATCTTCGGCGCGAAGTAGGCCGCGCCGCACGGGGGATTCACGTAGCGCACGGGAGATTCGCGTAGCGCACGGGGGATTCACGTACCGGGGGATGCAGGAGGGGATTGCAGGAGAGCCCCGCGGATACGCCGATGTCCGCGGGGCTCTCCTGCGAAGCGACACCGGCAGCCTCCGAAGGACCGGAGAGCTGTGCCCGCCCCAGAACTACCCC
>NZ_SRIC01000407.1 GCF_004684775.1 Streptomyces sp. MZ04
GCCCCCTGCAAAACAATCTGGGCGGAAATCGAAGCCGCCCCGCCCACCCCCCATTCATGAACGCCACATGGCAGTCCCATTGCAGCCGCAGCTGATCCCTTGAGCGGCACCGACGGCCACGGCTACGTTCAAGGGGTCAGGTCAACGACTTGGCCGTGTGCCCGAGTGGTTGAGGGGCTGGACTGCAAATCCAGTAACGCGGGTTCGATTCCCGCCACGGCCTCCGAAGGAATACAGCGCGCGTCAGGCCCGGCGGAAGACGCCGGGCGTGACGCCGTACACCCGCTGGAACCAGCGCCCGAGGTGTGCCTGGTCGGCGAAGCCGGTCACCGCCGCGGCGTCGGCGGGCGTGGCGCCCGCCGCGAGCAGCGAACGCGCGTGGCGCAGCCGCAGTTGCCGCTGATAGTCGCTCGGCGCGAAGCCGAACTCGGCACGGAAGGACCGGTAGAGAGCGAACCGGCTGCAACCGGCGGCCGCTGCCAGTTCCTCGGCGGCTATCGCTTCCAGGTAGCCGTCGTCCAGCAGCGCTCGGGCCCGGCGGGCCGCTTGGCGGCGCGCGCGGTCGGTCGGCGTCCGGGCGGCCACGGGTGATGCCGTGGATGACGCGCCACGGCGGGTCATGGCGGTGACGGCCGCGGTCAGGCGTTCATCGCGCACCAACGGATCCGCACCGCCCGCCAGAGCCGCGTACAGCCGGGCCAGGGCGCCGGCGAGCGCCCGGTCGTCGAGCACCGGTTGCGGGAACAAGGGCAGGGCGGCGGAACGTCCATCGGTGGCGTCGGCGATGACATCGCGTACGACGGGCGGACCGATGTGCACGATGCGGTACTGGAACCCCAGCTCGGAGGCCGCCCGCCCGTCGTGGACCTCGTCCGGATTGAAGGCCATCACCATCCCGGCACCGCTGGTGTGCCCGGCGCCCCGGCAACGGAACCGCTGGGCGCCGGCGTCGGTGATGCCGAACGAGTACGTGTCGTGGCTGTGCGGCGGATAGACGTGATCGAGGAAGTGCGCGTGCATGGCCTCCACGGGACGGTCGCCGTCCCGCCAGTACCGCACCCAGTTGTCGGACCTGGTCATGGTCGCATTATGGGCACCGCACGAGCGTTCAAGACCAGCGACCACCACGCCCGCCATAGTCAGCGCATGCCACAGACGAAGAGAGGCTTGAACAGCCCGTACGTACTCCTGTCGATCACCATGGTGCTGTGGGGCGGCGCATTTTCCAGCTCCAAGTCGGTGGTGGAGCACCTGCCGCACTCGGTAGCCGCCCTACTCCGCTTCGGAGGCGCGGCACTGGCACTCCTGATGGCGGTGGCACTCCTCGGCAACCGGCAGGCGAAAGCAGCCCCTCGAACCCGCCGACGAGCCGCCCTGGCGGGCGTCCTCGGGGTCTTCGCCTACAACGGCTTCTTCTTCTGGGGCCTCTCCCTCGCACCGTCACTGGACGCGGGCATCCTCATCCCCGTGATGAGCCCCGTACTGACCAGCCTCTTCCTCCTCGTCACAGGCCGGGAGCGGTCATCGAGGGCACGCCTCACGGGCCTCGCACTAGGCCTGGCCGGAGCGGTGATCTTCTTCCTCGGCGCGGGAGGCAGCACGCACGGAAACACATCACGCCTCGCGGGAGACGCCCTGTTCCTCCTCAGCGCGGTGTGCTGGGCGGCCTACACACTCGCGGGCCCCCGGGTCCTGTCCGGCACAGATCCCCTGCGCGCCACCACGTACGCCACCTGCGCGGGAGCCCTGCTGCTCGGCCTGACCGCAGCACCGGACATCCCGGACGTGACATGGGGCGAACTCCCGCCGAGCGTCTGGCTGAACGCGGCCTACCTGGCACTGGGCGCGGCGGCTGTCGCCAATCTCCTCTACTACCGGGGAGTCGGAGCGGTGGGCCCCGCGTCCGCCTCACTCATGATGTTCACGGTCCCGGTCGTCAACACGATCTGCGGCACGCTGTTCCTCGGGGAGACGTTCGGCGCGGTGCAGGCGGCAGGTGCCCTGATCCTCCTTGCGGGAGCGGCACTGGCCGCGCTCGACGGCAGGCTCACCGCCAGGCGGGCGTCATACGCAGCGGACCAACTCCCACGTATCGGCGGCGAAGTCGAGGGTCATGCCGTGCCGCTCGTACAGGGCGAGGGCCCCGCTGCTGTTGCCGGTGTCCACGCCGAGCCCGATCCGCTGACGCCCCAGCGCGGCGTAGTGCCCGAAGGCGTGCCGCAGCAGGAAGCTGCCAAGACCACGCCCCCGGGCCTCGCGCAGAACTCCGAGGTGCCCGACCCAGGCCATCGATGACCGGTCGTTGTGCGTACGCACCACAGCCGCGTCCCCCGCCCCCTCGACCAGCAGGTGGGCACGGCGCCGGTCCGCTTCGGTCAGACAGGGCCGCAACGTGACACCGGGCGGCGGCGTCACAGGCTGATCGGCCGAGACGGACAGAGGCCGATCCATCACGTGGTACCGCCGAACCACACGCCAGCCCCGTCCGCGCACGGCCCGCAGGTCCAGGGTGGGATTGATGCTGAGGGTCATGTGGACCACGGCCCGCGCCGCCCCGTTGACAGCTGCCTGCTCAACGGCCCGCGCCTGCATCAGATCGCCAAAGAAGGCGCGACCGCCAAAGAAGGCGACGTCACGTCGCCACAGCCGCCTGCGGCCGAATCGGCAACCGATTGACCGGCCGCCCCGTAGCCGCCCGCACCGCCGAAGCAACCGCCGCCGGCGACGTCACGACCGGCACCGCGCTGGCCGCCTTCGCGCCGAACGGAGCGACGACGTCCCGCTCCTCCACCAGCTTCACGATGCGAATGTCAGGAATGTCCAGGGCAGTCGGCAGCGCGTAGCCCGTCAGATCCGGGTGCCGGACAAGACCCCGCGGCGTACGCAGGTTCTCCGTCAACGCCGCACCCACGCCCTGCGTGACACCCGCCTCGATACGCGTCTTCAGCTGAGCAGGGTTCAGAATGCGCCCCACGTCCTGGGCCACGGCCAGCTCCACAACCCGCACCGAACCGATCTCGACATCGACATCGACCACCGCCCGGATCGCACAGAACGCCATCCCCACAAAGGCGTCGCCCTGCCCCGCCTCGTCCAACGGCTCGGTCGGATGCGGACGGCACTGCGCCGTCGCCCACAACTCCTTGCCGTCCATCGCCTCCGTCACCGTCGTCGACAACACCCCGTCATACGACGTGATCTTGCCGTCGGTGATCTGAAGCAGCTCAGTGGACATGCCGAACTTATGAGCAAGAGGCTGCAGCAACTGCGTACGCACCATCTTCGCCGCACGCTCCACCGCACCGCCCGAAACCCACGTGTGGCGCCCGTGACAACTCGGCCCCGCAGGCGGCTGGTCCGTGTCGACGGGCGCGACCCGCACATCATCGATCCCCAGCGTCTCCTGGACGATCTGACGCGCCAGCGTAGTAAAACCCTGCCCCGTCTCGACCGCCGCACAGATCACCGTGGCGACACCGTCCTGGACCTTCACCGTGGCCGTGGAGACCTCGTCCGCGCCCTCCGCGCCCAGGAGTTGGACCATTCCGAGGCCGTAGCCGACACCCCGGCGCACCGCCGCAGGATCGCCCGCCCCCTCGGGGCCGCCAGGCAGCAGCCACTCGTCCTCGGGCGTGTCCTTCGGCAGCTCGGGGAGCGGGAAGTCCCGTACGGCAGCGAGGAGTTCGGCGACCGGCGCCGGGCACGTCACGGTCTGGCCGGTGGGCAGGATGTCACCCGTCGCCATCACGTTGCGCAGCCGCAGCTCCGCCGGGTCGATGCCCAACTTCTTCGCGATCTTGTCCATTTGGGCTTCGTACGCCGCGCACACCTGCATGGCACCCTCGCCCCGGACATGCCCGGACGGCGGGTTGTTCGTACGCACCGCCCAGCCCTCGATGAAGGCGTTCGGGACGACGTACGGCCCGCAGGCAAAAGAGACCGCCGCCGCCAGCGCGTCCGACGACGTGTCCGCGTACGCACCCGCGTCCAGCAGGACCTGCGCCTCCACCTTCACCAACTTGCCCTCGGCATCCGCGTGATGGCGGTAGCGGAGCAGCGTCGGATGGCGGTGCGCATGGCCCAGGAAGGACTCCTCACGCGTCGCCGTCAGCTTCACCGGGCAGCCGGTCTTCAGGGCGAGCAGACCGAGCGGCAGGTGGAAACTCGCGTCCTCGCGGTCGGCGGTCGCCCCGGGGACGCCGGTCACGACGACCTTCACGATGCCGGGGTCGATGCCGTAGCAGGCGGCGGCCATGTCGCGGTCGGTGTGCGGGTCGGTGGAGGCGATGTAGAGCTCCACTCCCCCGTCCGGACGCGGCACCGCGAGCCCCGCCTCCGCGCCGATCGGCGCGGGATCCTGGCGGCCGATGCGGTACAGGCCCTCGACGACGAGCTCGCCCGCCGCCTCCGGGTCGCCGTGCCGCAGCGGGATGTGCCGGATCAAGTTGCCGTCGGGATGCAGGGGTTCGGCCGCGAAGGCCTTCTCCGGGTCGGTTACCGGCTCAAGCACCTCGTACTCGACGAAGATCGCCGCGGCGGCCATCCGCGCCGTGTCCGGGTGGTCGGCGGCGACGGCCGCGATGGGCTCGCCGTGGTGGCGTACGACCTCGGAGGCGAACACCGGACGGTCCGGGGTCTTGCGGCCGAGCAGCGCCTCGCCCGGCACGTCCTCGTGCGTCACGACGGACCGCACGCCCGGCATCTCGCGCGCCTGCGACGTGTCGATCGACACGATGCGCGCGTGCGCGTGCGGGGAGCGCAGGACGGCCGCCCAGAGCAGCCCCTCCGCCCACAGGTCGGACGCGTAGGGGAACGTCCCCTCGGTCTTGGCGCGGGACTCGGCGGACGGCAGCGATGCGCCGATGCCGTGCGGCAGGGGCTCGGGGCCGGGCTGCGGCTCCGCTGCGGTCGCGGTGCTCGCGCCCCCCGCGGCTTCGTTGCTCACGCCTGGCCTCCGTCCTGGCCGTATGGTCCTTCGTACGTTCCCGGTCCTTCGTACGTTCCGTTCTGCGCCGCCAGGTTGACCCCGCCGGCGCCGGGGCCCGCCTGGCGCGGGATGCGCGGCTCGTCCGGCGGGTCGTCGGGCCCCGTGGGCTCGGCGGCGGCCGCGGACGCCTCGCGCTCGGCCACCACCTCGTGCACGGCGTCGAGCACACCGCGGTAGCCGGAGCAGCGGCAGAGGTTGCCGCACAGCGCGCGGCGGGTCTCCAGGTCGGACGGGGCGGGGTTGCCCTCCAGGAGGTCGTGCAGGGTCATCGCCATGCCCGGTACGCAGAAACCGCACTGGACGGCACCGCAGGCGGCGAGCGCGCGCTGCACGTCGGAGGGCTGGCCGTCGGCGGCGAGGCCCTCGACGGTGCGCACCTCGCTCCCCGCGGCGGTGGCGGCGGGCACCAGGCAGGAGGCGACGAGCCTGCCGTCCACCTGGACGTTGCAGGCCCCGCACTCGCCCTGCGAGCAGCCGTCCTTGGCGCCCGCGAGGCCGAGACGCTCACGCAGCACGTAGAGCAGGGACTCGCCGATCCAGGCGTCGGAGACGGGGCGGTCGGTGCCATTGACGCGCAGGACGTAGGAGCAGAGGGGGTGCTCGTCGCCGAGGTCGGCGGAAGTCGACGGGGGGTCTTCGGGGGCGGCTTCGGCTTCGGCCTCGGCTTCCGCTTCGACTTCCGCGTCAGGGGCGGCCGGGGCCTCAGGCGACTCCACGGGGGCGTCGTCGGTCACTTCGGCCGATACGGGCTCGGGCTCGGGCTCGGGAACAGCCACGGGCGCGGGCTCGGGCTCGGGCTCGACCGCGGCCGGGGGCTCAGCTTCGACGGCAGGCTCCGGCTCCGGAGACCACGGCTCACCCGCCCCGGCGCCCCC
>NZ_SRIC01000408.1 GCF_004684775.1 Streptomyces sp. MZ04
CTCATCGACTACGTCTGGTCGTCGGACGTGGCCCGCAGCCGCCGTGCCACCCGGAAGGCGCGGGCCACGTCCGACGACCAGACGTAGTCGATGAGGCCGTAGTCGCTGTCGTTGGCCAGCGCGATGCCTTCCTCCTCCGCGTCGAAGGGGACGACCACCACCACCGGGCCAAAAATCTCCTCCCGGACCACCCGCATGTCGTTCGTGCAGTCCGCGAGCAGCGTCGGCGCGACATAGAAGCCGCGGTCGAGACCGGCACCGGCCGGGCGCTCGCCGCCCGCCACCACCCGCGCGCCCTCCTTGCGGCCCAGCTCCACGTACGACTCGATCCGGTCCCGGTGTGCGGCCGAGATCACCGGGCCGACGATCGTGCCCTGCTCCCGTGGATCGCCGACCTTCATGAAGCCGATGTAGCCCTTCAGCTTCTCGATCAGGGCGTCGTAGACGGTCCGGTGCGCGATCACCCTCGTCGGGGCCGTGCAGATCTGTCCGCTGTAGAAGGCGAACGTCGTCCCTATCCCCGCCACCGCCGAGTCCAGGTCCGCGTCCTCGAAGACCAGCGCCGCGCCCTTGCCGCCCAGCTCCATCAGCTGCCGCTTCATGTCGCGGCCGCACACCTCGGCGATGCGCTGCCCGACCGAGGTCGAGCCGGTGAAGCTGACCATGTCGACGTCCGGCGAGTCGACGGCCGCCTCGCCCGCTTCCGGGCGCGCGCCCGACACCACGTTCACCACGCCCGCCGGCGCGCCCGCCTCCTCCAGCGCGGCCGCCATCCGGTACACCGACAGCGGGTCCTGCGGCGCGGGCTTCACCACGACCGTGTTGCCCATGGCCAGGGCGGGCGCGACCTTGCCCGCGGGATTGGCCCAGGGGTTGTTGTACGAGGTGATGCAGGTGACGACGCCCACCGGCTGGCGCACGGCCAGTGCTCCCGTGACGCCCGCCTTCCCCATCGGGCCCGCCTCGGTGATCTGCGGGGGCAGCCCGGTCTCGACCGGCTCGAGGGCCCCCTTCGCGTACCGCTTGAAGCGCGCCACCGACACCCCGACCTGCATCCCGCGCGCCGTCCCGGTCGTCGCGCCGCTCTCGGCCTGGGCCAGTTCGGCGTACGCCACGAAATCGCGCTGCATGATCGCCGCGGCACGGTCGAGGACCGTGGCCCGCTCCTCGGGTGTCGTGCACGACCAGGTCGCGAAGGCCTCGCGTGCGGCCGCCGCCGCCTGGTGCACCTGCGCGCGGCTCGCTTCGGGGGCGAGCCCGACGACGTCCTCGGTCGCCGGGTTGATCACCTCGTAGTGTCCGTCGTCCGGCTCGACCCACTCGCCGCCGATGAACAGCCGCTGCTCACTGGGGAGTTCGGAGGTCGTCACTTGGTGCTCACCGTCCTGGTGTCCCGGCCGGACCGGAGCACCGTGCCGGGGGTCGCGCCCGTCACCCGGTCCTCACGGATGGTCTCGACTCCGTTGACCCACACCGCGTTGATGCCGATCGCCTTGGAGTCGAGGCGCGGGCTGTCGCCCGGCAGGTCGTGCACCAGGGTCGCCTTGCCCGCGTCGATGCGCTCGGGGTCGAAGAGGACGAGGTCGGCGTGGAAGCCCTCCTGGACGCGCCCGCGGTCCCGCAGCCCGAAGAGCTGGGCGGGATCGTCGGTGAGCATCTTCACCGCTTCCTCGAGGCCGACCAGTTTCCGGCCCCGCAGACAGTCCCCGATGAACCGCGTCGTGTACGGGGCGCCGCACATCCGGTCCAGGTGCGCGCCCGCGTCGGAGCCGCCCAGCATGACGTCCTCGTGCTGCCAGGCCTCCTGGCGCAGGGCCCACGAGTCGGGGTCGTTGTCGGAGGGCATGGGCCACAGGACCGTACGCAGGTCGTCGTTGGCGCAGATCTCTACGAGGCACTCGAAGGGCTCCTGGCCACGCTCGGCGGCGATGTCCCGGACGACCCGCCCCGTCAGCCCCTCGTTCTCCTTCGCGTACGTGTCCCCGATGACGTACCGGTCGAAGTGCGCGAGCCGCCGGAAGACCCCCGCCTCCTTGCTGTCGGCGCGCCGCAGCATCTCGCCCCTGATGTCCGGGTCGCGCAGCTTGGCGATGCGCTCCGGCACGGGCAGGCCCAGGACCTCTCCCCACCCGGGGATCAGGTTCAGGGCGCAGAAGGTGCCGAGGGACATGTTCATGGGGGTGAGGATCGGCATGGTGAGGGCGACGATGCGGCCGCCCGCCTTGCGGGCGCGCTCGCTGGGGATCAGCTGGCGCGGGACGCGCTCGGGGACGGCGGAGTCGATGGTGAGGACGTTCCAGTTGAGCGGCCGCCCGGCGGCGGCACTCATGTCGACGAAGAGGTCGATCTCGTCATCGCTGAACTGGTCCAGACACCCCGCGACGATGGCTTCGAGCTGCGTTCCCTCGTGCTCGGCGACGGCCCGGCTGAGCGCGAGCAGTTCGTCGGGCTTCGCGTGCCGCGATGCGACCGGCTGCCCGTCGCCGTCCGAGTGGGTGGAGGACTGGGTGGTGGAGAGCCCCCAGGCGCCGGCGTCCATGGCGTCGTGGAAGAGGCTCAGCATCTCCTCCAGCTGTGCGGGGGTCGGCTGGCCGCCCACCGCGTCCGCCCCCATCACGTACCGCCGAAGAGCGCAATGACCCACCATGAACCCTGCGTTGACGGCGACCCGACCCTCCAGAGCGTCGAGATACTCGCCGAACGAGCTCCACGACCAGGGCGCGCCCTCTTCGAGCGCGACGAGTGACATGCCCTCGACCTTGGACATCATCCGGCGCGTGTAGTCGGCGTCTTCGGGGCGGTCCGGGTTCAACGGGGCGAGCGTGAAGCCGCAGTTGCCGCCGGCGACGGTCGTCACGCCGTGATTCAGGGACGGGGTCGCGTACGGATCCCAGAACAACTGGGCGTCGTAGTGCGTGTGCGGATCGACGAACCCGGGCGCGAGGACCCGCCCCTGGGCGTCTTCGCTGGTCGTGGCCGACTCGGTGACGGTTCCGGGTTCGGCGATGACGGCTATGCGCCCGTCCCTGATGCCTACGTCGGCCACGCGTGCGGGGGCACCGGTCCCGTCGACGACGGTCGCGCCCTTGATGAGGTGATCAAGCATGACGGTGCAAGTCCCCCTTCGGGGTGAACGGGTGGGTGCCCCGGCCTCCGTCCGGGAAGGGAAGGCCGGGGCGATCAGGAAGGGCGGCTCAACCGCCGGAGGATCCCCGCATACGCGTAGTGCGGTGCACGGGATCCGTATCAATCTTCGGGATCACATGCTCACCGATCAGCTTGATCGTGTTCTTCGTGTCCTCGGGCGAGATGCCGATCGGCAGCCCGAAGGACAGCTGATCCGCCCCGGCCTGCTCCCACCGCTTGCACTGCGTGAGCACCTCGTCCGGGTCGCCGCAGATCATCAGCTCCTCGGCGATGAGCAGCTCGATGATCTCCTCGCTGTACTCGGGAAGGAGCTCGGGCCACTCCGGGATGCCCTCGGGCCGCGGGAAGGTGTCGTGGTACCGGAAGAGCAGCGACTGGAGGTAGTTGAGCCCCCCGCTCACCGCGATCTCGACCGCCTTCTTGTGCGTCTCCGCGCAAATGGCCGTGGACGTCACCATGACGTTGTCGTTGACGAAGGCCCCGACCGGCTCGGCGTCCTTCACGGCCGTCTTGTACGACTCGAGGACCCACTCCATGTCGGAGACCTTCTGCACGCTGAAGCCGAGGACCCCGAGCCCCTTCTTCCCGGCCATCGCGTACGAGGGCGGGGACCCGGCGGCGTACCACATAGCAGGGTGGGACTTCCCGTAAGGCTTGGGAAGCACCTTCCTCGGCGGCAGGGACCAGTGCTTGCCCTGGAAGCCGACGTACTCGTCCTGGAGCCACATCTTGGGGAACTCGGCGATGGTCTCTTCCCAGAGTTCCTTGGTGTGGTTCATGTCGGTGATCCCCGGCATGAAGCCCAATATCTCGTGCGACCCGGCGCCGCGCCCGGACCCGAACTCGAAGCGTCCTTCGGAGAGATGGTCGAGCATGGCGACCTTCTCGGCGACCTTGACCGGGTGGTTCACCGGGGCCAGCGGGTTGAAGATGCCGGAGCCCAGGTGGATGCGGTCGGTCGCGTGGGCGAGATAGCCGAGGAAGACGTCGTTGGCGGAGAGGTGCGAGTACTCCTCCAGGAAGTGGTGCTCGGACGCCCAGGCGTACTTGAACCCGGACTTGTCCGCCTGGATGACGTACTCGGTCTCCTCGATGAGCGCCTTGTGCTCGGCTTCGGGGTCGACCTTGGCCCGCTTGGCGGGCACGTATCCCTGTACAAAGAGACCGAATTCCAAGGAGGTTCACCATCCTCGTGAGTTTCCGACGGAGTTTCTGACGCACTTTCTGACGCACCGTCAGATCTTGATGGGTCGACTGTTCCACCGGTCGCACGGACCGTCAATACCCCCGACCGCCCCGCACTGACGCACCGTCAGACAGCGCCCCGTCAGACAATGCTGACGCCCGCCAGCCACCCGCCGTCGATGACGAACGGCTGCCCGGTGATGTACGCCGAGTCCCCGCCGGTCAGGAAGAGCGCGAGCGCGGCCACCTCCTCGGGCTTCCCGATCCGCCCGAGCGGCACGAGCTTCTTGTAGAGCTCGGCGACGGCGTCCCGCGCCTCGGTCGGATCGGCGGTGGGGTCGAGCTGCGCCGGGTTGGTCATCGGGGTGTCGACGGCCCCCGGACAGACGGCGTTGACACGGATCCCCTGCCCCGCGAGCTCCATCGCCGCGACGCGGGTGAGCCCGAGGATGGCGTGCTTGGTGGCGGCGTACGCGCCGACGTAGGCCATGCCGGTCATCGCCGTGTACGAGGCGGTGTTCACGATGGTGCCGCCGCCGGCCGCCCCGATCTCGGGCGCGACGGTGCGGATACCAAGAAAACACCCCACCTGATTGACCTGGATGACCTGCTGAAACTCCTCGAGCGGGGTACTGACCAGCTCGTTGAAGCGCAGGATCCCGGCGTTGTTGACGAGCCCGTCGATCTTCCCGAACGCGTCCTTGGCGGAGCCCACGGCGGACTGCCAGTCGGCTTCCTGACTGACGTCGAGATGTACGTACCGGGCCGACGCCTCGCCCAACTCCGTGGCCAGCGCCTCCCCTTGGTCGTCGAGCACGTCCGCGAGCACGACCTTGGCCCCTTCCTCCACGAAGAGCCGCGCCTCCTGCTCGCCCTGTCCGCGTGCCGCGCCGGTGACGATGACGACGCGCCCGTCCAGCTTGCCCATACGAGTCTCCTTGAGTGAGCTCTCAGTTGAGGTGCGGAGCGACTTCGGCGGCGAACGCCGCCATCTGATCGGTCAGTTCACCGCGGCTGCGCGAGCGGAACCGCACCTGTATCTGCTGCACGCCCATCGCTCCGTACGCGCGCAGCGACTCCGCGATGGCGTCCGGCTTCCCGCTGAGCGTGCGCCGCCCCACGGACCAGGCCGGCTCCCCCACGTACAGCGGCTCGGCGATGGCCCCGACCGTGATCGGCTCCCGCACCCCCGCCTCTTCCCGCAGCCGCCGGAGCCGGGCGATCTGCGCGGGCAGCTTGTCGCGCGGATCCCCCTGCGGCAGCCACCCGTCACCCCGCACGGCGGCCCTGCGCACGGCGGCGGGCGAGGAGCCGCCGACCCAGACCGGCACGCGCGGCTGCACGGGCCGCGGCTGCTGCCCGAGCCCCTCGAAGTCGTAGTACTCACCGTGGTGTTCGGGATACTCGTCCGCGCCGAGGGAGGCCTTCAAGGCATCAATGGTCTCGTCGAGAACGGGCCCGCGCCGCTCGAAGTCGGCCCCGACCGCCTCGAACTCCTCCGGCACGTGCCCGGCCCCCACCC
>NZ_SRIC01000040.1 GCF_004684775.1 Streptomyces sp. MZ04
CGGCAGCGTCAGATGTCTATAAGAGACGGGCCCCCGCCGTCGCCCCCAGCCCGGCGCAGCCGTACCGCATCCCCGCCTACCCCGCCGCCGAGCGCGCCGTCCGCGCCCTCGCCGAAGCCGTGAAGTACGCGCAGTGGCGGCGCGAGGCCGCCGAGCCGGGGAAAGTGCACGAGTACGACGACATCGACGAGAGCGGGGCCGCCGGCCGCATCGCGGAGCTGCTCGCCAAGGACGAGGACCCGCGTGGTGCCACCCTCGCCCCGGCCGACACCCATGAACTGCTCGGGCGGTACGGCATCGCCGTACGCGAGGCGCTGCCCGCGCCGGATCCGGACGCGGCCGTGGCCGCCGCCCGCATGCTCGGCTACCCGGTCGCCCTGAAGACCACCGCCCCGCACCTGCGGCACCGCGCCGACCTCGGCGGTGTGCGGCTCGACCTCGCGGACGAGGAGCAACTGCGCCGGGCGTACCGGGAATTGACCGACGCCTTCGGCAAGCCCGCCGAGCTGCGGCCGGTCGTCCAGGGCATGGTGCCGCGCGGAGTGGACACCGTCGTCCGCGCGGTCATCGACCCGGCGGCCGGAGCGGTGCTCTCGTTCGGACTCGCCGGCGCCGCGTCCGAGCTGCTCGGCGACACCGCGCACCGGCTGATTCCGGTCACCGACCGCGACGCGGGTTCCCTGGTCAGATCCATCCGGACCGCCCCGCTCCTGTTCGGCTGGCGCGGCTCGGCGCCCGTGGACACCCCGGCCCTGGAGGAGCTCCTCCAGCGGGTCTCACGACTCGTGGACGATCACCCCGAAGTGGTCGCCGTGTCCCTGGAGCCCGTGGTCGTCGCCCAGCGCGGCGTCTCCGTGCTCGGCGCCTCCGTCCGGCTCGCCCCGCCGCCCGCGCGCAGCGACCTCGGTCCGCGCACGCTTCCCGGGTACTGACGCGGCGACTGGGGCACCGTGCGCCCTCCGGCGGGTCGTAGGATGGACGGCATGGCAAAGACCGGTACGACGACCCAGGGGCTGCGCGCGGCGATCGAGCGCAGCGGCTACTACCCGGCCCTCGTGGCCGAGGCGGTGGAGGCCGCGATCGGCGGCGAGCCCATCGGGTCGTACCTGGTCCACCAGGAGACCACGTTCGACGCGAACGAAGTGCGCCGGCATGTGACCGTCCTCGTCCTGACCGGTACGCGCTTCATCGTGAGCCACACGGACGAGCAGGCGGCGGACAGCACCTCCCCGACGCCGTACGCGACGACGTCCACGGAGTCGGTGAAGATCGGCCGGATCTCGTCGGTCGTCGTCAGCCGCGTCGTCGCCAACCCGGAGAAGTACGTACCCGGCTCGCTGCCCCGCGAGGTCGTTCTGACCATCGGCTGGGGCGCCGTATCGCGCCTCGACCTGGAGCCCGCCGCCTGCGGCGACCCCAACTGCGAGGCGGACCACGGCTACACGGGCAGCTCGACCGCCGACGACCTGAGCCTGCGCGTCAGCGAGGCCGGTGACGGCCCGGACGCCGTGCGCCAGACCCTGGCCTTCGCCCAGGCCCTGTCCGAGGCGACCGCGGACACCACGCGCTGATGTCCCTGCCCGCCTGGGACGACGTACAGCCGCTCGCCCTCGACACCGCGCCCCTGCCCGAGTACGGCGCGGGCTCCCTCGCCGATCTGCTCCCCACGCTGGTGGCCCACCAGGGCGTGGAGGGCTTCGCGCCGGTCATCGGCGAGCTCGCCCCGGCCGACCGGAACTGCGTCTTCCTGATCGACGGCCTCGGCTGGCAGCAGCTCATCGCCCACCCCGAAGAGGCCCCCTTCATGGCCTCGCTCATCAGCTCCTCCCGTGGCGGCACCGGACGCCCGATCACCGCCGGGTTCCCCGCGACCACCGCCACCTCCCTGGCCTCGGTCGGCACGGGCCTGCCGCCCGCCGCGCACGGCCTGCCCGGCTACACCGCCCGCAACCCCGCCACCGGCGAGCTGATGAACCAGCTCCGCTGGAACCCCTGGACGGACCCGCGCAAGTGGCAGCCGTACCCCACGGTGTTCCAGCAGGCCCACGCGGCGGGCGTGCACACCGCCCAGGTCTCGTCCCCGACCTTCGAGAACACTCCGCTCACCAAGATCGCCCTGAGCGGCGGCAGCTTCCGCGGCCGGCTCTCCGGCGAGGACCGCATGGACCTCGCCGCCGAGCAACTGGCCGCCGGTGACCGGTCGTTGGTCTACACGTACTACGCGGAGGTGGACGGCAAGGGCCACCGCTTCGGCGTCGACTCCGACGCCTGGCGCGGCCAGCTCATGTACGTCGACCGCCTGGTCCAGCGCCTCGCCGAGCAACTCCCGCCGCGCAGCGCCCTGTACGTCACCGCCGACCACGGCATGGTCGACATCCCCTTCGACGAGCAGTCCCGCATCGACTTCGACGAGGACTGGGAGCTGCGCGCGGGCGTGGCCCTCCTCGGCGGCGAGGGCCGCGCGCGCCATGTGTACGCGGTGCCGGGCGCCGAGAACGACGTACTGACCGTGTGGCGCGAGGTGCTCGGCGAGCAGTTCTGGGTGGCGAGCCGGGACGAGGCGATCGCGGCGGGCTGGTTCGGCGCGCCCGGTGTCTGCGACGAGCGGGTCTACGGCCGCATCGGCGACGTCATCGCGGCGGCCCACGACGACGTGGCGATCATCGCCACCGAGAAGGAGCCGAAGGAGTCCGCCCTGGTGGGCATGCACGGCTCCATGACCCCTGCCGAGCAGCTGGTGCCGCTGCTGGAAGTACGCTCCTGACCGCCCCGCCCTCACCTCGTACCCCCTCTCGTACCCCTGAAAGGCCTCAACTCCCCATGCCCGAGCTGGTGTTCTTCTCCGGAACGATGGACTGCGGAAAGAGCACCCTGGCGCTTCAGATCGGGCACAACCGTTCGGCGCGGGGCTTGCAGGGTGTGATCTACACGCGGGACGACCGTGCGGGAGAGGGGAAGCTCTCGTCGCGTCTCGGCCTGGTGACGGAGGCGGTCGAAGCAGCCCCGGGCATGGATCTGTGTGGGTATCTGGTGGACCAGATGTCGCAGGGCCGCCGGGTGGACTACGTCATTGTGGATGAGGCCCAGTTCCTCGCGCCCGAGCAGATCGACCAGTTGGCCCGGGTGGTGGACGACTTGGAGTTGGACGTCTTCGCGTTCGGTATCACTACGGACTTCCGCACCAAGCTGTTTCCTGGTTCGCAGCGGCTGATCGAGCTGGCCGACCGCATAGAGACGTTGCAGGTCGAGGCGATGTGCTGGTGTGGGGCGCGGGCCACGCACAACGCGCGCACGCTGGACGGGGGGATGGTGGTCGAGGGTGAGCAGGTCGTGGTGGGGGATGTGGACCGGCTGTCTGGGGAGGTCGGGTACGAGGTGTTGTGCCGGCGTCACCACCGCAGGCGGATGACGAGCGCCGCGGCGAGGGCGGCGGTGCTGTCGCCTGACGTGCTGCCGGTCACTTCTGCCTGATCTCTGCCTGCGGCGACGGTGCTCATTGCGCGCTCGGCAGGCGTATCCGTCGTGGCCTGGTGGTAATGGCTGTGACCAGCGGATTCTTGGAGCGCAGATCGTGATCGAAGCGATCTGTGACGTGTCATAGTGCGCCACGTCGATGGTTGAAGTGCGGTCCCGGCTGATGCCGGTTCACGTGGTCCGGTGACGGTGCCCAAGCGTCGTGCACGACTCTGCACAGGTTCGAATCCCCGGCGGGGTCCCCGACAGATGGGAATGGGCGTGACCAGCGGGTTTCCGGTGGACGGGTCACGATCGCGGCAAGGTATGACCTGCCGTAGCCCACGGCGGTACAGCGGTACAACCGTCGTCGATGACGTGGGTCAATCTGATGTATGGGCTACTGTTGGTACATGTCGATGAAGCGAACCAATGTCTACGCCGACCCGGAAGACCTCGCCATCATCAAGGAAGCGGCCAAGCGCCGTGGCATCAGTGAGGCCGAGATCATCCGGCAGGGCATCCACCTTGCCGCCATGGCCAATCGGGTCTGGGACGAGCCACTGTTCTCGCGCACGTTCGAAGGCTCGGGGCGCACGCCCACCAAGTCCGAGGTCCGCGATGCGGTGGCCGATGCGGTCCAGCGGGAGACCGGGACCGCCGCGTGATCATCGTGGTGGCCGACACCTCCGGCCTGCTGGCCGCGCTCGACTCCACGCATCCCGAGCACCGCGCGGCCAATGAAGCGATCATGGCTGCGGGGCTGCTCGTCATGTCCCCGCTGCTGCTCGCCGAGATCGACCATGTGGCCACCCGTGAGCTCGGACGCGTGGCCGCGGTCAGCGCGGTCGACGACATTCGGCACTGGATGCGCCGGGGCCGCATCTCCGTGCCGGAGATCACCGAGGACCACCTGGGGGCCGCCCAGGCCGTACGCGTCCGCTACGCAGGCCTCGATCTCGACCTGGCCGACGCCGTGAATGTCGCACTCGCCGCCGACTACGACACGGATGCGATCCTCACCCTCGATCGCCGTGACTTCCGCGCGGTGCGCCCACTCGGCCGCCACAAGGCATTCAGGGTCCTGCCGGACGACCTGCCGCTCTGAGGCCCACACAGCACGGCTGACACGACCGCTGCACCAGGGCTCCCCTCTCCGGTTGAATGGCTGGTGTGGCAAGGGAATTGGGTTTCACCGGGCCAGACCTGCGGGCTCTGGCCGGGTCCCGTTCGTACGAGCGTGGGCTGGGCTGGGCTGTCTGGATGCGGTGACGGGACTGGAGGTCGGTGACGGCTGGATCGCGGCCACGGTGTACGGCACCGATGCCTACGAGGTCGAGCTCACCGTGAACCAGGAAGGCGGGGTCTTCGGCGCCTGTGGCTGCCCCTACGGGCAGGAGGGCCACTTCTGCAAGCACTGCGTGGCGGTGGGCCTGACGGTACTGGGGCAGGCGGAGGGGATCCCGCGCCAGCGGGCTGCGGCTGCCGACCGGGCGGCAGGCCTGGAGTCATGGCTGCAGTCGCGGTCCCGCGAGCAGCTCCTGGATCTGGTGCGAGAGCAGCTGGCCGGGGACCGGGAGTTGCGCCGCCGACTGGAGCTGCGTGCGGCGAGTGACTCCTCAGACATGGGCACGGTCCGCGACCGCGTCATGGCCTTGCTGGACCCTGGCCCCTTCGCCCGGTACGGGTATGTCGAGTACGCCGATGCCCACGCCTATGGGCGGCAGGCCGCGGAGGCGGTGACCGTGCTGCGCACGCTGACCGACAGCGGCAAGGCCGCGCAAGCGGTGGCCTTGGCCCGGGACGCGATCAGGGAACTCGGGCAGCGGTACGGCGAGATCGACGACTCCGATGGTGTGGTCGGCTCGGTCGGCTCGGTCGCCTCGGAACTTGCCGAGGCCCATCTGGAGGCGTGCCACGTGGCGCGGCCGGACCCGGTCGAGACGGCCGAGTGGCTGGTCGGACATCTGCTCGGCGATGGGAACGACGCCACCGGCATCGACCTGCCCGACTACCGGGACGTCCTCGGCGCCAGCGGGCTGGCCAGAGTGCGGCAGCTGGCGACCGAGGCCTGGCACCGGGCGCCCTCCGGCTGGGCAGCGAAGTACTTGATGGAACGCCTGGTCAAGGCCGAGGGAGACGTGGACGCGCTGATCGCGGTGTACGCCGCCGACCTGACCCCGACCGGCGCCACCCACCTGCAGATCGCCTCCGAGCTGGAGGCGACCGGCCGCACGGCTGAGGCCCTGGCATGAGCCGAGCGCGGACTGCGCGAGACCGCACAGGCTCCGAACTCCGACAGCCGCCCGGCCGACTACGTCTGTGCCCGCTACACACAGGCCGGCCGCACCGCTGACGTCATCGCCGTACGCCGCGAGCAGTTCCGCACCCACCGCTCGCTCGCCGCCTACCAGGACTTGCGTACCGCAGCACACGCCGCGGACTGCTGGGCGACGGAACGCGCGGCGGCCCTGGACACCCTGCGCACCGACATGTCGAAGCACCGGCAAGGCTGGTACGGCGGCCCCGCCAGGCAGCGAAGAACTCGCCGCCGAACAAGCCCGCGTCCTCGGCTACGAGGTGCTGTGCCGGCGCCACCACCGCCGGTAGATGACGAGCGCCGCGGCACGGGCCGCGGCGCTGTCGCCCGACGTGCTGCCGGTCACCTCCGTGTGACTGCACAAGCACCTCTGTGTGACTGCACAAGCGATGCTCGATGAGCACGAGAGTCAGGGCCTGTCCCTTGGATCGACCGGGCGGTCCGCCGTGACCAGCCATGACGTGCTGCGCAGCCGGACCGTGCCGTCCGTCGCCTCGTGGTCGCGCAGATGGTCGGTCAGGGTGCGGCGGGCGCGGGCCCGTGCGGTCGTGTCGGCCTGCTCCATCAGGTGGCGACCGGGGCCCGTGCCCAGCAGGAACTCCGCCGCGTCCTCGGCTCCGTGTCCCCATGCCCCGTACGCCTGAGCCTGGTTGATGGCGATGCCGGTGAATCCGGCCGTGGCGAGGACGTCGCGGATGCGGTCCGGGGCGGCCAGCGAGAACATGCCGGGCAGCCCCGGCCTCCCGAAGTCGCCGACCGGAAGGAAGTCGCGCAGTGACGCCATTGCCGTCACCCAGCCGTTGAGCTTGGCATCGGCCGGGCAGATGAACGCCAGGCGCCCGCCAGGTCGTAGCGCCCGGCCGACGTTGCCGAAGGCCGCTACCGGGTCGGCGAAGAACATCACCCCGTAGCGGCTGATCGCTGCGTCGAACGCGCCCGCCTCGAAGGGGTACGTCTGCGCGTCGCCTTGCGTGAAGGAGGCGTTGGCGATGCCCTCCCGCTCGGCTCGGGCCCGTGCCTCGGCCAGCATCGGGCCGGACAGGTCGAGGCCCAGCGCGCGGCCTTGGGGTGCCCGGAGCGCGGCGAGGCGCGTGGTCTGCCCGGAGCCGCAGCCGAGGTCGAGGGTCCGGTGGTCCCCGGTGATTTCGGCGGCGTCGAGCAGCGGCTCGTTGAAGCCCTCGTTCACGGCGTTCCAGCGGTCCTGGTTGCGGGCCCAGTGGGTGCCTTCGGGGCCGTTCCATGCCTGTGCCTGCTCGGTGTTGACGACGTCCGGCACGGGTGCCTCCTGTGGTGGATGACGAGAATGGGCGTGCGCCCAAACAGTATGGGCGTGTGCCCAAACTGGCAATCCCCGCTAACATCCACGGAGTTGTGCCCCTTGAGGGCGACGGCGGCGGAACGGAAGGAAGGCCCATGTCACCGCGCGGAGTGGCGACGCCGGACGTACGCGAGCGGCTGTTCGCGGCCGCCGAGCGCGTCGTGGAAAGGGGTGGGCCCGGCGCGCTCACCAGCCGGGCCGTCACCACTGAGGCGGGCTGCGCCAAGGGGCTGTTGCACGTGCACTTCGCGGGGTTCGACGAGTTCGTGGCCGAGCTCTGCCTCGACCGGTTCGCGCGGACGGCGGTGAAGGCGCAGGCGCTGTCGGGGCTCGCCGGGCAGGGCACGGTGGCCCGGAACCTCGACGGCGTCGCCCTCGCGCTGTTCGACTCCGGCGGCCCCGCCATATCGGGCCTTGCCATGACCCGCCCCGCCGCCTCGCTGCGCATCCGCGAGGCCCTGGCAAGCGGGGCGCCCGGCTTCACCGCGATCCAGGAGGCCATCACCGGCTATCTGAAGGCCGAGCAGGGGCTCGGCCGGGTGGCGGAGACCATCGACCCACGCACCGTGGCCCTGGCCATCGTCGGCACCGCCCACCACCTCCTGATGACCGGCTGGCCGGGCACACCTGACCCGCGGCCCTCCATGACGCGCCTGGTGGCCGCGTTGGTGGACGGCTAGGTCCTGTTGTCAAGCGGGTGGGCCTGCCGCCGTCGCTGCCACGGCGTTGGCGGTCGGCCTGTTGGTCACGGCGTTCGGGTGTGGTGTGCTTGGTCTGCCGACGCCGTAGGCAACGGCGGTTGCGCCCCGCCAGGTGTACGGCCGCGGAACCTTCCAACTCCTGTGCATCCGCGTCCTGCCACGAAGCGCAACCAGGGGGTGTCTGAGAAGTCCCGCTCAGGCAGCCGAGTTGGTAGTTCCCGCGCTGGTGGTGGCCGGGATGGGCGGACGGCAGCCGGCTCACGTATTCGGCCCTCGATCCGCCACGTACTACGTACCATCGAGCGCCACCTCCTGGGCGACCCCCTTGGCCCGGTTCTGGCGGCCTGCGTCAGCCCGGCGAACGTAAGAGACCGCGACGGCGGCGCCATGTTGTGGGCCGGGGAACGAGCACATGCTCCACCGCGCGAGGCGCCCACCTTTGCGGTGGTCCCGCGCCGCTGGTTGATCGAGCGGCGTTTCGCCTGGCTGGGCCGCTACCAGCGGCTGTCGGCCCGGTGAACGTTCGCGCTCAGCGCACTGGAGAACGTATGGCGTCCCCGTGAAAAGCCATGCTGCCCACCATGGGTTGCGCCGCAGGTCTTTGAGGGAGTGTCAGCCGCCCTGGATCACGATTGCCGGCTCTGCGGTCGCGTGGCCCATGAGGCAGCGTGCAGATGGCGAAGAGGTCCGTCCAGGCCCGGTGGTCGGCGGACGACCCGGAGACGATGTGTGAGGCGAAGGCGCCCGCGAAGTTGCGACGGACAGCCGAGCTTCATCACCCCGGCGGCGGTCTCCCCGCGCTGGATCACATCCGCGACACCACCGGTCAGTCAGCAGGACGAACGCAATGATCCCGGTGGTCGCCCGGAAGACCAGCGGCACGGACCGAGGAGACGTACAGGATGTGAGAGTGCGACGGGATGCCGGGCGGAGGACCCATGAGACGAAAGCGATGACGGCGAATCCGAACGGCCCGGCCGCCGCAGCGGCGTCATCCACGGCCAGGTGAGAGACGGCGGCGCCGGTGTAGATGAACGTCACGCCCGCATAGACCCACTCCAGACGCCGATGATGACGGCGACGACAACCCGGTGGACGAAGCCCTCTTCTACATCGACCGCGGACCCGACAGTCACGACGTGCGCGGCGTGGCTCGCAAGCTCCGTCGGGGCGAGTCCCCTGCCGGCCAAGGCGCCGGTACGACCGTGGATCCGCTCTCCAAGTCCCGACGCGAGCGCGCCCGGCGCCTGGCACGACAGCAGACCAACCGCTGAGCTGCCCCACTATGCCCAGCGTTCCGGGGCAACTTGCCGACTATTGGGTCTTGTCGGCGACCTGACGGTGGCCGAGAGGACCCCCGTGGAGAAGCCTGCCGAGGAGTACGGGGTGGGTGGCGGGCCTATCCAGCACGTTCCTTCGTGGGCAGCAGTGCGAGCGTGGCGATGACTGCCCGGTGATCTGTGCCCGCAATGGTCCGTTCGCTCACCGAGATGCCCGTCAGACCGGAGCCGTGCAACACGTGGTCGAGCTGTACCAGGGGTGGCAACGGCTCTTGTTGGCGGGCCAGGTGCGAGCCCAGCCATTGCCGAGTTCGGCATGCGTGTCCGCGAGCCCACCGGAGGTGAGCAGTTCGCGCATCGGAGCGTGGTCGAGAGAGGCGTTGAAATCGCCTAGGAACACCGTGTCCGGGCCGCTGTCGTGGGCGTCGGAGGTGAGGGCGGTCATGTCCCGGGTCCAGCGCTTCGCGTCACCCAGCGGGTAATAGGTGTGAACGGCCACCACCTGTACGGCGCGCCCACCGACCGTCACCTGTGCGGTGGTCTGGGGCCAGGCGGTGTCTGCGTTCAGCGGGCCGCCGTGCGTCAGTGGAATCCGTGAATAGAGCGAGGAGTCGTTCTCGGGATGGAGCTCCTGGTAGGGCAGAACGTTGTCCAAGCCGGCTTCGGCGAGCGCGTCGATCCCAGCGGACGGCAGCTCCTGCACGGCCAAGACGTCTATCCGTTCGGACTTCACCAGCTGTACCAGCGCACGCGCATCCGCCCTGCCGACGTGGGCGTTGAGGCTGGCCACACGCAACTCGGGTGCCTGCGCCGGGATGTGCTGCTGATGGTGCGGTATGAACCGTGGTACCAGCAACGCAACGTAGGCAGCTGTGAGAAGTGCAGCGACGATGACCAGCCAGAGACTGCGCAGAGCAGGGACGGCGATCAAGGCGGCCAGAGCGAGCATGCCGGCTTCACCGAGCCGATCAGTCAACTACTCAATGCCATGATCGCTGACGGTCTCGGCGCAAGCGTCATCTGGGCTGCCCTGATCGAGGAACACGACATCGCCAACCCACGCGCCTGGATCAATCCGACCGGCTGCGCGCTGTGGGACGAGTCCGGGCTCCCCGGTTCCGGCATCGGCGGTGCCGCCCATGGACACGAGCGGAAGTGATACCCCGAACCTCGAGGCCGTCTGGCAGAGGTACGGATACAGCAAGACCAGGATGAACGGAGTGAACTCGCCGAGCGCGCAGAGACGTCCCATGAGAATTGCCAGTCCCGAAAGGGCGATCGCCGCGAGCAGCGGTATTGGGATGCGGGCGGTACGCGTCATCGGTGAGTATCCGGAGGTGTCGTCGAGCTCCGAGTCTGTTGCCGATTCCAAGAGTCCGCGGTCGACGCCCCTCAGGTTCTCCAGCTCCGCGCGCGGTCGCCCGCTGTACTGCAGTGCAAGGCGGAGGCGGTTCAGGTGGATGCCGTTGCGCTCCAGAGGCGACTGCTGGACCGGGCGGCCACGCCGAGAAGGAGAGACTCCAGGGTCTCCACCGTCCTCTTCGCCACGACCCCGGCAGCGTCGGAGCGACGACGGGCAGGACCAAGGGCACGCCGAGGAGCACGCCGGTCACTCGTCGGCCGAGCGTGTAGCGGTGCAGCCGGTCAGCCAGTGGCCCAGTAGAGCCCCGGGAACGCGTGAGCGCCCGGCCAAGCCCAGCGGCTGGTGAGGGCGTCGTAGAGAAGCAGGCATTCTGCGTCCGGCGGCTCGGGCGTTGCCAGATCTTTCGGTGGCACGCGCTCGGGACGGATGCCGGCGACCTCGATGCGCTCCGCCGGAGCGACGCGCATCGGATGTGGCGAATTCCCAAGCAAGAGCACGCTGGCGCTCCAGATCGGGCACAACCGTTCGGCGCGGGGTCTACAGGGCGTGATCTTCACCCGTGACGACCGTGCGGGGGAGGGGAAGCTGTCCTCGCGGCTTGGCCTGGTGACGGAGGCGGTCGAAGCGGCGCCGGGCATGGATCTGTATGGGTTTCTGGTGGACCAGATGTCGCAGGGCCGCCGGGTGGACTACGTGATCGTTGATGAGGCCCAGTTCCTCGCGCCCGAGCAGACCGACCAGTTGGCCCGTGTCGTGGACGACTTGGAGTTGGACGTCTTCGCGTTCGGCATCACCACGGACTTCCGTACCAAGCTGTTCCCGGGGTCGCAGCGTTTGATCGAGCTGGCCGACCGGGTCGAGACGTTGCAGGTCGAGGCGATGTGCTGGTGCGGGGCACGGGCCACGCACAACGCTCGTACGGTGGACGGGGAGATGGTGGTCGAGGGGGAGCAGGTCGTGGTGGGGG
The DNA here is from genome assembly GCF_004684775.1 of Streptomyces sp. MZ04. Lineage (GTDB taxonomy): Bacteria > Actinomycetota > Actinomycetes > Streptomycetales > Streptomycetaceae > Streptomyces. The sequence goes on from NZ_SRIC01000040.1 coordinate 11,403, forward strand.
ATGTGGACCGGCTGGCTGGGGAGGTCGGGTACGAGGTGTTGTGCCGGCGCCATCACCGCAGGCGGATGACGAGCGCCGCGGCGCGGGCGGCGGCCCTGTCGCCCGACGTGCTGCCGGTCACCTCCGCCTGACACTGTCGGCGGCTTGCCGTAGCGGCTTCGGTCGCGGAGCGGTCCGGCAGAGCGGTCCGGCAGAGCGGTCCGGCGGAGCGGCCCTGCGCGGAGTAGCCGCCAGGCCTCGGTATGGACGAGGTGAGCTGCTCCTGACGGGGGATACACTCCGCCGTCGGAGGGGATCACGGGGTGAGTGAGACAGACGAGGCGCCTGCGGCGCCCGGTCGGTTGCGCCGGGCGCTGCCGCACAGCAGGCGCGGCCGGTTGTTGCTGATATCCGCGCTGGTGCTCGTGCTTGCGGGCACCGGGCTCGGTACGTGGGCGGCGGACACGTGGCCGTGGCCGAAGGACCGCTACTGCTGGGGCGCCTGGGAAGAGGACAGCGGTCCGGGCTTCCTCGGCGACGAGGCCTTCGGTGACGATGACGACGGGTCACGCACCGCCAAGGAGACGGCGCCCACCCGCGAGCGCCCGACCGGCAGCTGTGAGGTCGCCATCGACAGCGACTACGAGAGCAGTTACGACGGTGACGAGGTCTCCGTCGACCAGCGGGTGTCCGTCGAGTACGGACCGGTCCCCAAGGCCGCGGAGGCCCGGCTCTCCATGGTCCACGACGGTTTCCTGGGCGGTGACATGGTCCCGCTCCCGGACGGCCTGCCGGGCACGGTCAACGGGCGCGGCGGCCTGCTCGTGCTCCCGAAGTCCTGCGATACGGAGGACGGTCGGCCGACCGTCGTCACCATGGACGCGTCCGGCATGTACAGCAGCGGCCCCTCGTACACCCAGAACGATCCGGCCGACCTGGGCGGCGCCCGGGAGGCGGCGGTGCTGCTCGTCGCGGCGGCCAACCGGGGGATGGCGGCGGCCGGTTGCGCGCCGGACGAGCCGCTGAGGGTCAGCTCGCCGGTCTACGACCTGCCGGGCGAGAGGGACCGTATCTTCAGCGCCTCTGACGACGTCTGCGGCATCCGCGGCCTGCGTCTCGGCACGGAGGACATCGAGGACCAGACCGGCGCGGTCACCCGCGACCTGCAGACGTGCAGCGTCCGCGGCGATCGCGACGACGTACCGTACCTGGACCTGGCCATGGTCGCGCAGCCGCGGCTGGCCGCGGTGTTCGACGGCATCGTGGGCGAGCGCCCCGCGGCCCGTGGTTGGCGCGGCACGGGCACCATCGGTGAGAAGCGCGCGATCGTGCGGGCCGACTGCGCCGGCCGGACCGCCACCTTCTTGATGGGCTCCTCCAGCGACCCCGACCACCTCGCCGCTTTCGCCAACGCGGCCGCGGCCCGCCTGGGCTGTGCCCCCATCGCCCCGAAGGGAGCCGCCCGGTGAGCGGCGCAGAGGACGAGCCGAACCGCTACGAGCAGCCCCTGCCCGCCGAGCGGGAGTTGCTCAGCGAGCGGCGTCGGCGTCGGCGCGGGTGGCGCTGGCGCCGGCTGCTGCGTGGCCGGGTCCGGCCGCTGCTGGCCGCGGGCCTCGCCGGGGTGCTGCTCGGTGTCGGCGGCATGGCCTGGCAGGTGCAGGCCGGGCCGTTCGCGCCGGACAAACTGTGCTGGGGCGCGCTGTCTCGCGACGACCTCGCCCCGATATTCCGCGAGCCGGAGGACGTCAAGGCGGTCGAGGCGTCGGTGCTGTACGGTGCGCGCTCTTCGGACGGCCCCACCGGCAACTGCCAGTTGACGAACAGCGACGGCGACGAATGGGCGCTCACCGCCCGGGTGCACCGCCTTGACGACCGGGCCGGCGACGACGGCAAGTGGGCCGACGAGTTCCTCTCCGCCCGCCTCACCCCGCTCGGCGGCGGCCTCCTCGGCATGGCCTCGGACAGCCGCGCCTGGCTCGCCATCCCGGACGGCTGCCTCGGCCGCCCCGGCGACCTCGACGGGCCGACCGTCGTGGACATCGCCAAGGGCAGCTGGATCACCGACATGGAGCCGCGTACCAAGGAGCGGGACGCGATGGCCCGCATGGTCGTGAAGCTCGCCAACAAGGTCAGCGCGGACCTGGGCTGCACCGGCACGATCGCCGATCCGGTCGAACGCCTGCCGAAGGCCGCCCGCTACACCCGCACCGAGAAGCCGGACGCGCTCTGCGGCATCAAGGGCCTGACCCTGGGCAAGAAGCGCAAGCCGACCAAGTACCCCATGATCACCAACGGGCACGGGCCGGTGCGCACCTGCGACCGGGACGTCACCGGCTCGCAGCCGAGGCAGCGCCTGATGACCGTCGAGGACCCGCGGCTGGCCAGCATCTTCACGAGGATGGCGCTGTACGAGGGCGACCGGGTGCGCTCCGCCACCGGCTTCGGCGGCCTCGGCCCCAACCTCGGTGTCTTCCAGGCCCGTTGCCAGGCGGGCGAGACCGTGTTCGTCGTACAGGCCAACGAGCGCGAGACCGCCGGCGCGGACCTGCGTACCCTCTTCCCCCGCTACGTCGAGGCCGAGGCCGCCCGCCTCGGCTGCGGCCCGCTGAAACTGAAACTGCCACGGCCGGGCGAGAGCCGCTGACTCCTGCCCGGCCGCCGTGCCTCAGTCCGCCGCAGATCCAGGTCAGCAGATCGCCCTCCGGCTCGATCTGGTTGACCTGGCCGATCAGGCCGCCGACCGACGTGCACCGCGGCGGCCGCCCAGTTGCCTCAGATGGGCAAGCCGATGACGCCCCAGCCGCGCCGGTGGGCTTCGCCGAGCACCTCGCCCCATTCGACGACCAGTCGGTTGAAGTCGTCGAAGCTCGGCGACGGCGCGTCGACTCCCCAGAGTTCACACAGCTGCGGCAACACCGGTGACGCCGCCCCCCGTTACCGTCTGCGGGCGGCGACCGGCCGGAAGCAGGAAACACGAGGTGCGAAACAGGAGGCGGGAAAAGAAAAGGCGCCGCCCAACGAGTCACTGACATGATCGGCGAGTCCTTTGCCCCGGCCTGTCTGGAGAGGCCATGCTTTCCCACCTCGGTGACCTGCTCGACCCTGCCCTGCTCGCGCGCTGCCTCGACGAGGGCTTCATACGCGAGCAGATCCACCCCACGCTGCCGCTGCGCATTCTCAACTACACCGAGAAGGCCCAGTTCGAGCGCGAGTGGAACGAGGCCACCCGGCAGTGCCGCGGGCTGGTGGTCGACAGGCAGGGCCAGGTCCTGGCCCGGCCGTACGCGAAGTTCTTCAACTTCGCCGAGCATCCCGAGGGGACCTTCGGCCTGGACGACCCCGTGGTGGCGACCGACAAGCTTGACGGCTCGCTCGGCATCCTCTACCCGGTGTCGGAGGGCGGGTACGCGGTCGCAACCCGGGGCTCCTTCGCCTCCGACCAGGCACTGCACGCGACAAAGGTGTGGCAGGAGCGGTACGCGGCCACTGCGGAGATCAAACCCGGTGTCACCTACCTCTTCGAGATCATCTTCCCGGAGAACCGGATCGTCTGCGATTACGGACAGCTGGATGATCTCGTGCTGCTCGGCGGTGTCGATATGGCGACCGGTGCTCCGGTTCCCGCGGACGAACTGCCGTGGGAGGGACCCCGAGTCGGCACCTTCGACTTCGCGACACTGGCCGAGGCGCTGGCCGCCGTGCCGCGCACGGGCGCCGAAGGCCTTGTGCTGCGCTTCCCCGGCCACGGGCACACCATGATCAAAATCAAGCAGGACGACTATGTGGCTCTGCACCGGATCATCACCGGCCTCAATGCGCGAGCGGTCTGGGAGCGGCTCGGCGAGGGAGACACCGTCGCCGAGATCTGCGACGGGCTGCCTGACGAATTCCACGGCTGGGTCAAGGAGGTCGAGGCCGATCTGACCGGGCGGCGCGAGGTGATCCTCGCCGAGGTGACCGCCGAGCACCGGCGCATTCTCGGCGCTCTGCCCGAGGGGTGGACGCGCAAGGAGTACGCCACCCTCGCCGGCCGTTCGCCGCTGCGCGCCTGGCTGTTCCAGCTCCTGGACGGCCGTGACCCGTCGGCCCGGATCTGGCACACCCTGCGCCCGGAGGGCAACCTCCGCCCCGCCAACTTCACCACCGAGGACAACGCCTGATGCCCACCCTGCACTTCACCCGAGGCCTGCCTGCCAGCGGCAAGACGACCTGGGCGCGCGCCTGGACCGCGGAGAACCGCAGCGGCCGGGCCCGCGTCAACCGTGACGACCTGCGCGCCATGCTCGACTTCGGTGAGCACATCAAGGGCGTGACGGAGAAGCGCGTCATGGCGGCCCGGGACGCGGCGATCCTCGATCTCCTGCGCCGCGGCTACGACGTGGTCTGCGACGACACCAATCTGCCGCAGCGGGTCGCCCGCGACTTGGCCCGTCTCGCGGACCGGGCCGGGGCGGAGCTGCGGGTGCACGACTTCACCCATGTCCCGCTCGACACCTGCCTGGGGCGGGACGCGGCGCGCGAGCCCTCGGTGGGCGAGGACACCATTCGCGCTCTCCATCTGCGCTTCCTGGCCGGGAAGCGGTCGCCGCTGCCGATGCCGGAGGAGAGCCGCGAAGCCGCCCCGGTGGGGCGGATGTACGAGCCGAAGCAGGGCAGCCCGAAGGCGGTCCTGGTGGATGTCGACGGGACGGTCGCGCTGATGGCGGGGCGCAGCCCGTTCGACGAGACGCGGGTGCACGAGGACCTGCCGAATCCGCCGGTGATCGATGTCGTACGGGCGCTGCACGCAGCGGGCAACCAGATCGTGTTCCTGTCCGGCCGCACCCACGGCTGCCGGGAGGCCACCGAGGCGTGGTTGACCGAGCACGTCGGGGTCCCGTACTCGGGCCCGTTCATGCGACCGTCTGGGGACTCCCGGAAGGACTCGATCGTGAAGGTCGAGCTTTTCGACGTGCACGTGCGTGACGCGTACGACGTGTCGTGCGTCCTGGACGACCGCAGCCAGGTCGTCCAGGCCTGGCGGGCCATCGGCCTGACGGTCCTTCAGGTCGCGGACGGCGACTTCTGATGTGACGAGCGCGGTGGCGCGGGCGGCGGCGCTCTCCCCGGACGTGCTGCCGGTCCAGTAAGCCGCAGCAGGCGGGGTCAGTTGCCGGCCAGGAGTTGGAGCGAGTCCACCACGCGGTTGGAGAAGCCCCACTCGTTGTCGTACCAGGCGACCACCTTGATGTGGCGTCCTTCGACCCGGGTGAGAGCCGAGTCGAAGATCGACGAGGCGGGGTTGCCGACGATGTCGGACGACACCAGCTCGTCCTCGGAGTACTCGAGGACGCCGGCCAACGGGCCCTCGGCGGCGGCACGGTAGGCCTCGAGCACCTCGTCGCGGCTCACGTCACGGGAGACGGTCGTGTTGAGCTCGACCAACGAGCCCACCGGTACGGGTACCCGGATCGAGTCGCCCGACAGCTTGCCGTCGAGGTTCGGCAGGACATGCCCGATCGCCTTGGCCGCACCCGTCGTGGTCGGCGCGATGTTGACGGCGGCGGCACGGGCGCGTCGCGCGTCGCGGTGCGGGCCGTCCTGGAGGTTCTGCTCCTGGGTGTAGGCGTGCACGGTCGTCATGAAGCCGTGCTCGATGCCCGCAAGGTCGTCCAGGACCGCGGCCAGCGGGGCCAGCGCGTTGGTCGTGCACGACGCGTTCGAGACGATGGTGTGCGTGTCGGGGTCGTAGGCACCGGAGTTGACGCCGTAGGCGAGCGTGACGTCGGCACCGTCCGACGGGGCGCCGACGAGCACCTTCTTGGCGCCCGCGTCGATGTGGGCGCGCGCGGCCTTCGCCGAGGTGAACCGGCCGGTCGCCTCCAGCACGATCTCGACGCCGAGCTCGCCCCACGGCAGCTGGGCCGGGTCCCGCTCGGCGAGCACGGTGATCCGACGGCCGTCCACGACAAGGGCGTTGCCGTCCACGGTCACCGGGCGGCCGAGCCGGCCGGCCGTCGTGTCGAAGGCGAGCAGCCGCGCGAGGGCGGCGGGCTCGGTGAGGTCGTTGACCGCGACGATTTCGAGAGTGGTGTCGCGTTCGAGCAGGGCGCGCAGCACGTTGCGTCCGATGCGGCCGAATCCGTTGATGGCGATGCGAGTCATCTGTGGTGTCCCTTCGGTTCGTTGTGAGATTCGCATGCGGTCCGAGCCCGTGCCAGCGGCTCGATCGCCACGATCCGCAAGGATCAGGACAGCCTTCAGCTGCCCTGCGTGAAGGTGCGCCGGTAGTCGTTCGGTGTGGTGCCGAGGATGCGCTGGAAGTGCCGGCGCAGATTGGCGCTGGTGCCCAGGCCGACATCCGCGGCGATCTGCTCGACGCTGCGCTCCGAGCGTTCGAGCAGTTCACGGGCGGTGTCGATGCGGGCGCGCATCACCCACTGCATCGGGGTGTAGCCGGTCTCCTTGACGAAGCGCCGCGAGAACGTGCGGGGGGAGACCGCCGCGCGCCGGGCCAGCACGTCCAGGGTGAGCGGTTCGGCGAGCCGGTGCAGGGCCCACTCGCGGGTCGCGGCGAACCGCTCGCCGCGTGGCTCGGGCACGCTGCGCGGCACGTACTGCACCTGGCCTCCGCTGCGATAGGGGGCGGCGACCAGGCGGCGTGCGGTGTGGTTGGAGGCGGCCACTCCGAGTTCACCGCGCAAGATGTGCAGACACAGGTCGATGCCCGAGGCGGCGCCGGCCGACGTCAGCACGGCACCCTCGTCGACGAACAGCACGTTCTCGTCGACCTTCACCAGGGGGTACTTCGCCTGCAGCGCGCGGGCGTAGTGCCAGTGGGTGGTGGCGCGTCTGCCGTCGAGCAGTCCGGTGGCGGCGAGCGCGAAGGCGCCGGTCGAGATGGCGGCGAGCCGCGCCCCGCGCGCGTGGGCGGCGACCAGGGCGTCGAGCACGGCCCGCGGCGGATCGTCCCGGTCGGGGAAGCGGTAGCCGGGGACGAAGACGAGGTCGGCCCATGTCAGCGCCTCGAGACCGTGGGCGACGGAGTACGAGAGGCCGTCCCCGCCGCTGACCAGGCCGGGCGTCGCGCCGCACACCCGTACCTCGTACGGCATGCTCGGGCGGGTCGTGAACACCTGCGCGGGAATCCCGACATCGAGCGGCTTGGCACCCTCGAGCACCAGGACAGTGACGCGGTGCGGACCAGAGTCCCGGCGCGTGGACATGGTCAGCTCTCGATTCCGGCGGCGGTATTGCGTTACAGCCTAGGTGCCGCGGTTCAGGAATCGCGGCGCCCCCGCGTCAGGACTCCGGTCGCAGGTCCGACCGTACGAGGGTGAAGACCGCGCCCTCCGGGTCGGCGACCGTCGCCACCCGTCCGTGGGTGCCGACCCGCGCGGGCTTGATGACATGGCCGCCGAGTTCGGTGAGCCGGTCCACCGACTCGTCCACATCGGCGACTTCGAAGTACGTCATCCAGTGCGCGCCCTTGTCCTGCGGCAGCGCCTGGCCCACGCCGTGCACCGAGGCGACGGGCCGGCCGTCGACCTGGAGCGTCACATAGTCGAAGTCGGCCGAGACCACTGCCTCTTCCTCGTAGCCGAAAACGGCTTGATAGAACTTCAAGACACCCGCCGTCTCCGGGGTCACCAGCTCGTTCCAGGCGGGCGCGCCGGGCTCCCCGACGACCGCGGCGCCCAGATGCTCGGCCGCCTGCCAGATCCCGAACACCGCACCGGCCGGGTCGACCGCGATGGCGAGGCGTCCTGCCGGGCCCGCGTCCAGCGGGCCGACGCCGATGGTGCCGCAGCAGTGCCGCACCGACTCGGCGGTGGCGTCCACGTCGTCCGACGCCAGATAGGGCGTCCAGGCGATCGGCAGATGGTGGTCGGGCGGCAGCTGGCCGATCCCGGCGACCTCGCGGCCGTCGAGCAGCGCCCGCACGTAGGGCCCGAGCTGCCCGGGTCCAGGCCGGAACTGCCAGCCGAACAACGCTCCGTAGAACTCCTGGGTCGTGGCCAGACCGTGCGCCATCAGGCTCACCCAGCAGGGCGTGCCGGGCGTGCGGCGGACGGCCCCCGCGCCGTCACGCTGGCCCGTCGACCCCCGTGCCTCCGTCATCGTCACTCTCTCCTCGGCCCGTCGTGGTGGCCGCTCGGCTCCGCTCTCGAACGCGCGTATCTATCCGGCGCGTTTGCCCGCCCGTGCAGATGCTCGCACCACCGGTGTCGCCGCGCGTCCCGGCCGCGCCGTCGTGCCGCGGCTCCGCGCGGAGAATGCCCGGTTCGCCGTTTCTCATCCGTTAACGCGTGATTGCCCGGTGGTGTCGATCGGCTGCACACGGCGTGCTCGGGTCCGTACGCCGCGTGTTCGGCGGTCGTCCGGCGGAGCAGGGTAGCCGGACCCGGGCGATGCGGCCACCCCGTACGCAAGGATGGTGCCCATGAATGCCATCATCTCCGCATCCGAACTCGCGAGTGACCTGACGGGCGAGAACCCGCCAGTGCTGCTCGACATCCGCTGGCAGCTCAGCATGGCCAAGGCGGCGGGTGCCCCCGCCTTCGACGGGCGGGCCGAGTACCGGGCAGGGCACATCCCGGGCGCCGTCTTCGTCGACCTCGACGCCGATCTCGCGGGAAAGGCCGGCTCCGCGGGGCGGCATCCGCTGCCGGACGTGGAGCACTTCGGAGCGGTGATGCGGGCGGCCGGGGTCTCGGCGGACCGGGACGTCGTTGTGTACGACGGGGGTCAGGGCTGGGCCGCGGCACGCGCCTGGTGGCTGCTGCGCTGGACGGGTCATCCCTCGGTGCGTGTCCTTGACGGCGGGCTCGCCGCGTGGACCGGGACGCTGGAGCCGGGCGATGAGCACCCGGCCGAGGGAACCTTCGCGCCCGTCACCAACACCACGGACCTCCTCGACGCCGACGCCGCGGCGGCGCTGGCCCGCTCCGGCCTCCTCCTGGACGCCCGCGCGGCCGAGCGCTACCGCGGTGACGTCGAGCCGATCGACCGCGTGGGCGGCCACATTCCGGGCGCGGTCTCCGCGCCGACCACGGAGAACGTCACGGCGGACGGCACTTTCAGGCCCGCCGCCGACCTCGCGGAACGCTTCAACTCCCTGGGCGCGTCCGGCACTTCCGAGGTGGGCGTGTACTGCGGCTCGGGCGTCTCCGGCGCGCACGAGGTGCTCGCGCTCGCGGTGGCGGGCATCCCGGCCTCGCTGTACGTCGGCTCCTGGTCGGAGTGGTCGTCGGACGAGTCCCGCCCGGTGGCCAAGGGCCCGGACCCGCAGTAGCCGGAACGTCGTCGGGGCCCCGCACCTGAACGGTGCGGGGCCCCGACGCGTACTACGAGACGTGCTACGAGGAACTACTCCTGCTTCTTGCGGCGCGTGCCGAAGACGATCTCGTCCCAGGACGGCACCGCCGCGCGACGGCCGGGACGGACGCCGTCGGCCTCCGCCTGACGGTCCGTGGAGCCGACGAGGCGGTCGCGGTGGCTGGCCACCGAGCGCGGCATCAGGACATCCGCGTACGCGGAACCCGCGCCTGCGGACGCCGCCGGGGCCTCCTCGGCCTCCGGGTCCTGCTCGGATTCCTCCGCCGCCGGCGGGAGCTCCGTCGTCGAGGGTGCGGGGCGCTCCGGCACGACCATGTCGCCCCGGAAGCTGGGCACCGCCTCCAGGAGGCTGGTGAGCGAGTCGCGCTCCGCTTCGGAGACGGACGCCGTCGCGGCGGTGGCCGTGCTCTCCTCGGGGGGCTCCGGGGACGGCCCCGGCACGCTCGGGCGCTCCAACTGCCGGTCCAGGGCGCGGTCCATGGGGCGGTCGAGCGGCCGGTCGAGCGACGGCCTGTCGCGGGGCAGCCTGGCGATGCGCGGCACGAACGGGAAGCTGGGCTCGGGCGCGGCGATGTCGTCGGTCTCGCCGATCAGCGAGCGGGCCTCGTCGTCCACGGCCTGGACGAGCCGCCGGGGCGGGTCGTACGTCCAGCTCGCGGAGTGCGGTTCGGTCGCCACGCGGTAGACGAGCAGGACCTCCCAGGTGCCGTCGTCGCGGCGCCAGGAGTCCCACTGGACGGTGTCCTTGTCGGCGCCGCGCAGCAACAGCCGCTCCGAGACGGCCTCGCCGAGCTGGGGACCGGTGTTCTCGCCGGGGCGGCGCACGGGGGTTTTCCGGGCCCGCTCCGCCATGAAGGCGCGCTCCGCGAGCACGGGTCCTTCGAAGCGGCGGACGCGATCGACGGGGATTCCGGCGAGCGAGGCGACTTCCTCCGCGCTGGCACCGGCACGTATCCGTGCCTGGATGTCGCGGGGGCGGAGGTGGCTCTCCACCTCGATCTCGATCTGGCCGAGGCGCGGACGGTCGCCACGCACCGCGGCGCGCAGCCGCTCGTCGATCGGAAGCGTGTACTCCGTGCTGTCCGCAGCCTTCAGCACCAGCCGTGTGCCGTCGTTGCTGACGGCCACGACACGCAGTTCGGGCATCGGGACCTCCCGGGTGGTGCCTGCCGACGTCACGTGCGTCGCTGCTTCCGCTAGTCGAGTGTGGCCTGCCCGGGTGCAGCCTGCCACAACCTTGCCGAGTTGCCCGGCGTGTCGGGCATGGGCCCTGGGGCGCCGTTATGGCACGGTTACCTTTTCGCAACGCTAAGTGACCAGTTTGGTCACCCTGTGCAGCGAGCCCCCTCCCGGCGGTCCTGGAAGGCTCCGGGCACCCAGGTGGGAGACCGGACCCAGGGCTCGCAACAGTACTCCATTCGGGCCACGCGGGTGGTCCGCCGCGCCGCCGAACTTCTCGCGGGGGGCGGGAGTTGGCGCCTCGGCATACCCGGGCGGGGTGGTGTGCGAGTGGCGCACTTCACGGAATCACCAGAAACGGAACTAACGACTTCGCCCATACGTCCCTTTCTCGTGCAGTCAGTCGAGAAAGGGAGGCAAGGTTCGGAGATGGGTGAAAAGCCGGAAGCCGACGTGGAGCCGAAGGAGAAGCGGCGCCTCGACCTGAGCGTGCCGCAGGTGGCGGGAAGCGCCGTGGCCGCGGTCGTGGCGGCGAAGCTCGCATCGAGTTTCGGCGTCTACGGCACGATCCTCGGCGCCGGTGTGGTGAGCGCGGTCGCGACCTGTGGCGGCACGGTCTTCCAGCACTTCTTCCGGCGCACGGGCGAGCAGATACGCGACGTCGCGGTGCAGGCCAAGCCGAAGGGACATCAGGTCCCGGTGACCGATGGCACGGGGGCGCCGGTCGCGGACACCTTCAGGGCATCGGCTTCCACGGGGGCTGTTTCCGGTACGGGGCCGGTCACCACGACGTGGGGGAGAGCCGCCGACGCGGAGGCCACCACGGTGCTTCCTGCCGCCGGTCACGCCGACCGTACGACGGTGCTTCCTGCCGCCGGTCACGCTGGCCGTACGACGGTGCTTCCTGCCGCCGGTCACGCCGACCGTACGACGGTGCTTCCCGTGGCGGACGCCGACGCCGAGAGGACCCAGCTGCTCGGCGCGGTCGACGCGACGCAGGTGGTGCCGGGAGACGATGTGACGCGGGTGCTGCGTCAGGTGGTTCCCGCCGCGCCGGTCGAACCTCCGCTCCCGCAGGACGAGTTCACCGACGGCACGACCCATCGCACGCAAGTCCGGAGCTGGAAGCGGCCGTTGGTCGCGGCCGCGCTGGTCTTCGGCGTGTCGATGGCGGGGATCACCACGTACGAGCTCGTCTCCGGCGAGGACTTCAGCGGGGGGAGCGGCACCACGATCAGCAACGGCGTCACGGGCAACAACTCCTCGCCGAAGAAGCCCTCCACGCCCTCGACCGATCCCTCCGATCAGCCGTCGGACGGCGCTTCCACGGGTTCGGGTGAAGGTTCACAGAACGACGACGGCACGTCGCCGGACCCGGACGGCGCCGACTCGCAGACGCCGGACAACGGCGGCGACTCGGACTCCGGGTCGAAGACGGATCCGGACCAGGACACGGACTCGGGCACCGACTCCGGAGACGAGGGTTCGAAGACGGACCCGACGCCCACGCCGACGCCCACCCCGACCCCGACGCCGACCGAGACCGGCGACAGCGGGGACGGAAGTGACGCACAGCAGCAGGGGGAGACCCCCAATCCGTAGGCGGCGGTTCAGCCGCCCAGGACTTCAGTCGCCCAGGACCCGACGCAGGTAGTCGTTGCCGAACAGGCGGTCCGGATCCAGTCGGTCGCGCAGGGCGGTGAACTCCCCGAAGCGCGGATAGGCCTGCGCGAAGTAGTCGGCGTCGCGCGTGTGGATCTTGCCCCAGTGCGGTCGCCCCTCATGCGCGGTGAAGATCCGCTCGGCCGCGGTGAAGTACGCCTGGTAGGGCGTGCCGCGGTACATGTGTACGGCGATGTACGCGCTCTCCCTGCCCGAGGCCGTGGAGAGCGCGATGTCGTCGGCGGGCGCCGTGCGGACCTCCACGGGGAAGCTGATCCGCAGCCCGGAGCGCTCGACCATCGTCTTCAGCTCGCGCAGCGTCTCGACCAGGGCCTCGCGCGGAACGGCGTACTCCATCTCCACGAAGCGCACCCGGCGCGGGCTTGTGAAGACCTTGTAGGGGATGTCCGTGTACGAACGGGCGGAAAGCGCCTTGCTGGAGATCTTGGCGATGCCCGGGATGGTCGCGGGGACGGCCCTGCCGAGGGAATTGACCACCTGGAAGAGGCCGTTGGAGAGAATTTCGTCCTCTACGAAGGCGCTGATTTTGCCGGGCGGCGCCGCGGGGCCCGCGCTGCGGTTGTTGCGCTTGGTGGTGCAGTTGCCGGTGTGCGGGAACCAGTAGAACTCGAAGTGCTCGTTCTCGGCGTAGAGCGCGTCGAACTCACTGGTGACCTTGTCGAAGGTCATCGGCTCCTCACGGGCGGTGAGGAAGAAGACGGGCTCTACGGAGAAGGTGATCGCGCTGATCACGCCGAGCGCGCCGAGGCCGATCCTGGCCGCCGCGAAGACCTCGGGATTCTCCTTCTCGGAGCAGGTGAGGACCGAGCCGTCCGCCGTGACCAGCTCAAGTGCCGTGATCTGGGCGGAGATCGACGCCGATTCGCGGCCCGTCCCGTGGGTTCCGGTGCTGGTCGCTCCGGAGACCGTCTGCTCCATGATGTCGCCCATGTTCGTGAGCGAGAGGCCTTCGCGGGCGAGGGCCGCGTTCAGGCGCTTGAGCGGAGTGCCCGCTTCCACGGTGACGGTGCCGGCCTCGCGGTCGATCTTGCGGATGCCGGTGAGGAGTTCGGGGCGTACGAGGACGCCGTCGGTCGCGGCGGCCGCCGTGAAGGAGTGTCCTGTGCCCACCGGCTTCACCTTGAGGCCGTCCGTCTTGGCCCTGCGCACTTCGGCGGCGAGTTCCTCGACCGACGCGGGGGTGACCTCCCTGGCCGGCCGCGCGCTGACGTTGCCCGCCCAGTTACGCCACGCCGCTGTGCTCTTCCCGCTGCCCGTGCCCGTTCCCGTGCTCATGGGTCCCTCCCCGTTGCGGAACCGGCTTCTTCAGCCGGCGATACCCCAGGAACCCGACCGCCACCGCGACGGCCCCGGAGATCCCGGGAACCCCGTACCCGGCGTCCGATCCGGCGGCGTCGATGACCCAGCCGGCCGCGGACGAGCCGAGCGCGACGCCGACCGCGAGTCCGGTGCTCACCCAGGTCATGCCCTCGGTCAGCTTCGCGCGTGGTACGTGCTGTTCGACGAGGGCCATCGTCGTGATCATGGTCGGCGCGATGGACAGGCCCGCGATGAACAACGCCACGGCCAGAAACGGAAGGTTCCCGACCAGTTGAAGCGGGATCATACTCACGGCCATCGCGCAGACACCCAGCAGCCACCTCGGGGCGGGAGCCCCCTTGAAGTGCATGAGCCCGAAGGCCGCTCCCGCCACGCAGGAGCCGAGCGCGTAGACCGCGAGCACGAGGCTGGCCGCCGCCTTGTGGCCCTGGTCCTCGGCGTACGCCACGGTCACCACGTCGATCGACCCGAAGATGGCGCCCGTCGCCACGAAGGTCGCGACCAGGACCTGCAGCCCTCCGGAGCGCAGCGCCGAGCCCTTTGAGTGGTGCTCCCGCGGATGCGGCACCGGCTCGGTGGCCCGCTGGGCGGTCAGCCAGAAGACCCCGACGGCGAGGAAGACCCCGGCGAGGAGAGGCCCGGCCTCGGGGAACCACACCGTGGAGAGGCCGATCGAGATGATCGGCCCGAAGATGAAGCAGATCTCGTCCACCACGGACTCGAAGGAGTACGCGGTGTGCAGCTGCGGGGTGTCCCGGTAGATGGCCGCCCAGCGGGCCCTGATCATCGAGCCCACGCTCGGCACGCAGCCGACCAGGGCGGCGAAGACGAAGAGCGTCCAGTCCGGGAGCTCGAACTTCGCGGCCAGCAGCAGCCCGGCGACCGCGGCCAGGGACACCAGGGTGGCGGGCCGCAGCACCCGGCGCTGACCGTGCCGGTCGACGAGGCGGGAGATCTGCGGGCCGATCGCGGCGGCGGACAGGGCGACGGTCGCCGAGAGCGCGCCCGCGAGTCCGTACCGCCCGGTGAGCTGGGACACCATCGTCACGATGCCGATGCCCATCATCGACAGCGGCATCCGCCCGAGGAAGCCCGCCGTGGAGAACCCCTTGGTGCCGGGGGCGGCGAAGATGGCGCGGTAGGGGCTTGGCACGTGGACTCCGCTGAGGCGCCGGGGCCGCTCCCGTGCGGGAGGGGCTCCGGTAAGGCGTAAAGGTGGCCGATACAGCTTACGGCTCCGAAGAGTCCGAACGCACCGTGTTTTTCCGGTCGGCGGAGGCCGTTCTCCGGCTGTCGGTGGCGGGTGGCAGGATCGGGGACATGTCCGATGCGCTGGATCCCACTCCCTACGACGCCCTGCTGCTGCTCTCGTTCGGCGGCCCCGAAGGCCCCGACGACGTCGTCCCGTTCCTGGAGAACGTGACGCGGGGCCGCGGCATCCCCAAGGAGCGGCTCAAGGAGGTGGGGCAGCACTACTTCCTGTTCGACGGCGTCAGCCCGATCAACGACCAGAACCGCGCCCTGCTCGACGCCCTGCGCAAGGACTTCGTGGAGCACGGCCTTGACCTGCCGGTCTACTGGGGCAACCGCAACTGGGCGCCGTACCTGACCGACACCCTGCGCGATCTTGTCCGGGACGGCCACCGCCGGGTGCTCGTCCTGGCGACCAGCGCGTACGCCTCGTACTCGGGCTGCCGGCAGTACCGCGAGAACCTGGCGGAGTCCCTCGCCGTCCTGGAGGCCGAGGGCGTCGAGAAGAGCGCGCTGCCGCGCGTCGACAAGCTGCGGCACTACTTCAACCACCCCGGCTTCGTCCGCCCCATGATCGACGGCGTCCTGAAGTCCCTGGCCGAGCTCCCCGACGACGTCCGCGAGGGCGCGCACCTCGCCTTCACGACGCACTCCATCCCGACCGCGGCCGCCGACGCCTCGGGGCGCGTCGAGGACCACGGAGACGGCGGTGCGTACGTCAAGGAGCACCTGGACGTGGCCGGGGTCATCGCCGACGCGGTGCGCGCGGAGACGGGCGTCGAGCACCCCTGGCAGCTCGTCTACCAGTCGCGCAGCGGCGCCCCGCACATCCCGTGGCTCGAGCCCGACATCTGTGATCACCTGGAGGAGCGGCAAGCCGCCGGGGCGCCCGCCGTGGTGATGGTCCCGATCGGCTTCGTCTCGGACCACATGGAGGTCCTGTACGACCTCGACACCGAGGCCGACGCGAAGGCCGCCGAGCTGGGCCTGCCGGTCCGCCGCTCGGCCACCGTGGGTGCCGACCCGCGGTTCGCCGGGGCGATCAGGGAACTCGTCATCGAGCGGGCGGCCGTCGAGAGCGGCAAGGCCGTGACGCCCTGCGCCCTGGGATCCCTCGGCGCGAGCCACAACCTCTGCCCGGTCGGCTGCTGCCCGGCACGCGCCCCGAAGCCCGCGGCCGCGGGCGCCGACAGCCCGTACGCGTAAGGACGTTGACGTGACCGACCTGAAGACAGAACTCCTCGGCGTCGCCCTGGAGGCCGCGCACCGCGCCGGAGCCTTCCTTCGTGACGGCCGCCCGGACGATCTGGGCGTCGCCGCCACCAAGAGCAGCGCCGTCGACGTCGTCACCGAGATGGACATCGCCTCCGAGAAGCTGATCACCGACTTCTTCGCCGAGCGCAGGCCGGACGACGGCGTGCTCGGCGAGGAGGGCGCGAGCTCCGAGGGCAGCAGCGGTGTCCAGTGGGTGATCGACCCGATCGACGGCACCGTCAACTACCTGTACGGGCGCCCCGATTGGTCGGTGTCCATCGCGGCCCGCAAGGACGGCGAGACGCTCGTCGGCGTCGTGTACGCGCCGATGCGCGGCGAGACGTACCGGGCGGTCCTCGGAGAGGGCGCCTTCGTCAACGACAAGCCCGCACACACCCGCCCAGCACCTCCGTTCGGACAGGCCCTGGTCGGCACCGGATTCGGCTACGTCGCCGAGCGCCGCGCCCATCAGGCCGAGGTGGCCCGCGAGCTCATCCCGCTGGTCAGGGACATCCGCCGGGGCGGTTCGGCTGCCATCGACCTGTGCGACGTGGCGATCGGCCGCCTGGACGCGTACTACGAGCGCGGCCTCAACCCCTGGGACTTCGCGGCCGGTGATCTCGTCGCGCGGGAGGCGGGCGCGCTGACCGGTGGACGCCCCGGAGAGGCCCCTTCGGGCGAGCTGACGATCGCTGCCCCGCCCGGCCTCTTCGAGGACCTCCAGGCCCGCCTGGAGGAGCTCGGCGCCTGGCACGACTGACGCGCAGAGCGACGGACACACACGGAAGGGCCCCGGCATCTCGTCCACAGATGCCGGGGCCCTTCCGCGTTCGTAGCTGAATTCCGCTTGCGTAGCTGGATCAGGCGCGCAACGCGCCGACCTCCACGCCGTGCTCGGCGGCCAGCCGGTGGAGGTCCTCCAGCTCGGCCTGCTCGACCTCGGCAAGGAAGTCGTCGCCTGTCTCACGGGCCTTCGTGAGGTCGGACTCCGTGGCCTTTATGCGCTGCAGGAGTCCTGCGGTGAATGCGTCCATGGTTGCGCCCCCTCGGCTGGGTCGTGGGTCGATGGCACGGGGGTGTGCCCTCAGAAGGGGCGATCACGTCTCTCGCCGCGCTGGGACAGCAGTTCGTGGCGTGCCACATACAAAGCGTGATCGCGGGTGTGAGGTCGTCCTCCCCGGGCTCCCTTCCACGGAAACCTAACCGGCGGAGAAAATCCCGCATTCCCGGGCCGACAGACCGCCTTACAGCCGGTTTATGACCGAAAGGGGCAGGATAGAGGCCACACCCCACGAACAGACCCACGAACAGACCTGCCCTCAGGGGCACAGAGGAAGGACAGCGCCGTGCGCGTACTCGTCGTCGAGGACGAGCAGCTGCTCGCCGATGCGGTGGCCACCGGACTACGCCGGGAGGCCATGGCCGTCGACGTCGTGTACGACGGAGCGGCGGCCCTGGAGCGCATCGGGGTCAACGACTACGACGTCGTGGTGCTCGACCGGGACCTCCCGCTCGTGCACGGCGACGACGTCTGCCGCAAGATCGTCGAGCTCGGCATGCCGACCCGCGTCCTGATGCTCACCGCGTCGGGCGACGTCAGCGACCGTGTCGAGGGCCTGGAGATCGGCGCCGACGACTATCTCCCCAAGCCCTTCGCGTTCAGCGAGCTCACGGCACGCGTGCGTGCTCTTGGCCGGCGTACGAGCGTGCCGCTGCCGCCCGTCCTGGAGCGCGCCGGCATCAAGCTCGACCCCAACCGCCGCGAGATCTTCCGCGACGGCAAGGAGATCCAGCTGGCGCCCAAGGAGTTCGCGGTCCTCGAAGTGCTGCTGCGCAGCGAGGGCGCGGTCGTCTCCGCGGAGCAGCTCCTGGAGAAGGCCTGGGACGAGAACACGGACCCGTTCACGAACGTGGTCCGGGTGACCGTCATGACGCTGCGGCGGAAGCTCGGCGAGCCCGCCGTCATCGTGACGGTGCCCGGCTCCGGCTACCGGATCTGATCCCCGGTGGCCGCGACCCCGGCGCCACCGGCAGCGCCTCCGAAACCCACCTGGGACCCCAGAAAGGCCGAGGTGCCTTTCCCGTGGCTGCGTCCCACGATCCGTATACGCCTCACGCTCCTGTACGGCGGCATGTTCCTGATCGCGGGCATCGTGCTGCTCTCGATCATCTATCTGCTCGCCGCGCAGGCGCTGAACGTGGGCAGTGACCTGCCGTTCAAGATCGTCGAGGGCAGGGTGACCAGCACCGTCTGCAACCTGCCCGACAAGGCATCGCCGACCGAGTTCAACGCGGCGATGAACACCTGCGTCAACGATCAGCGCCAGCACGCCCTGGACAACCTCCTGAGCCGCTCGCTGCTCGCCCTGCTGGGCCTGGCCGTGATCGCTTTCGCCTTCGGGTACGCGATGGCGGGCCGCGTCCTGTCTCCGCTCGGCCGCATCACGCGCACCGCGCGCCGGGTGGCCGGCACGGACCTGTCCCGGCGCATCGAACTGGACGGCCCCGAGGACGAGTTGAAGGAGCTCTCGGACACCTTCGACGACATGCTGGACCGCCTGGAGCGGGCCTTCACCGCCCAGCAGCGGTTCGTCGGCAACGCCTCGCACGAGCTGCGCACACCGCTGGCTATCAACCGCACGCTCCTGGAGGTGCAGCTCTCCGACCCGGCGGCGCCACCGGAGCTCCAGCAGCTGGGCAAGACGCTGCTCGCCACCAACGAGCGCAGCGAGCAGCTCGTGGAGGGCCTGCTGCTGCTCGCCCGCAGCGACAACCAGATCGTGGAGCGCAAGCCGGTCGACCTCGCCGAGGTCGCCGACCGCGCCGTCGACCAGGTGCGCTCGGAGGCCGACGCCAAGGGCGTGGAGATCCGCGGGGAGCGGGGCCTGGCCATCGTCCAGGGCAACGGCGTCCTCCTGGAGCGGATCGCCCTGAACCTCGTCCAGAACGGCGTCAGGTACAACGTGCCGGACGAGGGCTGGGTCGAGGTCACCACGGAGGCCCAGCACGGCCAGGCGGTCCTGGTGGTGTCCAACACCGGACCCGTCGTCCCGGCGTACGAGATCGACAACCTCTTCGAGCCGTTCCGGCGGCTGCGGACGGAGCGCACGGGCAGCGACAAGGGCGTCGGACTCGGCCTGTCGATCGCCCGGTCGGTGGCGCGGGCCCACGGGGGCCGTATCATCGCGGAGCCGCGCGAGGGGGGTGGGCTCGTGATGCGAGTCACCCTGCCCCTCTGAGATGCTGCCGCGGACGCGCCGCGATGTTCGCTTTACGCGGAATTTTCGGGACCTGTTCCCGGGAATTTCGTGTGTGATCGATCACAGGGGCGAATATTCGGCCATCTACTCTCCGTGATCGTGAAAGTCGTTGGAAAGCCGGGAAAATCCGGGTTTTCGGGGGTCTTGATCACGGGAAGTACACGGGGTGGCGCCTGTGAAGTGCGACATTCGGACCGTGTACGGTCCCGATCGCCATCCAAACCGATCACCTCTTCAGGGGTGCGGTTGGGTGTCGATTGAGTAACAGACCTTGATGTGAGGCAAAATCTCCGCCTCAGGTCGGGCACAAGTCCGGCCTCTCACGCGTTACGTGCGCTGAGACACCGCAGACACCCAGAGGGGGAGAGCGACAATGGCAACGGACTACGACACCCCACGCAAGACCGACGATGACGTCAATGAGGACAGCATCGAGGAGCTGAAGGCTCGGCGTAACGACAAGTCGACCTCGGCGGTCGACGTCGACGAGTTCGAGGCCGCAGAGGGCCTTGAACTGCCCGGCGCGGACCTTTCCAACGAGGAGCTCGCCGTTCGGGTGCTCCCGAAGCAGCAGGACGAGTTCACCTGCATGAGCTGCTTCCTGGTGCACCACCGCAGCCAGCTGGCCAGGGAGAAGAACGGTCAGCCGATCTGCCGCGACTGCGACTAGGGCAGGGTCGGCCGTGACTGGCTCGACCCCGCCCAGGAAGCGCCGCTTCCGCAAGCGCGGGGCGGACGAAGCAAACGCCGTCCCCGACGGCGTACGTGACGACGAGCGGGGCTCTTCCCCCACAGGGACGGCCTCGCTCGAACCGACGAACGCCATCGAGTCGGCACACGACGAGGCGGCGGCCGACAAGGCGTCCAGGTCCAGGACCAGGACCGATACGTCCAAGGGCCGCCGCGTTGCCGCCGTCACCGGCGGAGTCATGGCGGGCGTGCGCAAGAGCGGGCGCGGCGCCAAGGCCGGCATCGGCTATCTCGCCGACCGGATCATCGAGAACGCCCCGCGGGTCCCCGTCCGCGATCTGGGCACCCTCCGCAAGCAGTTCCCGGGCCTCGGCCCCGAGCAGCTCGCGGACAAACTCATCGCCGGCGCGGCCAACGCGACCTCCACGGTCGGGGCCGGAGTCGGCGCGGCGGCGATGCTGCCCGTGCCGCCCGCGATGCCCGCGGAGCTGGCCGCCGAGATCACCGGCGTCGCGGCCATAGAGCTCAAGCTCATCGCCGAACTCCACGAGGTCTACGGCGTGCGTCCGCCGGGCAACCTGAAACAGCGCAGCATGGCCTACCTCACCGCGTGGACCGAGGAGCGCGGCATCGATGTGGCGAAGCCCGCGTCGATCAACGCGGCACTCGGCGGCCAGATGAAGCGCGAACTGCGCCAGCAGATCATGAAGCGCACGGTGCGGAACCTGCCGAACCTGATGCCCTTCATGGTGGGCGCCGCTGTCGGGGCGGTCATGAACCGCCGTGACACCAAGAAGCTGGCTGAGCGGGTCCGTGCGGACCTGCGGAAGTCGCAGGTGCCCTGGGACGCCCTGCCCGAGCTGCCGACCCTGGAGGGGCCGGAGAAGCCCTTGGAGGCCCTGCGTACGGTCGAGCCGCCCAAGGGGCTGGAGCACTGACGCGCGAGGCCCCCGCGAGGGCCTCGCGTCGAGCCGTCTCCAGGAAGCCCCTTACGAAGCCCGCACGGCCGTCAGCGCCGCCGCGAGACCCTCGGGGTTCCGCGTCGACACGTACACGTACGGGGTCGGGTCCTGCGGGTCCGTGATCTCCACGCGCAGCGCCGTCGGGATGTAGGCGCGCAGCAGCATGTAGGCGCGCGGATCGGCCTTCTGGCCGCGCCAGGCGCGCGCCTCCTCCTCGTCGAGGATCTGGGGCTCGCCAAGCGCGGACACCGGGATCTTCGCGTCGCCGACGACCAGGGAGTCCGCCATCACGCGGATGCGGGGAGAGCCGTACGAACTGGTCACCACCGCCGCGACCGCCGTCCCGCAGACCAGGCCGCCGAGCAGTGGCAGGGTCCCGAAGGGGAGCATGATCAGTGCCATCGCGATGCCGACCAGGAGCGAGACAAGCCACCAGGAACGGGGCGCCGTCAGGCGTTCTTCGTAAGGCTGCATGTTCTCCAGCTTGGCACGATGAGCTGTGCGCCTGGACTCGCGGGTAAGGTCTGCGGCTGTGAGTGGTATTTCAGCAGCTCTGACGCCCCCGGCCGACGCCATAGCGCCCGTCCGCCACCCCGACGCGCCCGCCCCCGGCGAGCTCATCGGAGCCCACTACGAGCACTGCTTCGGCTGCGGCGAAGGGCAGGCCCACGGGCTGCATCTCGCGGCACGTGCCGGTGAAGGCGTCTGCATCACCGCCGAGTTCACGGTCCGGGAGGCGCACCAGGGCGCACCGGGACTCGCCCATGGCGGAGTGCTGGCCACCGCGCTCGACGAGACGCTCGGCTCGCTGAACTGGCTGCTGCGGGTGATCGCGGTGACCGGGCGGCTCGAGACCGACTTCGTACGGCCCGTTCCGGTGGGCACCGTGCTCTTCCTGGAGGCCGAGGTGAGGGCCGTCGCCGGGCGGAAGATCTACTCCACGGCCACCGGCCGGATCGGCGGCCCCGACGGGCCCGTGGCCGTCCGCGCCGACGCCCTCTTCATCGAGGTCAAGGTCGACCACTTCATCGAGAACGGCCGTCCGGAGGAGATCCGGGCCGCCATGGACGACCCGGACCAGATCCGGCGTGTACGCGCCTTCGAGGTGAACCCGTGACCTACGCACCCCGTCCGGAGCTCGACGTCCTGATCCGTCGCGTCGACTCCGAAGTGCCGCTGCCCGCCTACGCGCAGCCAGGTGACGCCGGGGCGGATCTGCGGACCACCGAGGCGTGCGAACTCGCCCCGGGTGAGCGGGTGGTGCTGCCCACCGGGGTGTCCATCGCGCTCCCCGAGGGGTACGCGGCCTTCGTGCACCCGCGCTCCGGCCTCGCCGCCCGCTGCGGTGTCGCTCTGGTGAATGCCCCAGGGACGGTGGATGCCGGGTACCGTGGGGAGATCAAGGTGATCGTGGTGAATCTCGACCCGCGCGAGCGTGTGCGGTTCGAGCGCTTCGACCGGATCGCCCAACTGGTCGTCCAGCAGGTCGAGAAGGTGCGCTTCCGCGAGGTGGCACAGCTTCCCGACTCGGCGCGGGCCGAAGGGGGCTTCGGGTCCACCGGCGGCCATGCCGCCGTGGGCGCCGGCTCGGGTGAACAAACGGGTGGGAATCGATACGCATCGGTCGTATCTGACCGGGAAGGACAGTGACGTGTTCGGACGTCGCAAGAAGGACAGTGCCGCCGAGGACGCGGCGGGCGA
The DNA here is from genome assembly GCF_004684775.1 of Streptomyces sp. MZ04. Classification (GTDB taxonomy): domain Bacteria; phylum Actinomycetota; class Actinomycetes; order Streptomycetales; family Streptomycetaceae; genus Streptomyces. Next base: position 34,000 of record NZ_SRIC01000040.1, read on the forward strand.
GGCCGAGCAGGTCGTCGACAGCGGCGACGCAGCGGAAGCGCAGTCCGAGCGTGTGAGGCTCGAGCCCGAGCCGCGGCCCGACGGACCCTGGGACGCCTCCGAGGTCCGTGAGCCCGGAGAGGGCAGGGTGGACCTGGGCGGCCTCTTCGTACCGGGTGTCGAGGGCATGGAGCTGCGGGTGGAGGTCGCGGGCGACGCGATCGTCGCGGCGACCGTCGTGCTCCAGGACAGCGCGATCCAGCTGCAGGGCTTCGCCGCCCCCAAGAAGCAGGGGATCTGGGGCGAGGTCCGCGAGGAGATCGCTTCCGGCATCACCCAGCAGGGCGGTGTGATCGACGAGGTCGAGGGCCCCCTCGGCTGGGAGCTGCGCGCGCAGGTCCCGGTGCAGCTGCCGGACGGCACGGGCGGGGTGCAGGTCGTGCGCTTCATCGGCGTCGACGGCCCGCGGTGGTTCCTGCGGGGAGTCATCTCCGGCCAGGGCGCGGTGCAGCCGCAGGCCGCCGGGCTCCTCGAGCAGATCTTCCGGGACACGGTCGTCGTGCGCGGTGAGGGCCCGATGGCTCCCCGTGACCCGATCGTCCTGAAGCTGCCGGACGACGCGCAGATGGTCGCCGAGGGAGCCGTGCAGCAGGAGCAGCAGGAGGGCTCGCGGTTCTCGGGCGGTATGGGCCAGCTCGCGCGCGGGCCTGAGATCACCGAGGTGCGCTGAGGCGTACCGCGGGGCGCGGAGATGCGCCGGACATGAGTTGCGAGCCGATGGGCCGCACCCCTTGAGGGTGCGGCCCATCGGCGTTTTCGCAGGCGGGAGGGGGTGCGGCGGTGGAAGCCGTAAGAGAGTCGTCAAGGGAGCGCCAAGGGCCGTAAGGGAGGCGTCAACGACGGTCGAATTCGGCCAGGGAGGAGGTTTGCTCAGGAGGTCAGGAAACCCGAATCTCATCTAGGAGCACACGATGGCCGACGTGGCCTTCGTCGTCACCACGATCGCGGTATTCGCGCTGGTGGCCTTTGTCGCCAAGGGGGTGACGAAGCTGTGACTGCCGAAAACATCGTCGGTCTTGTCGTGGCCGTCGCCTTGCTGGGCTATCTCGTTCTCGCTCTTGTGTTCCCGGAGAGGTTCTGAGTACGGATATGAGCCCCGTTCTTGCTGGTGTGCTCCAGTTGCTCGCGCTGATAGTGGCGCTGGGCCTGGCATACCGTCCGCTCGGCGATTACATGGCCAAGGTCTACGGCTCGAAGAAGCACCTGCGTGCCGAGAAGTGGATCTACAAGGCCATCGGCGCCGACCCCGACACCGAGATGCGCTGGCCCGCGTATCTGCGCGGCGTGCTCGCCTTCTCCGCGGTCGGTGTGCTCTTCCTCTACCTGCTGCAGCGGCTGCAGGGTTCGCTGCCCGGCTCGCTCGGCTTCAAGTCGATCGATCCGGACCAGGCGTTCAACACGGCGGCCTCGTTCGTGGCGAACACCAACTGGCAGTCGTACTCAGGCGAACAGGCCATGGGGCACGTCGTGCAGACCGGTGGCCTCGCGGTGCAGAACTTCGTGTCGGCCGCGGTGGGCATCGCGGTCGCCGTCGCGCTGGTGCGGGGCTTCGCCCGTTCCCGTACGGGGGAGTTGGGCAACTTCTGGGCCGACCTGGTGCGTGGTGTCGTACGCATTCTGATCCCGATCTCGGTGATCGGCGCGATCGTGCTCGTGGCCTGTGGTGCCCTGCAGAACTTCTCCGGCATCCACGGGGTCGGCCAGTTCATGGGCGGCGAACAGCAGTGGAACGGCGGGGCGGTGGCCTCGCAGGAGGTCATCAAGGAGCTGGGCACCAACGGTGGCGGCTACTTCAACGCCAACTCGGCCCACCCCTTCGAGAACCCCAACGCCTTCTCGAACCTTTTCGAGGTGTTCCTGATCCTGGTGATCCCCTTCGCGCTGACGCGGACCTTCGGCAAGATGGTCGGCTCGGTCAAGCAGGGGTACGCGATTCTCGCCACGATGGCGACGATCTGGATCGGCTTCACCGCGCTGATGATGTGGACCGAGTTCCACCACGGCGGCCCGGCGTTCGACGTCGCGGGCGGGGCGATGGAGGGCAAGGAGACGCGGTTCGGGATCGGCGGTTCGGCGATCTTCTCGGTGGCCACGACGCTGACCTCGACGGGTGCGGTGAACTCCTTCCACTCGTCCAACACCGGTTTCGGCGGTGGCATCGACCTGCTGGGCATGCAGCTCGGCGAGATCGCGCCCGGCGGTACGGGATCGGGGCTCTACGGCATGCTGATCATGGCGATCATCGCGGTGTTCATCGCGGGCCTGATGGTGGGGCGTACGCCGGAGTACCTGGGCAAGAAGATCGGCACCCGCGAGATCAAGCTGGCGGCCTGCTACATCCTCATCACGCCCGCCCTGGTGCTCGGCTTCACGGCGGTGTCGATGGCGCTGCCGACGCCGAAGGACTCGATGCTGAATTCCGGGGCGCACGGCTTCTCGGAGATTCTGTACGCCTTCACGTCCGGGGCGAACAACAACGGTTCGGCCTTCGCGGGCCTGAGCGCCGACACCAACTGGTTCAACACCACGATCGGCATCGCGATGCTCCTCGGCCGGTTCCTGCCGATGGTGTTCGTGCTCGCGCTCGCCGGTTCGCTCGCCGAGCAGAAGCCCGTTCCGGAGACGGCGGGCACGCTGCGTACCGAAAAGCCGCTGTTCACCGGCCTGTTGGTCGGCTCCATCATGATCATCACCGGTCTGACCTACTTCCCCGCACTGGCCCTCGGGCCGTTGGCCGAGGGGCTGGCGTCATGACCACCGACATTGAGAAGCAAGAGGAGCCCGGCTCCATGTCCACCGCTACTCCCACCCGTGCGCCGCACCAGGATCTGCCCGGAGGGCACAAGGACGGCGGCGGCCGGGTCGGCGGGGGTCTGTTCGACCCCAAGCAGCTCCTGAAGTCCTTCCCGGACGCGATGAGGAAGCTCGACCCGCGGGTGATGGTCAAGTCGCCCGTCATGTTCGTCGTCCTGATCGGCTCGGTGATCACCACCGTGCTCGCGGTCAAGGACCCGGGGGACTGGTTCGGCTGGGCGATCGCGGTGTGGCTGTGGCTGACCACGATCTTCGCCAACCTGGCGGAGGCGGTGGCCGAGGGCCGTGGCAAGGCGCAGGCCGACACCCTGCGCAAGGCGAAGACCGACACCGTCGCGCGCCGGCTCACCGGCACGACAGAGGAGCAGGTGCCGGGCACGGAGCTGCGCATCGGCGACCTGGTGGTGTGCGAGGCGGGCGATGTCATCCCCGGTGACGGTGATGTCGTCGAGGGTGTCGCCAGCGTCGACGAGTCGGCCATCACCGGCGAATCGGCCCCGGTCATCCGGGAGTCGGGCGGTGACCGGTCCGCCGTCACGGGCGGCACGAAGGTGCTCTCCGACCGCATCGTCATCAAGATCACGACGAAGCCGGGCGAGACGTTCATCGACCGCATGATCAACCTGGTCGAGGGCGCCGCCCGGCAGAAGACGCCCAACGAGATCGCGCTGAACATCCTGCTCGCGTCCCTCACCATCGTCTTCCTGCTCGCGGTCGTGACGCTCCAGCCGTTCGCCGTGTACGCGGGTGTGGAGCAGTCCATGATCGTGCTGGCCGCGCTCCTGGTGTGCCTGATCCCGACGACGATCGGCGCCCTGCTCTCGGCCATCGGCATCGCCGGCATGGACCGCCTGGTCCAGCGCAACGTCCTCGCCATGTCCGGCCGCGCGGTCGAGGCCGCCGGTGACGTGTCGACGCTGCTCCTGGACAAGACCGGCACCATCACGCTGGGCAACCGTCAGGCCGCCGAGTTCGTGCCGGTGCGCGGCACCACGGCCGCCGAGCTGGCGGACGCCGCCCAGCTCTCGTCGCTGGCCGACGAGACGCCCGAGGGCCGCTCCATCGTCGTACTGGCGAAGGAGAAGTACGGGCTTCGCGAGCGACACCAGGGCGAGTTGGAGGGGGCCGAGTGGGTTGCCTTCACCGCGCAGACCCGGATGTCCGGCGTCGACCTCGTCGAGAACGGGGCCGGGCGCAAGGTCCGCAAGGGCGCGACCGGTTCGGTCGTCGCCTGGGTCACCGAGCGCGGCGGCACGGTCTCCGACGACGCCCAGGAGCTGACCGACACCATCTCCCAGGCCGGTGGCACACCACTCCTTGTCGCCGCCGAGGACGGCAAGGGGGCGCGGGTACTCGGCGTCATCCACCTGAAGGACGTCGTCAAGGAGGGCATGCGGGAGCGGTTCGACGAGCTGCGCCGCATGGGCATCAGGACCGTCATGATCACGGGTGACAACCCGCTGACCGCCAAGGCGATCGCGGACGAGGCGGGCGTGGACGACTTCCTCGCCGAGGCCACGCCCGAGGACAAGATGGCGCTGATCAAGCGCGAGCAGGCCGGCGGCAAGCTCGTCGCGATGACCGGCGACGGCACCAACGACGCCCCCGCCCTGGCACAGGCCGATGTGGGCGTGGCGATGAACACCGGCACCTCGGCCGCCAAGGAGGCCGGGAACATGGTGGACCTGGACTCCAACCCCACCAAGCTCATCGAGATCGTGGAGATCGGCAAGCAACTGCTGATCACCCGGGGTGCGTTGACGACGTTCTCGATCGCCAACGACGTCGCGAAGTACTTCGCGATCATTCCGGCGATGTTCGCGGTGGTCTATCCGGGCCTGGACAAGCTCAACATCATGAACCTGTCCTCTCCGGAGTCGGCGATTCTCTCGGCCGTCATCTTCAACGCGCTGATCATCATCGCTCTGGTGCCGCTGGCGCTGAAGGGCGTGCGGTACCGGCCGATGAGCGCGGATCGCATGCTGCGGCGCAACCTCGGGATCTACGGGCTCGGCGGTCTCGTCGCCCCGTTCATCGGTATCAAGATCATTGACCTGATCATTTCTCTCATCCCCGGGCTGTAATTTCTTGAAAGCGTGCTGATCACCATGAACAACTCAGTGGCTAGTACGGCGCGGTTGCTGGGGGCGGGCCTGCGGGCCCTGCTCGTCCTGACCGTGATCTGCGGCGCCATCTACCCGCTCGCGGTCACCGGGATCGCCCAGGGCCTGTTCAACGACAAGGCCAACGGCTCGGAGGTGAAGAGTGAGGGCAGGGTCGTCGGCTCCGAACTCATCGGGCAGCGCTACGACCTGCCCCTGAAGAGGGGCCAGGAGACGGCCGAGCCGGACCTGAAGTGGTTCCAGCCGCGGCCGTCCAACGGCCTCGGGGAGAACAGCGTCAACACGCAGTACAAGCTGATCCTGTCCGGCGCCACCAACCTCTCCGGTGACAACAAGGACCTGATCAAGCAGGTGAAGGACGCCAAGGCCGCCGTCGTCAAGGACAACTCCACGGCCGACTTCAAGGTCAAACCGTCCGATGTACCGGCCGAGGCCGTCACATCGTCCGGCTCCGGCCTGGACCCGAACATCTCCCCGGAGTACGCGGAGTTGCAGGCCCACCGGGTCGCGGAGAAGAACCACCTCGACGTCAAGCAGGTCCAGAAGCTGGTCGACGAGCACGTCGACGGGCGGATCCTCGGCTTCATGGGCGAGCCGCGCGTCAATGTCCTCCAGCTCAACATCGCGCTCAAGGAGCTTGTCGCCGACAAGAGCTGACGTCGGCTCAACTCCCTTGTGGCTCGCGGCGATCCGGTCCGTCCGGACCGTTGCGGGCCACATTTGCGTACGTCCATACTGTGCCGGTCACGCGGGGGGAGACCGGTGCGGTGAGCGGACGGCGCGTGCCCGCCGCGGTGCGGAGCGGCCGGTATCACGGGATGGTGCTCGGGGCCGCCGGGCTCGCGGTCCTCCTTGCTGCCACGGTGCTCGCCGCGCTCGCCGCGTTGACCGAGAACGCGGTCGAGGGCGGTGTGCGGCAGCGGCTCGCCGCGGACCGGGAGGCCGTCGTCGAGGTGGCCGGGCGCTACCGGGCCGCCCCTGTGCGGCGATGGGACGCGGACGTGCGGGCCGCGGTCGACCGCACCTATGGCGACGTACCCCATCGGACCCGTCTCGCGCTGCGGGCGCCCGCGGCGCGCAACGACGAACTCGCCGTGACCGAGGCCGCGGGGCGCCGCCGCGAGGACGCCACCGTGTCTGTGGTCGCGCTGGAAGGGGCGCGGCGCCACGCCGACCTGGTGGCGGGCCGGTGGCCGCGCGGCGGCTCTGCGGGTTTATCGGGCTCCTCTGGCTCCTCTGGCTCCTATGGCTCCTCAGGTTCCTCTGGCTCCTCTGGCTCCTCTGGCTCCTCTGGCTCCTCAGGTTCCGGCCCCGAGGTCATGGAGACCGTCCTGACCAAGGCGTTCGCGGCCGAACTCGCGGTGCGGACCGGCGACGAGCTGCGCGTGAGCGGCGCCGGTGGGCGGCCGGTGCGGATGCGGGTGGTCGGGCTCTACGCGACCGAGGGGCACGGGCCCGCGCTGTGGGCCGGCCTGAGCAGCACGTTCGGGACGGCCGACTCCATCGCGCTGGTGCCGCGCGGCTCGTTCACGGCGCGGCCGGCGCTCGCGAAGGACGCCGCGGCGTTGTGGCTCGGCGTGCCCGATGTGCGGGGGCTGCGGCTCGGTGACATCGACCCCTTGGAGGAGCGCGCCCGGCAGTTCGGCGGCAGCGATGCCTCCCTTTCGGTGCTGCGGGGGAAGGGGCCCGCGGCCGATCTGGCCGTGTCGGCGGGGCTGCGCAGGGCCGTCGACCGGCTGACGACGCCCATCGCCGTGGCCCGCGCCGGTCTTTACGTCCCCGCCACGCTGCTTGCCGCCCTCGCGGTCGCGGCCCTCGTGCTCACCGGGCGCCAGCTCTCCGAACACCGGCGCCCGGAGCTGGCGTTGCTCGCCGCGAGGGGTGCGGGAACGCGGCGGCTCGTGGTGTCGGCCGGAGTGCAGTGGGCGGCGACCGCCCTGCCGATGGGGGTCGCGGCGCCCTTCATCGCCGGGCCGCTGCTGCGGCTGCTCGCAGGGGCCGGGCTGCTGGACGGTGACGTACCGGACACGGCCGCGATCACCGCCGGATGGGTGGCCGCCGGGCTCGCCGTCCTGGTGCACGGGGCCGCGGTGCTGCTGCCCACGGCGCGGGCGGTGCGGGACCGGCGGGCGGTGAGCCGGCTCCGGCTGCGGGTGGGGAGGTTCGCGGGGGCGCAGCGGGTCGGGGCCGATGGGGCGCTGGCGGCGGTGGCGGTCCTCGGGTGGCTGCAGCTGCGGCAGTACCGGTCACCGGTGAGCGGTGGCAGCGTCGACCCGGTGCTCGTCTTCGCGCCCGTGGTGATGACCACCGCGGCCGCGCTCCTTGTGCTGCGGCTGCTGCCCCTGCTCACGCGGGCCATCGACCCGCTGGCCCGGCGCGGCAAGGGACTTGTGCTGCCGCTCGGCGGGTGGCAGATCGGGCGGCGGGCGGCGCGGCACGCGGGGCCCGCCCTGGTGGTGACGCTGGCCCTTGCCGTCGCGGGGCTGAGCAGCACCGCCTTGGCCATTCTTGACCGGGGGGACCAGGACCAGGCCGCCTTCCAGGTGGGCGCCGATCTGCGGATCGAGCCGGGCGAGAGCGTGCCGTCCGGGGCGCGGCGCGTGACATACGGAGCGCTGCCCGGGGTCACCGCGGTCACTCCCGTGGTGACCACGGAGGGCTATGTCGGGCAGGACGCGGTGGCCGTCACGGGGGTCAACACCGGGCGTGGTCCGGTGCCTTCGCTGCGGGGCGATCTCGCGGACCGGCCCCTGCGGGAGCTTGTCGCGCCGCTGGGGAAGGGGATTCCGTCGCATGGGCTCGCGGTTGCCCGTTCCGAGGGCCGGCTCCCGCTCCGGGTGGGGCTTTCGGCCGATGGGCCCGGTCGCGCCGTGCCCGTCCGGCTCACCGTCTTCTTCGAGGACGACGACGGTCTCGTCCACTCAAGTGCCGCTCTTCTTAAAGAAGGTGGCTCCAAGACGCTTCCCTTGAAGGTGCCGGTACGCAGCGGTGGCGTACGGATCCTGCAGATCGACCTGAGCATGGTGGGCGAGACGGTACGGCGCACCTACCGGCTCCGCGTCGACCGGGTGCCCGGTCTCACCCGGGCGGCTCGCTGGCACGACCTGCGTGCGGACGCGCCCGACCGGTACGGGGCGGGGTGTCCGGGGGCCGAGGAACCGCGCGGGGCGGTGGGCGAGGCGCCAGGTCCGGTGCTGTGCGCGGACCGGACAGGCGAGGGCTCCAAGGAGACCGGTGTGCTGCTCGACGCCGTGCTCCGAGGGCCTGATACGCGGCTCAAGCACCCGACGTGGAGCGTCCGCCTCGGCACCGACAGTGCCAAGGGGCGCCCTGCCGCGCCCGCGCTCGCCGATCGTGCGCTGCTCGACTCCGGGGCGGTGCGGGTCGGGGACACGGTGACGGTGCGGCGGAGTACGGGCGGCGATGCGCGGCTGAAGATCGTCGGGCGGATCGCGGCGGTGCCGGGCCTCGCGCGTGACCGGCCCCGGCTGCTCGCCGACTCGCGGGCCATGACCGCCCAGTGGGTGCTGAGTGGGGCGCTGCCGGGGTCGGAGAGCATGTGGTGGGCGGGGGCGGAGCGGGGTGACGCCACTGCCGCGTGGGAGGCGGTGCGGGACGGGCCTCGCCTCGGCACGGCCGTGGACGTGCCCCACGCGCGCGTGGAGCTCGCCGAGGACCCCTTGCGGCGTGGGGCGCGGGCGGGGCTCGTGCTGTGCCTCGCACTGGCACCGGCGTTCGCCGTCATCGCCTTCACCTTGCACACGGTGCTCTCGGCGCGGGCCAGGAGACGGGAGTTCGCGCTGCTGAGGGCCTTGGGCGTACGGCGGGGACAGCTCGCCGCGTACCTGTGGACGGAGCAGCTGACGCTGGCCGGGGCGGCAGCGGTCCTGGGCACGGCTCTCGGAGCGGGGCTCGCCGCGCTGATCATGCCGGTGGTGACGGTGGACGCGCAGGGCGACCCGGTCTTCCCCGGCCTGCTCACGGAGGTGCCGTGGGGCCGGGTCGGCCTGGCGGCGGCGGGCGTGACGACGGTCATCTGTGCGGTGGTGAGCGGGGCGGCGCGGGTGGTGGCGCGGGTGGATCTGGGGC
>NZ_SRIC01000409.1 GCF_004684775.1 Streptomyces sp. MZ04
GAGCTGCGGTCGGGGCGGGCGCGGGCTCCTCCACCGAAACGCCGAAGTCCGTCGCGATGCCCGCGAGGCCGTTCGAGTACCCCTGGCCGACGGCGCGGGCCTTCCACGCGCCGTTGCGCAGATAGACCTCGATGACCACCAGGGCGGTCTCGCCGCCGAGCTGCGGGGGAGTGAACGTGGCGAGCACGGAGCCGTCGTCGGCGTTGCGGATGGTGGCGGTGGGCTCGATGCCCTGGAACGTCTGGCCCGCGGCGTCCGGGCTCGCGGTGACGACGATCTTCTCGATGCCGGGGGGCACGGCCGTGGTGTCGACGGTGATCTTGTCGGGCGTCGTGCCGCCGCCCGACTGGTAGGTCACGCCGGGGCCCGCGGGCTGGTTGAAGAAGATGAAGTCGTCGTCGGAGCGCACCTTGCCGTCGGCGGTGAGCAGCAGGCTCGACACGTCGAGCCGCACCGGAGCGGCGACGTCCACCGCCACGCGGGTGGCGGTGAGAGGGATGTTCGAGCCGGGTGTCATAGCGGTCATGCACGAGGTAACGAACATCCCGGCTTTGCCGTTCCCTTACCCGCAGAACTTTTCTCTCCCCACCCAGCCTCTGCACACGCCGGACGGGCTGGAAGGTTCCAGCCCGTCCGGCGTCGGGGGAGTACAGGCCGCTACGGCACCACCACGATCTTCCGGCCCACGCCGGAGGCGAACCGCTCCAGCGCCTCCGGATACGCCGTCAGCGGCAGCCGATCGCTGATGAAGACGTCGGGATCCAGCACGCCCCCGGCGAACAGCTCCGCCGCCCGCTCATAGCTGTGCAGCACCGCCATCGACCCGGTGATGGTGATCTCCTGGTTGTAGATCCGGTACGGATCGATGCTCACCCGCGTCGCGTAGTCCGCGACGCCGAACTGCAGGAACGTCCCCGCCTTGGCGACCCGCCCGAGCCCGTCCTGGATCGCCCCCGCGTTCCCCGTCGCGTCGACCACGATGTCCCAGCCCTGCGGCCGCTCAAGATCGTCCGCGTTCGCGGCGGAGCCGGAGACGCCCAGCTGCCGCGCCGTGGCGAGGCGGTCCGGGTTGAGGTCCACGACCTCCACGCTCGCCGCGCCCGTCCGCTTGGCGAGCTCCAGCATCATCAGGCCCATGGTCCCCGAGCCGTAGATCAGCACGTGGGCACCCAACTGGGCGCGCAGCACGTCGTAGCCGCGCACCGCGCAGGACAGCGGCTCGATGAGCGCGGCGTCCTGGGTGCGGACATGCTCCGGGAGGCGTACGCAGTTGGCGACGGGCGCGACCGCGTACTGGGCGGCGCCGCCCGCCGTGGTGACGCCGATCGCGGCCCAGCGCTCGCAGAGGTTGTTGTGGCCGGTGCGGCAGTAGCGGCACTCGTAGCAGTAGAGGGAGGGGTCGACGGCCACCCGGTCGCCGACGGCGAGTTCCGTGACCTCGCTGCCGAGCCCCACCACCTCCCCGGCGAACTCGTGCCCCGGCACCACGGGAAGCGTGGGCGCGAACTCGCCCTGGAGGATGTGCAGATCCGTCCCGCACAGGCCGCACGCGGCGACCTCCACGACGACCTGGCGCGGCCCGGGTGTCGGGTCCGGGACCTCGGCGACCACGGCCTTGCCGATGGACTCGATGACGGCGGCCTTCATTTCACGGCTCCCAACGACAGGCCCTGGACCAGCTTGTCCTGGGCGGCGAACCCCGCGGCGAGCACCGGCAGGGAGATCACGAGCGACGCGGCGCACACCTTCGCCAGGAACAGGCCCTGGCTGGTGATGAAGCCGGTCAGGAAGACGGGCGCGGTCTGGGCGACGACCCCGGTGAGCACCCGTGCGAAGAGGAGTTCGTTCCAGCTGAAGATGAAGCAGATCAGGGCGGTGGCGGCGATCCCGGGCAGCGCGATGGGCGCCACCACGCGCGCGAGGATGGTCGGCAGGCGCGCCCCGTCGATCTGCGCGGCCTCGATGATCGCGACCGGTACTTCGGCGAGGAAGGACTGCATCATCCACACCGCGATCGGCAGGTTCATCGACGTGTAGAGGATGACGAGCAGCCAGATGTTGTCGAGCATCTCGGCGTTCTTGGCGAAGAGGTAGATCGGCAGCAGGCCCGCCACGACCGGCAGCATCTTCGTCGACAGGAAGAAGAACAGGACGTCCGTCCACTTCTTCACCGGGCGGATCGAGAGGGCGTACGCCGCCGGGAGCGCCAGCAGCAGCACGCACAGGGTCGAGGCGACGGAGGCCACGGTCGAGTTGATCAGCGCGGGCCAGGGGCTCGCGCCGCCGCCCGTGCCGAAGAAGTCGCGGTAGCCGTCCAGGGTGAGCGAGGCGGCGATGGACGGCGGGTTGGTCGCGGCGTCCTCCTCCGAGTGGAAGGAGGTCAGGGTCATCCAGGCGATCGGCAGGAAGAACAGGATGCCGGCCAGCCAGGCGACGAGGCCGAGCCCCGACGCTCCCTTCGTACGGACGGTACGGACACGCGTCACGGCGGTGCTCATGCTGCTCATCAGCGGGACGCCTCCTCACGGAACAGGGACGAGACGACCCGCAGCGCGAAGGTCGCGATGATGATGGAACCGATGACGACGAGGACACCGGCGGCGGACGCCAGGCCGTTCTCGTGGGCCTGGTAGAAGCTCTGGTAGACGGTGTAGGGCAGGTTGGCGGTGCCGAGGCCGCCCGAGGTGATCGTGAAGACGGCGTCGAAGTTCTGCACGATGTACACCGAGCCGAGCAGGGCGCCCAGTTCGAGGTAGCGGCGCAGATGCGGCAGCGTCAGGTAGCGGAACACCTGCCAGTTGCTCGCGCCGTCCATGCGGGCGGCCTCGATGAGTTCGGTGTCACGGCTCTGCAGGCCGGCGAGCAGGATCAGCATCATGAAGGGCGTCCACTGCCAGATCAGGGAGGCCTCGATGGCGATCAGCGGGGTGTTGGACACCCAGTCGGGCTGCGCGGCGCCGTCACCGCCCACCCAGTGCAGGAGGCCGTTGAAGAGCCCGTACTCGGGGTTGTAGAGCACGTGCTTCCACAGCAGCGCCGCGGCCACCGGCACGAGCAGGAACGGTGCGATGAGCAACGTACGCACCAGACCGCGGCCCCGGAACTTCCGGTCCAGCAGGAGGGCGAGCGCGAGGCCGACGACGAGGCTCGCCATCACGACGGTGGCCGTGAGCACGATGGTCGTCAGGACGGACTTGCGCAGGTCCGGATCGGTGAGGACCTCGGAGTAGTTGGAGAGTCCGGTGAAGCTGCGGGCGTCGGGGTAGAGGGCGTTCCAGTCGAAGAAGGAGATCACCAGGGTGGCGACGAACGGCAGCTGGGTGACGACGACCATGAAGATCAGGGCGGGCAGGAGCGGGGCGCGGGTGGCCCAGGCGCGCAGCCGTCCCGGTGTCGGTGATTTCGCGGTGGGCACGCGCGCGTGCCCGATGGCGGTGGTGCTCGCGGTGGCGGTCATCGTCCCTCGTACTCCTCGGCGATCTTCTCGGCGAGCTGCTGCGACTTCCTCAGGGCCGAGTCGACGGACTGGCGCCCGGCGATGGCCGCGCTGATCTCCTGGGAGACCTTCGTGCCGAGGTCGGTGAACTCGGGGATGCCGACGAACTGGATGCCGGGTGCGGGCCGGGGCTGCACGCCCGGGTCGCGGGGCCGGGCGCCCTCGATGGCGGCACGGGTGACGTCCTGGAAGGCGGCGGCTTCCTCGCGGTACGCGGGATTGGCGTACGTCGAAGCGCGCTTGCCCGCGGGGACGTTGGACCAGCCGATCTTCTCGCCGACCAGTTCCTCGTACTCCTTGCTCGACGCCCAGGAGACGAACTTCCAGGCCTTGTCCGGGTTCCGGGAGGCCTTCTGCAGACCCCAGGCCCAGGTGTAGAGCCACCCGGAGCTCTTCGTCTTCTCCACGGGCGCCGGTACGTAGCCGATCTTGCCCTTGACCGGGGACTTGGCGGACTCCAGGGAGCCGGCGGCGGCCGTGGCGTCGTACCACATGGCGGTCTTGCCCTGGGTGAGGTTGTTCAGGCACTCGGCATAGCCGGACTGGGCGGCTCCGGACTCGCCGTGCTCGCGAACGAGGTCTACGTAGAAGCGAGTTGCCTTCTCGAACTCGGGTGAGTCGAGGCGGGCCTTCCACCCCTTGTCGAACCACGTCCCTCCGAAGGTGTTCACCACCGTCGTCAGGGGCGCCATCAGCTCGCCCCAGCCCGGGAGTCCGCGCAGACAGATGCCCTTCATCCCGGACTCGGCACCGGCGCCTTCTACGTCGGCCGCGAGCTTCGCCACCTGCTGCCAGGTGGGGTGCTTCGGCATGGTGAGACCGGCCTTCTTGAAGACGTCCTTGCGGTACATCAGGAAGGACGACTCTCCGTAGAAGGGCTGTCCGTAGAGCTTGCCGTCGTCGCCGGTGAGCGACTGGCGCATGGGCGGCAGGATGTCCCGCTGGTCGTAAGCCTTGTCCTTGCGCGTATACGAATCAACTTCATGCAGCCAGCCGTTGCGGGCGTAGATCGGTATCTCGTAGTTGCTGAGCGTCGCGACGTCGTACTGACCGGCCTGGTTGGCGAAGTCCTGGCTGATCTTGTCGCGCACGTCGTTCTCGGGCAGGACCGTGAAGTTCACCTTGATGCCCGTCTCCTTGGTGAAGTGGGCGGCGGTGAGCTTCTGCAACTCGACCATCTGCGGGTTGTTCACCATCAGTACGTTGATGGAGTCGCCGCCTGAACCGGTCCCGCCCGCCCCGGCCCAGCAGCCGGAGAGCAGCGGGGCAAGCAGCGTCCCTGCGGCGGCCGCGGTCAGTGCGCGCGGCCTCCGTCGGCTCTGGGTTCGCATGAATGCTCCTGGACTTATGGGGACTTATGGGGTACTTCAGGGCGTGCGGAAGCCCGGTAGGTGCGGGAAGGAGATGTGCCGCGGGGGTCAGACCCGGATGACCTGCGGCCCCTGGAGGGAGTAGCGGTGCGCCTCGGACGCGGGCAGCTGTGTGCTCGTGACGATCGCCTCCAGGTCGCCGACCTGCGCGAACCGGCAGAAGCTCGTCGCCCCGAACTTGGTGTGCACGCCCGCGAACACGGTGCGCCGTGACGCCCGGATCGCCTGGGCCTTCACTTCGCTTACGGCCGGGTCGGGTGTCGTCAGACCGTGCTCGCGGGAGATGCCGTTGGCCCCGATGTACGCCAGGTCGATCACGAACCCGGCCAGCATGCGGGTGGTCCAGTGGTCGACGGTGGCCAGGGTGCCCGGACGGACCCGGCCGCCGAGCAGCAGGACCGACATGTTCTCGGCCTCCGCCAGGGCGCCGGCGGTCGCGAGGGACGCGGTGACGACCGTCAGGGCGCGGCCCTTGGTGGCCTCGGGGAGAGCCTCGGCGATGAGCTGCGGGGTGAAGCCCTCGTCGACGAAGACCGTCTCCGCGTCACCCAGGAGGTCGGCCGCGGCGGCGGCGATCCTTCTCTTCTCCGGGACGTGCATGGTGGTGCGGAAGGCGAGCGTCGTCTCGAAACCGGCGCTTTCCACGGGGTAGGCGCCGCCGTGGGTGCGGCGGACCAGGCCGTGGTCCTCCAGGGCGCGGAGGTCGCGGCGTACGGTCTCCTTGGCGACGCCCAGTTCGGTGGCGAGTGCGGTGACGTCCACGGAACCGGAGTTCCGCGCCGCCCGGACGATCTTCCGCTGACGTTCTTCCGCGGTCATGACCGCCGCCTCCTTCCTCGCCGGATGCCCGTTCGGGCCCTGTGGGGAAGTTCTACAGCGGGGGGCGGTGTGTGAACAGGCTCGGAGCCGGGGTGATGGTGCCCGTGTCTGCCCGTTTGGCGGGGCGGTGGCCTGGGGGTCGGGCG
>NZ_SRIC01000410.1 GCF_004684775.1 Streptomyces sp. MZ04
AGATGTTTATAAGAGACAGACGCTGTCCTTCGGCCTGGCGGAGGAGAACCTCAAGGCGTTGTGAACTCCCTTGTGAACTCCCTTTGTACGTAGGTGAGTCGGCCCCGGCGATGAGGCTCGCGCCGGGGCCGACTCAGGTGCGGTGCATCAGTAATCAGTAACTGATGCAGGCCGAATGCCACTCCGTATAGAAGTCCCACACCTGCGGCGAGCACTCGGCGGGGCCGTACTGCGAGGCCTTGGAGCCGAGGTGCGGGAGGTGCGCGTACGCGCCCACGCCCGGGCGGTTCACGTGCAGCATGCCCGCCTCGAAGCGGTCCACCGCCTCGAAGGCGCGTGACTGCGACGCGGTGAAGACGGTGCCGGACATCCCGTACTTCACCGAGTTCGAGATCCGCAGCGCGTCGTCGAAGCCGTCCGCGTCGACCACGGCGAGTACGGGGCCGAACACCTCCTCCTGCGCGAGGTCGCTGTCCCAGGGGACGTCGCGGATGACGGTCGGCTCCACGTAGCAGCCGTCGGGCAGGCCCGGGCGTGTGGCGCGTCCGCCGCCGCACAGGACCTTCCCGCCGTCGCGCGCGGCTCCCGCGATCGCGGTCAGCGCGGCGTCCATGCGGGCGGTGTTCACGACCGGGCAGACACGGGAGTCGGGGTCGTCGCCGGGGCCGACGCGCAACGCCGCGACGCGGGGTACGAGCCGCGCCAGGAAGGCGTCCCGCACGCGTACGTCCACGACGGCCCGGCTGGTGGCGCTGCACCGCTGCCCGGCCTGCCCGAAGGCGCCGAGTACGACGGCGTCCACGGCCCGGTCCAGGTCGGCGTCGTCGCAGACGATGACCGCGTTCTTGCCGCCCAGCTCCAGCTGGGTGCGCAGGAGGCGGTGGGCGCCGCCGGTGTGGATGGCCGTGCCGACCGGGAGCGAGCCGGTGAAGCTGATCCCGGCCACCGCCTCGTTGGCGACCAGGGCCTCGCCCGCGGCCACATCGCCCTGGACGAGGTTCAAGACGCCGTCAGGGACGCCCGCCTGCTGGAAGACCTCCACGAGGAGTGCCGACGTGAGAGGGGTGAGCGGGGACGGCTTCAGTACCGCAGTGCAGCCCGCGAGCAGGGCCGGGGCCACCTTCCACAGGGGAATGGCGAGGGGGAAGTTCCAGGGGGACACCAGGCCCACGACGCCGATCGGACGGCGGAACGTGTACGCGAAAGTGCGTTCCTCCTCCGCCGGCGCGGTCACTCCGCCGAGGAGGCGGGCCTGGCCCGCCGTGAAGTCCAGTACGGCGAGGGAACGGGCGACCTCGCCGCGTGCCTCGCCGAGGAGTTTGCCCTGTTCACGGGTGATGGCGGCGGCGAACTCCGGGGCCCGCTCACGGAGGATTCGGGCAGCTTCGGTCAGGACGGCCGCGCGTTTGATGGGGCCGAGCTCCCGCCACCGGGGCAGGGCGGTGGCGGCGGCGTCCACCGCGCGGTCGATGTCGACGCCGCCGGACTCGGTGAACTCGCCTATGGCGTCGGTGAAGTCGGCCGGGTTGAGGTCGCTGCGACTCTGGCCGGATTCGCTCGGGGCCCACTGGCCGTCGATGAAGTTGAGCAGGAGGTGCGGGGCGGGATCGTGCGTCGTTCGGTGTGCCATGCGCTCCCCTTCGCTGGACGCGGCCGGCTTCGGTGCCGGTGCCGGGCGTCGTCAGGTTCGCGCAGGTGGGGGGCGGTCACAATGCTCGATTCGCGAATGACCTTGATAGCCGGGGTCTATGAGGGCCGGTGCGTGGCTCAGGTGGTGGAGGTGAGCCAGCGGTACACATACTCCGGGCGGCCCACATGGCCGTACTGCGGGGTGCGGGTGGCGCGGCCCGTGGTGACCAGGTGCTCCAGATAGCGGCGTGCGGTGATGCGGGAGATGCCGACGGACTCGGCGGTGGCCGCCGCGGTGAGGCCGTCGGCGGGGGCGTCGCGCAGGCCGCGGGTCACCCGTTCCAGCGTGGGTCCGCTGAGGCCCTTCGGGAGGGCGGCGGGGCCGGGTGCGCGCAGGGTCGCCAGCGCGCGGTCCACCTCGTCCTGGCCGGTGGCCTCGCCGGCGGCGGTGCGGTAGTCCGCGTAGCGGGTGAGGCGGTCGCGGAGGGTGGCGAAGGTGAAGGGCTTCAGTACGTACTGGACCACGCCCAGGGATACGCCCTCTCTGACCACTGCCAGATCGCGGGCGGACGTCACCGCGATGACGTCCGTGCGGTGGCCCGCGGCCCGCAGGGTGCGGGCGAGCTGGAGGCCGTGGCCGTCGGGGAGGTGGAGGTCCAGGAGGAGGAGGTCGACGTCCGTGCGGTCGAGGGCGCGTTTCGCCTCGGCGGCGGTATGGGCCTTGCCCACGGCGTGGAAGCCGGGGATGCGGTTGACGTAGAGGACGTGGGCGTCGGCGGCCACGGGGTCGTCTTCGACGACGAGGACGCGGATCTGCTCGGTCACTGGGTGCCTCCGTTTGCGGACGCGGACGGGGAAGGGCTGTCCGCAGCCGGAGCGGTGGTCAGGTGGACCTCGAATTCCGCGCCGCCCCCCGGCGCCTCCCGCACCGTAAGTGTTCCCTCGTGTTTCGTCACCGTCTGGTGGACCAGGGCCAGGCCCAGGCCGCGGCCCGTCGCGGCCTTGGTGGACCAGCCCCGTTCGAAGACCGCTTCCGTGTGGGCGGGGTCCACCCCCGGCCCCGTATCCGAGACCCGTAGCGTCAGGCCCTCCTCGTCGGCCCGTGCCGTCACCGTCACGCGCGCCGCCGGGGAGCCCTGGGCCGCGTCCACCGCGTTGTCGATCAGGTTGCCGAGGACCGTGACCAGGTCGCGGGCCGGCAGGTCCGGCGGGAGCATGCCGTCGTCGATGCTGCTGTCGGGGGAGACGACAAGCTCCACGCCGTGTTCGTTCGCCTGAGCCGCCTTGCCCAGGAGCAGGGCGGCGAGGACCGGCTCGTTGACCGCCGCGACGACCTGGTCCGTCAGCGTCTGGGCCAGTTCCAGCTCGGCCGTGGCGAAGTCGACCGCCTCGTCTGCGCGGCCCAGTTCGATGAGGGAGACCACCGTGTGGAGGCGGTTGGCGGCCTCGTGCGCCTGCGAGCGCAGCGCCCGCGTGAAGCCGCGCTCCGAGTCCAACTCGCCGGTGAGGGCCTGGAGTTCGGTGTGGTCGCGCAAGGTGACCACCGTTCCTCTGCGCTCGCCGCTCGACACGGGGGACGTGTTGACGACGACCACCCGGTCCGCCGTCAGGTGCAGCTCGTCCACCCGGGGCTCGGCGGCGAGCAGCGCGCCCGTGAGGGGCGCGGGCAGGCCCAGTTCGGCGACATTGCGGCCCACCAAGTCGCCCGATACGCCGAGCAGTTCGCGTCCCCCGTCGTTGATGAGGGCGATCCGCCGCTGCCCGTCCAGCATCAGCAGGCCCTCGCGCACCGCGTGCAGCGCCGCCTCGTGGTAGTCGTGCATCCGGCTCAGCTCGGTGGCGTTCATGCCGTGGGTGTGGCGGCGCAGGCGGGCGTTGATGACGTACGTACCGACGGCGCCGAGCGTGAGCGCGGCCGCGGCGACGCCGAGCAGGGCAAGGAGCTGGCCGCGCGCCTTCTCGCTGATCTCCTCGATGGTGATGCCCGCGCTGACCAGGCCGGTGATGGGACCGCTCCCGTCGCCGTCCCGGATCGGGGTGACCACGCGGACGGACGGGCCGAGGGTTCCCGTGTACGTCTCCGTGAACGTCCTGCCCTTCAGCGCCTCGGCCCGGTGTCCGAGGAACACCTCGCCGATGCGGCGCTCGTCGGGGTGCGTCCAGCGGATGCCGTCCGGGTCCATGATCGTGACGAAGTCGACGCCGGTGTGCCGGCGCACATCGGTCGCGTACGGCTGGAGGATCTTCGTCGGATCCTCGCCGCGCACCGCCGCACGTACCGAGGGGGAGTCCGCGACGGCCCGTGCCGCGGCCGTCGCCTGGCGGCGCGCGCCCTCCTCCGCCTGCCGCTGGTCGCTCAGGAACGTGAACAGCGCGCATCCGGCCACCACCAGGGTGACCAGGACGATCTGCATCGCGAAGAGCTGGCCCGCGAGGCTGCGCGGGCGGGCTGGACGGGTGAGGGGCATGGTGCCAGTCTGCCTCGCCGTATAAGCACGAACTAAATGAACGTAAGGGTGACCGCCCTCACAGGGCGAGAGATAGTCGCCGGGATTCCCCGCCCAGGACGTGAGCCGCACGCACTGGCTGAAAAACGCCGACGTAGTCGTTCAAGGAGGGCCCCCGTGGCCGACACCACCGACAGCAAGGTGGCACCGGACCCCGCAGCGAAGCGGGACCGCACCCACTATCTCTACATCGCCGTCATCATCGCCGTCGTGCTCGGTATCGGCGTCGGCCTGCTCTTCCCGGACTTCGCCAAGGAGCTCAAGCCGGTCGGTACCGGCTTCGTGAGCCTGATCAAGATGATGATCTCGCCGATCATCTTCTGCACGATCGTGCTCGGCGTCGGCTCGGTCCGTAAGGCCGCCAAGGTCGGCAAGGTCGGCGGGCTCGCGCTCGGCTACTTCGTCGTGATGTCGGTCGTCGCCCTCGCCATCGGCCTGCTGGTCGGCAACATCCTGCACCCCGGTTCCGGCATGGACCTGACCGAGGCGGCCAAGGACGCGAGTCACGCTGCCGCGGACGAGGCCAGCACGGGAGCCGTCGACTTCCTGATCGGGATCATCCCGACCACGCTCGTCTCGGCGTTCACCGAGGGCGAGGTCCTGCAGACCCTGCTCGTCGCCCTGCTGGTGGGCTTCGGCCTGCAGGCGATGGGCACGGCGGGCACGCCGGTCCTGCGCGGCATCGAGCACATCCAGAAGCTGGTCTTCCGGGTCCTCGGCATGATCATGTGGGCCGCCCCGGTGGGCGCGTTCGGCGCGATGGCGGCGGTGGTCGGCGAGACCGGCACGGACGCCCTGAAGGCCCTGGCGACGATCATGATCGGGTTCTACGTCACCTGTGCGCTGTTCATCCTGGTCGTGCTCGGCACGCTGCTGCGCCTGGTCACCGGCGTGAACCTGTTCAAGCTCCTGAGGTACCTGGGCCGCGAGTTCCTGCTCATCCTCTCCACCTCCTCGTCCGAGTCCGCGCTTCCGCGGCTCATCGCGAAGATGGAGCACCTGGGTGTCAGCCGCCCGGTCGTCGGCATCACCGTCCCGACGGGCTACTCCTTCAACCTCGACGGCACGATGATCTACCTGACCATGGCCTCGCTCTTCATCGCCGACGCCATGGACCAGCCGCTGGGCATCGGCGAGCAGGTCTCGCTGCTCCTGTTCATGATGATCGCGTCGAAGGGCGCGGCGGGTGTCTCGGGGTCCGGCATCGCGGTCCTGGCCAGCGGCCTGCAGTCGCACAAGCCGGGCCTGGTGGACGGCGTCGGCCTGATCATCGGCGTCGACCGTTTCATGAGCGAGGCCCGCGCCCTGACCAACTTCGCGGGCAACGCGGTCGCCACGCTCCTGATCGGTACGTGGACCAAGGAGGTCGACCGGGACCGGGTCACCCTGGTCCTCGACGGGAAGCTGCCGTTCGACGAGAAGACACTGCTCGACGACGGCGGCGACGCCCCTGCCGTGGAGGCCACGTCGACCGTGGACGCGGTCCCCGGCCAGCCCGGCAGCAGCGAGAGCGAGAAGAAGTCGCTGACCGCCTAGATGGTTGATGTGCTTTTACGTGCTGGTCAGCCGGGTCGGGTGGTCGTAGTGGATCAGTGAACGCTTCTTTTCGGTGCTGCAGGCCCAGTTGTGCCAGATCGCCGCGTTGAGGGCCAGGAGC
>NZ_SRIC01000411.1 GCF_004684775.1 Streptomyces sp. MZ04
GACCCGCCCGGCCCCGGCGCTCCCGCGTCCTGAGGTTCCTGCCGCTCGGCATCGCCGCGTGGCTGGTCCTGGAGATCTGGCTGCTGACCGTCGTGGCGGGCGCCGCCGGCGGGCTCACGGTCTTCCTGCTGCTCGTGGCCGGAGTGGTGCTCGGCGGCGTGGTCATCAAGCGCGCGGGACGCCGGGCCTTCCGGGAGCTCAGCGAGACGCTGCAACAGCAGCAGAGCGGCCTGACGGCCCCCACCGCCGAGCGGGGCGGCGGCAACGCCCTCACGATGCTGGGCGGGCTGCTGCTCATCCTGCCGGGGCTGATCTCCGACGCCCTGGGACTGGTTCTGCTGGTGCCGCCCGTCCAGAAGGCCGTCAGCCGTTTCGCGGAGCGGACCATCGAGCGCAAGGTCCGCGAGGCCACCCCCGGCGGCCTCGGCGACGCCTTCCAGCAGGCGCGCATGCACCGCCCCGACGGCAAGGTCGTCCAGGGCGAGGTCATCAGGGACGACGAGCCGCCGACCCGGGGACCGCGCCCGGACGACCCGCAGCTCCCGCACTGACACACATACGCACGCACGAAGGCCGGGGCCCTGCTCAGCAGGGCCCCGGCCTTCGTATGTGCGGTGTTGTTCAGTCCGCCGTCAGGCGGACTTGCGACTGTCCCGCGGGTGCACCGCGATGTTCATGGCTCCTGACCGGAGAACCGCAAGGCGCTCCTCCAGGACCTCCTCGAGTTCCTCCCGAGTACGGCGCTCCATGAGCATGTCCCAGTGCGTACGCGCAGGCTTCCCCTTCTTCTCCTCAGGTCCATCGCCGTCAACAAGGAGTGCCTGGGCCCCGCAGACCTTGCACTCCCACTCCGGCGGGATTTCCGCCTCTACCGAGAACGGCATCTCAAATCGATGTCCGTTCTGGCATGCGTACTCCACGGCCTGGCGCGGAGCCAAGTCGATGCCGCGGTCGGTCTCGTAGCTGGTCACCACGAGGCGCGTGCCGCGAAGAGCTCGCTCACTCATGAATCGTGCCTCCCGGGCTTGTCGCCCACAGGACAGGTGTCGCTGTCGTCGTCATCCGGTCAACGTCCGGTCGGCGGTAAAGATTCCCGTTCAGGGTCATGCGTCGCCGTCGTATGCCGCCCCTTGTTGTACCCACCAGCGCCCGGTTTGTCACATCTAGTCACAGATGTCACCCAGCGTTTCTGAATGCTCATCGCGCAGTAACGGTCCGCCTGGTAGGCCAAACGCGTACACTACCGGCCTTTGGCTTCAGTTGCTAAATCCTGTCGGGTACGAGATTCCCCGCGTCGCGCACCGCACGTCGTACGGGCACCCGCGCGAGCAGCGCGAAACCGATCACGAAGAAGGCCACGAGCGAGATGATCGCGTCCCGATAGCTCCCCGTGAGCTGGTACGTCAGGCCGAACAGCAGGGGCCCGAGCCAGGCCATGCCGCGGTCGCTGATCTCGTACGCGGAGAAGTACTCGGCCTCCTTGCCCGCGGGCACCAGATGCGAGAACAGGGACCGCGAGAGGGCCTGGGTGCCGCCGAGCACCAGACCGATACCGGCCGCGAGCACGAAGAACCACACCGGCGCCCCCGACGGCAGGAAGTACCCGGCGCCGATCGTCACCGTCCAGGCGACCAGCGAGCCCATGATCGTGCGCTTGGCCCCGTACGTACGAGCCAGCCGCCCCATGCCCAGCGCGCCCGCCACCGCGAGGAGCTGCACGAGCAGGACCGCCACGATCAGCGTGGACTGGCCCAGGCCCAGCTCCTCCGAGCCGTACACGGACGCCTGGGAGATCACCGTCTGCACGCCGTCGTTGTAGACCAGGTACGCCAGGAGGAAGGCGAGGGTGTGCGGGTGGCGGCGCATGTCGCGCACGGTCGACGCCAGCTGCCGCCAGCCGCGTCCCGCCGTCTCCGAAGGCGGTGCCACGCGGTCGCGCAGCCTCCGCAGCGGTACGAGCGTGAACGCACCCCACCACACGCCCGCCGACGCCAGACAGATGCGCACGGCCGTCGCCTCGGAGACACCGAAGGTGTCGTGCGCCAGGAACAGGACCAGATTCGCCACCAGGACGAGCGCGCCCGCCGCGTAGCCGAACGCCCAGCCGCGCGAGGAGACCGCGTCGCGCTCCTCGGGTGTCGCGATCTGCGGCAGATACGAGTTGTAGAGCACCATCGACACGGCGAGCGAGGCATTGGCGACGATGAGCAGGAACCCGCCGAGCAGGTAGCGGTCGCCGTCCAGGAAGAACATCCCCGCCGTCGCCCCGGCCCCCAGATAGGCGGCCGCCGCAAGGAGCGGCTTCTTGCGGCCCGAACGGTCGGCGGCCGCCCCCGCCATCGGCATCACGAAGATCGACACGAGCACCGACGCCGACACCGTGTACGCGAAGAACGACCCGGCGCTGACCGGGACGCCCAGCGGGTGGACGTATCCGTCCGCGTCCGCGGCCGCCTTGGCGATCTCCGTCAGGTACGGGCCGAGGAACACCGTCAGGACGCTCGTCGAGTAGACGGAACAGGCCCAGTCGTAGAAGTACCAGCCGCGCTGCTCGCGCCGCCGCCCGGCGGCCTCCTCGTCGGCCGTCCGCAGTGCCCGCACGGTGTCGTCGCTCACCCGTGCCCCCTCGCTGTTCCCCGTGGTCCGCTGCCCCCGCCAAGGCGGTCAGGCCCAGGTGCCCCGGTCCTTCAGCACCTCGCGCAGCGTCTCGATGTGATCGGAAATGATGCCATCCACTCCGAGGTCGAGAAGGGCCCTCATACGGTCCGCGTCATTGACCGTCCAGACGTGGACCTGCAGGCCGCGCGCGTGGGCCGTACGCACGAATCGGCGGTCGACCACCCGGATCCCGCCGTGCGTCTCGGGCACCTGCGCGCACACCGCGGAGGCGCGCACCGCGGCCGGCAGGCCGTAGGAGCGCAGCCGTAGCGCCGCAACACCCCGCGTCCCGTACGAGGTGGCCAGACGCGGTCCCGCGAGGCGCTGCGCCCTGGCCACGCGGGCCTCGGAGAACGAGCCCACGCACACGCGGTCCCAGGCGCCCGTGCGGCGCAGCAGATCCAGCAGGGGGAGCAGGGCGGGCTCGGCCTTGACGTCCACGTTCCAGCGGACGTCCGGGAACGACTCCAGGAGCTCTTCGAAGAGGGGCACGGGCTCACTGCCCGCCACGCGCGCGTGGCGCACCTCGCTCCACGGCAGGTCGGCGATCCGCCCAGCCGCGTCCGTCACCCGGTCCAGCGTCGCGTCGTGGAAGGCGACGAGCGTTCCGTCCGATGTCGCGTGCACATCCGTCTCGATGTACCGGTAGCCCAGGTCGACGGCGCGCCGGAACGCGGCCGCGGTGTTCTCCAGGCCGTCGGCCGCCCCGCCGCGGTGGGCGAAGGCGAGCGGGCCCGGATGGTCGAGATAGGGATGGCGTACGCGCAGGGTCACCGCCGCAGTATCGCCTGCTCCGGTTGACCGCCGGCGGCCACCACGTCACCCCCGGATGGAGCGGGGACGGCGAAGAAGCGCAGGAAGAACTGGGCGAGCGGCCCGATCGCCAGCGCGTAAAGGATCGTCCCCACACCCACCGTGCCGCCCAGCACGAAGCCGGTGGCCACCACCGCAACCTCGATCAGCGTCCGCATCAGCCGGATCGAGCGGCCCGTGCGCTGATGCAGGCCCGTCATCAGACCGTCCCGCGGCCCCGGCCCGAACCTGGCCGAGATGTACAGGCCCGTCGCCACACCGTTCAGGACGATGCCCGCCACCAGGAGCGGGATACGGGCGCCGAGCGCGTGCGCCTCCGGCAGCAGCGCGAGGGTGCCGTCCATCGCCAGGCCGATGACGAAGACATTGGACACCGTGCCCAGGCCGGGGCGCTGCCGGAGCGGGATCCACAGCAGCAGCACGGCGGCGCCCACGAAGATGGAGACGACACCGATGGACATCCCGGTCAGCTCGGCGATGCCCTGATGGAGCACGTTCCACGGTTCGAGGCCGAGCCCGGACTCCACCAGGAGCGCGGAGCTCGCCCCGTACAGCGTCAGACCGACGTACAACTGGATCAGCCGGCGCGCCAGATGCGGCTTCACCGGACGTGGCCGCTCCGTGCTCGATGGCTCCGGCGTCGGCTCCGGCGTGGGCTTCGTCGTGGGCTTCGTCGTGGACAAGGAATGCCCCCCGCTAGTGGTAGTGGCCTGACGCATGACACTCTGTGGCTTGTAAAGGGATGCCAACCATGGCCAATTCCAGGAAGGTGGACTGGGAATCATGGCTCAGTGGACTTCGGCGGTGGGCGCCACACAACTCGCCCGGCTGCTCACCTCTCAGCAGACCCGCCCCGCGGGCCCGGGCAGCCGCAGGCCGCCCGCCTACCGCGCCCTCGCCGACGGCATCCGCATGCTCGTCCTCGAAGGCCGGGTCCCCGTCGCCGCCCGGCTGCCCGCCGAGCGCGAACTGGCCGTGTCCCTCTCCGTCAGCCGGACCACCGTCGCCGCCGCGTACGAGGCGCTGCGCACCGAAGGGTTC
This sequence comes from Streptomyces sp. MZ04, assembly GCF_004684775.1. Lineage (GTDB taxonomy): Bacteria > Actinomycetota > Actinomycetes > Streptomycetales > Streptomycetaceae > Streptomyces. The sequence continues at coordinate 4,513 of NZ_SRIC01000411.1, forward strand.
CTCGAATCCCGCAGGGGAGCGGGCAGTTGGACCGCCGTCCCGGCCGGAAACCCGCTGCCCGCGCGCGGGCTCGAACCACTGCCGCCCGAAGCGCTCGGCTCGATGATCGACCTCGGGTGTGCGGCCCTGCCCGCGCCCGAACCCTGGCTCACCCGCTCCGTCCAGGGCGCCCTGGAGGAACTGCCCCCCTACGCGCACACCCACGGCGACTACCCGGCAGGCCTGCCCGAACTGCGCCAGATGCTCGCCGAGCGCTACACCGCGCGCGGCATCCCGACCATGCCCGAACAGATCATGGTCACGACCGGCGCGATGGGCGCGATCGACGCGATCTGCCACCTCTTCGCGCCGCGCGGCGAACGCATCGCCGTCGAATCCCCGTCGTACGCCAACATCCTCCAGCTCATGCGCGAGACGGGCGCCCGTCTCGTCCCCGTCGCCATGGCCGAAGGACTCGGCGGCTGGGACATGGACCGCTGGCGCCAAGTACTGCGCGACGCCGCGCCCCGGCTCGCCTATGTGGTCGCCGACTTCCACAACCCCACCGGCGCCCTCGCCGACGAGGACCAGCGGCGCCAACTCGTCGATGCGGCCCGCTCATCGGGCACCGTCCTCGTCGTCGACGAGACGATGAGCGAACTGCAGCTCGACACGGACCTGCCGATGCCGCGCCCCGTCTGCGGATTCGACCCGGCGGGCTCGACCGTCATCACCGTCGGCTCGGCGAGCAAGGCCTTCTGGGCGGGCATGCGCATCGGCTGGGTGCGGGCGGCCCCCGATGTGATCCGCAGCCTGATCTCGGCCCGCGCGTACGCCGACATGGGCACCCCCGTGCTGGAACAGCTGGCCGTGAACTGGCTCCTGAACACCGGAGGTTGGGAGTCGGCCGTGGAGGTGCGCAGGGCCCAGGCGCGCGAGAACCGCGACGCCCTGGTCGCCGCCGTCCGCCGCGAACTGCCCGGCTGGGAGTTCGAGGTCCCGGCCGGCGGCCTCACCCTCTGGGTACGCACCGGCGGTATCTCCGGCTCCCGCCTCGCCGAGGTCGGCGAACGCGTGGGAGTCCGGGTTCCGTCAGGGCCACGCTTCGGCGTGGACGGCGCGTTCGAGGGGTATGTGCGGCTGCCGTTCACCGTGGGAGGCGCGGTGGCGGACGAGGCGGCGTCGCGACTGGCCGCGGCGGCGCGACTGGTGGAGACGGG
>NZ_SRIC01000412.1 GCF_004684775.1 Streptomyces sp. MZ04
GGGGCGGCCGCTACGTGCCCGGCTCCGCCGCCCACCCCGCCAAGATGCTCCCGGCCATCGCCGCCCACGCGATCGCCACCTACACCAAGCCCGGCGACCTGGTCCTGGACCCGATGTGCGGCATCGGCACCACCCTCGTCGAAGCCATCCGCCTTGGCCGTCACGCCCTCGGTGTCGAATACGAGCCCCGCTGGGCCAAGCTGGCCCGCGACAACGTCATCCACACCATGGCAACAACCAAGGGCGGCGTCGGCCTGGTCGCCTGCGGGGACGCCCGTCAGCTCACCCAGCTCTTCGACGCCCGCCATCACGGCAAGGTCGACCTCGTCGTCACCTCCCCGCCCTACGGCGCGAGCGTGCACGGCCAGGTCCGCTCCACCCGCGAGAGCGGCGAACGCGGCGTCACCAAGCGGGACTACCGCTACAGCCGCGACCCCTCCAACCTCGCCCACGTCGGCCTCGAACCCCTCCTGAGCGCGTTCACCGACATCCTCATCCAGTGCCGCCACCTGCTGCGCCCCGGCGGCCACGCAGTGATCACCACCCGGCCCTGGCGCGAGCGCGGCGAACTCATCGACCTGCCCTCCGCCGTCCTCGCCGCCGCCGAAGCCGCGGGCCTGACCCCTGTCGAACGCAATGTCGCCCTCCTCGCGGGCATCCGCGAGGGCCAACTCATCGCCCGGCCTTCGTTCTTCCAGATGAAGAACGTCGGTGACGCCCGCCGCGCCGGACTGCCCCTGGCCCTGATCGCCCATGAGGACACGGTCATCGCGAGGCGTTTTCCAACGGTCCAGGCCGCGCCCGCCGGCAGCGAACAGACCACGCACCCGCGCCCGGGCAAACACGTCGCCGAGCGCAAGCCCGCGACCGAAGCGACCTTCCGCTCCCGCACCTGCGCCTACCCGGGGGCCGCCCGTGACCGCCACTGACGGGCCGACGATCGGGAGCATCTGCTCTGGTGTCGGCGGACTCGACCTCGGTGTACTCACGGCCTTCGGCGGACACGTCGTATGGCATGCCGAGACGGATCCCCGCGCCGCCCGCGTGCTGTCCCGGCACTGGTCCGGCATCGAGAACCACGGTGACGTACGAACCGTCGACTGGGCCCGAGCCGAGCGAGTAACGATCTTGACAGCGGGCTTTCCCTGTCAAGATCTCTCGGTCGCCGGTCCCCGCACCGGACTGACGCCCGGCAGCCGCTCCGGGCTGTGGCATCACATCGCGTCCGCCATCGAAATCCTCGAACCGGAATTGGTCGTGATCGAGAATGTGCGCGGAATCCTGTCCACCCGAACCGGAGCCCACCCCCTTCGCGATGTGGAACCCTGCCCGCGGTGCCTGGGAGACGGATCCGATCAACCCCGAATGCGGGCACTCGGCGCTGTACTCGGAGCCTTGGCCGACCGAGGGTATGACTCTCGCTGGACGAGCCTGGGTGCCAGCGACGTCGGCGCGCCACATCGCCGCTCCAGGGTGTTCCTCGCCGCGTGGCCCACAACGCCCGCTGGCCGAGAAGCTGTTGAAGACGCCGACGTCGAACCTGGCCCGCAACGGCGGCTCCCAGCACCCCGACAAGCGCAAGGCCGGCGGCCACGGCCCCACCCTTGCCGACGAGATCGAGCACCTGCTTCCCACCCCCAGGGCCAGCGACGGAACCAAAGGTTCACCGAACCAGCGCTACCGCAACGGCACTCCCACCCTTGCCTCCACCGCGGCCGCACTTCCCGATACGGCTGCACACTCGGCAGACCGCGAGCGGCTGTTTCCCACGCCGACATCCGCCGATGCGCACGGTGGACCGGGCACGACCCCCAAGCGCCAGGGCGGCATGAACCTCAGGACGGCTGTCACTCGCCTGCCCGATGGTGGGGCGCCTACCTGCCCGCCATCTGGCGATGGGAGTGCGTGACCGGCCGCGCCGCCCCAGCTCCCACCCAGGCCGGAACGCGCCGACTGTCAGCCGATTTCGTCGAATGGATGATGGGCCTTCCGACCGGCTGGGTCACGGAAAGCGAAGGCCTCTCCCGCGCTGCCAAGCTCCATCTCCTCGGCAATAGCGTCGTCCCACAACAAGCCGCCCAGGCGCTTGAGTATCTGCTCCAGGCAGGACTCCGCGGAGATTTCCGGCACTCTGGCCACGGCGTAAAAGGGTGAAAGTGTGGGCACCTCTCGCACCCCTCCAGATGGCTTCGACGGTGTGGAAAGTTCAACTCGCCACTCCTACATGGGTGAAGCCGAAGCTCCTCTCACGGAGATTCCAGAACTCGCTGTCCGCGTCGTATGGGAGATAAAGCCCGAGAGCGATACAAGCGCTTATCGCAGACTGCTCAGCATCCTGTTCGGCTTCCGCTCTTCCGGTTCGTCGTCCTAACATCCGGCTGCGCAAATCAACCGGATCGATATGAAGTCGGTTGAGTGTGCAGGCAGGACTTTACCGAACCCCGAAAAGTGGCTGAGGGATTGCTGTGAATCGAGGCCCTGTGCGTCGGCTGCGCGCGGTGGATTATCTCCGGGTCTCCACCGAGGAGCAGGCCAAGGGATACGGCATCGCGTATACCGGGAAGAGAACCGCCAAGTACATTGAGCGCAAGGGCTGGGAGCACGTCGACACCTACTCCGATGAAGTCAGCGGCAGCCTTGAGGCTCATCAGAGACCCGACCTGAAGCGGCTGATGAAGGACGCCCGAAGTGTGCCCCGACCGTTCGACATGGTCGTCGTGAACGAAGGACGGGGCATCGGGCGAACCGGCCGGGCCTTCTGGAAGTGGGTTTGGGAACTGGAGGACCTCGGCGTGTACGTGGCCGTGGTCAAGAAGGACTACGACAACACCACCGCAGCGGGCCGCTCTCAGATGCGGAAAGACGCCGACTACGCCGAAGAGGAACGCGAACTCATCCGTGAGCGGACGCAGGGCGGTGTCCAGGAGAAGGCGGAGGAAGGCGGCCACCCGGGCGGTGTCGCACCCTTCGGCTGGCGGATCCAGGACAAGGGAGTCAAGGGAAAGAGTCGTATCGTGCTCGACGAAGAGCACGCGGTTCCCCTATTGAGGAAGGCCTGGAATTACATTGTCGAGGATTCCCTCGCTCCACATTCCGTGGAGGAGGAGTTCAACCGGCAAGGTATCGCCGGACCGACGAAGGACTATTGGCCCCGGGGTTCGCTCCGCCACGTTCTCACCGGACGGGCGGTTCAGGAAGCCGTCAGGGTTCACCGGGATCCGAGCAGCAACAGCGGTCGGCGCGGCACACGCTTGGATGCGGAAGGCATGCCGATGTACGGCGACACCGTGGTGATCGACATCCCACCCCTCTTCACGAAAGAGGAGCTGAGGCTCCTCAATGCCGCTTTGGCTCGCACCGCGTGTGCCGCATCGTCGTCGACTGCCGAGCATCCATTGAGCGGACACGTCGTGGGTGCGTGCGGCAAGCACTACATCGGCGCCAGCCGCATCGGTCGGGACCTCGGCCGTGCGTATCGGTGTTCGGGGAAGGGGACTGGATATGCGGGGCAGCCCCGCTGCGACTGCCCTCAGATCAATGCCGAGGTGCTGGAGGGCAGGGTGTGGCACGAGGTCCGCACCATGCTGGAAGACCCGGATCGCTTGATGGCCATGGCGGCCGACGCTCAGGCCATGGCGCGGGCGGAGGACGTGGACTACACGAGCCGCATCGCCACTCTGGAGAAGGAGTTGACCACTCAGGACGCCGCCATCACAGCAGCCGCATTGGCCGCCGCGAAGCGAGCGGACGCTGAGTCTGCGATCGAGCGGGCGGTGCAGGCTCTTGAGGAGGAGCGCGAGCAGATCGCGCACCTGTTGGAGGAAACCAGACGGTGGCAGCGCGAGGCAGAAGCCGTGGAACGGCAGGGGGACGATCTGCAGAGGCTCGCGGAGCTTGCCCGTGAGCGACTCGTTGACATGACCGCAGGTGAGAAGGCGGAGGTCGTGGATCTACTGGAGCTTCGAGTGGCGATCACTGGCGACGTCCCGCGCAAGACCCGCTGTGACGACAGGCTCAGTCAGTGGTTTCGTAAGAGGGAAAGATCTGTGCCGCTGCTGTCGGACGACGCATGGTCGCAGGTCGCGCCGCTCTTCCAGGCGCGCAAGGGCCGACGCAGCTCTGACGCTCGGGTCACACTTGGCGCCGTGCTTCACAAGGCCCGCGTGGGGTGTGCTTGGAGTGACCTGTCGTCTCCGCCGGGCAACCTGTCCAGCGTGTGGCTTCGATGGGTTCGGACAGGGTTCTGGGAGCAGCTCATGGATGTGTTGTCAGGGATGCCGGGAACGCAGATCGCGGAGTACGGCATCGCTCTTCCGCCGTTGGACATCCGGGGGTACGTGGATCCGCTGCTCTTCCAAAGCAGAGATATGTCACCTGAAAAGGACGCTCTGTTCAAGGCCTCCGACTACAAGATCTCGCCGTTCGAGCTGGAGAGCGCGCTGCTCGAGCACGAGGCGGTCGCGGAGGCCGCGGTGGTGCCCGCGCCGGACGCGGTGCGGTTGGCTGTCCCCAAGGCGTACGTCGTACTGGCGAAGGGCTGGGACCCGGGCGAGGCCACGGCAGAGGCGATCTTCGAGTACACCCGGTCGGTGCTGGCTCCCTACAAGCGCCTGAGGCGCATCGAGTTCACCACCGAGCTGCCCAAGACGATCTCCGGCAAGATCCGGCGGGTCGATCTGCGGGAGCGGACGGCGGAGGGGTCGGGGGATGAGTGGGTGGAGCGTGCGAGGAGCTGAGCAACCGGGGTCCGGGGCGGCCGCTGTCCTCGTCGCTGCAGTGGGGCACGGCGGCCTCGGATGTCGCGTTGCCCCGGCGCCCCGTCGGCCCCGCTCCGGTGCCCGTTAGGCTGGCCGGGTCATGCGACTCCTCTTCCGTTTCTCCGCCGCGCCGCCGTCGCCGGCCATGCGTACGGTCCGTACGGCCGTGGCCGGTGTCGTCTGTGGAGCGGTCGGGGTGGTCGGGGTCGTCGCCTTGAGCGGGTGTGCCGCGGGGGACGGTGGAGTTGAGGACAGGGGCGTTGCGCCCAGCCTCTCCGCGCCTGTCAGTTCCTCGCCGCTGTGGCCGGACTACAAGGCGCCTCCGTCCGAGGGGGGTGGTCTTGACCCAGGGCCCGACAGGCCCTACCTCCCCGTCAAGGGGGTTTCGGTGCCCGCAGGCGGGCTGCGGAAGGTGCCGCTGGAGGACCTGCTGTCGCGCGACCGCAATGTGCCCGGCGTCGTGAGCGTCATGCCGAAGGTCTGTCCGGGAGCGAAGTGCGGCATCCGCACCCCCGTCTACCGGGACCTCACCGGAGACGGTGCCGACGAGCTCATCGTGGCCGTCGACGATCCAGGCACCGCCATCACCGTCGTCGTGGTCTACCGCGCCGACGGCAAGACCGTCCGGCCCATCCTCATCTCGTACGGCCAACTGGGGCTCAGCGGCGAGACGCTCGGCCGGGACCTCGTGCTGACCTGGGCAGGGCCCTCCGGCGAGTACATCACCCGCCGCTACCGGTGGAACGGGAAGGGGATGGCGCCCTACCGGCAGGACGACGAGCCCGGCCGCCCCGCCAGTAGTCCCAGTAGTCCCAGTAGTCCCAGTAGTCCCGATAGCGCTAGTAGGCCCAGTAGTCCGAGTAGTCCCAGCGTCGCCCCCGAACCGCCGCGCTCCGCGAGACCCGACCCGAGGCCCACCCCATGA
>NZ_SRIC01000413.1 GCF_004684775.1 Streptomyces sp. MZ04
GTCCGGCTCCCCGTCACCCGACCCCGAGCCGACGAAGCCACCGGCACCGCCGTCCACGGTCACCAAGCCGCCCATGATCGACCGGGCGGCCTGGGGCGCGGACGAGTCGCTGGTCGAGGACCCGCCGGAGTACATCGAGAAGGTCAAGGCGGTCTTCGTCCACCACACGGTCGGCACGAACGACTACAGCTGCGCCCAGTCCCCGGCCCTGGTCCGCGGCATCATGACGTACCACGTGAAGACCGAGGGCTGGAACGACCTCGGCTACAACTTCCTCGTGGACAAGTGCGGCCAGGTCTTCGAGGGCCGCGGCGGCGGCACCGACCTGCCGGTGCGCGGCGCGCACACGTACGGCTTCAGCGGCGAGTCGGCGGGCATCGCGGTCCTCGGCGACTTCCACGGCAACGAGAACCCGGCGCCCGGCGAGACGTACAAGAAGGCGGGCAAGCCGACCCGTGCCGCCCTGGAGTCGGTCGCGCGCGTCGCGGCCTGGAAGCTCGGGCAGTACGGCGGCGACCCGGCCGGCAAGGCCACGCTGACCGCCACCGACGACACGGGTGTCTGGGCCAAGGGCGAGCAGGCGACGCTCAACACGATCTCCGGCCACCAGGACGGCTTCGCCACCGAGTGCCCCGGCAAGAACCTGTACCCGAAGCTGGGCGAGATCATCAGGTACGCCGCGAGCGCGGGCCGCAACTCCGCGATCCCGACGGCCGACTTCAACCGCGACGGCATCACGGACCTGGTGGCGGGCGCGCCCAAGGCATCGGGTGGCGTAGGCAGCCTCACGGTCGTCCCCGGCGGCCTGGACGGCCCGGTAGGCGCGTCCAAGAAGACCCTCACCCAGTCCAGCCCCGGCGTCCCCGGCGCCTCCGAGGCGGGCGACAACTGGGCGGCGGCCACGGCCTGGGGCGACATCAACGGCGACGGCTACGCGGACCTGGCGATCGGCGCCCCCGGCGAGGACGACGCGACGAACGCGGACCGCGGCGCGGTGACGATCCTCTACGGCCCGGCGTTCACCTCGGGCACGGATATGCAGCTGGCGGACGACTTCCACTACGCGGGCGCCAAGTTCGGCTCAGCCGTGGCCGTCGCCGACTTCAACGCGGACGGCAAGGCGGACGTCTTCGCGGCGTCCACCGGCACCGGCGGCACGTGGGCGGCGCGCTTCGCGGCGGGCAACGAGGTGGGCGGCACGCTCACGTCAGGCGACACGGCCATCGCGTACGCGGACGCCGCGTCCGGCGACTTCAACCGTGACGGCTACGCGGACGTGGCGCTGACGTACCGCGACCAGGCGGGCATCGGCAAGGTCCAGTGGTTCAAGGGCACCAAGTCGGGCCTGAGCAGGGTCGGTTCACTGACGGTGAAGGGCGGCCGCTCGGTGGCCGTGGCCGATGTGAACGGCAACGGCCACGACGACCTGGTCATCGGCCAGCCGTACACGGCCGAGTCGGGCGCCTTCGCGGGCGGCCAGGTGACGGTGGTTCCGGGTACCGCGACCGGCTTGACGACCACCGGTATGAAAACAATCCACCAGGACACGTCCGGAGTCCCGGGCGCCGCCGAGTCGGGCGACGCGATGGGCTGGTCGGTCTCGGCGGGCGACTACAACCTGGACGGCTACGCGGACGTCCTGACGGGCGCGCCGAACGAGGACATCACGCGGAACGGATCGGCGAAGAAGGACGCGGGCACGTCGCTGCTCCTGAAGGGATCTTCGTCCGGCCTGACCGGCGCGGGAGCCCTCGCCTTCTCCCAGGACACGACGGGCATCACGGGCGCAACGGAGACGGCGGACCGCCTCGGCTCGTCGGTGATGTTGACAGACCTGTCCGGCTACGGCCGCGCGGATCTGGCGCTCGGCGTGGACGGCGAGGACGCGGGCGACGGCACGATCCTGCAGCTGGACAGCGGGGCGTCGGGCGTCTCGACGTCGGGTGGGGTCTATTACGGGCGTACGTTGCTGGGGACTCCGGCGGGGGCGCACTTGGGGCAGGTGCTGACGCCGTAGCGGTGCGGATCGGAGGGGCGCAGGCCGCATTACGCGGGGGCCTGCGCCCCTCTGACGTACGAGGCCGCTCACAGACCTCCCTCCCCACACATAGGTTGCCGCCCACACATCCCGCCGATATCATCTTCTACAGATTTCGATATCAGTAGCTGCGGCTTCAGGAGGCCCCCATGGCCAGAACCGTCGTGGACATCAACGACGAGCTGCTCGCCGAAGCCGCCCAGATACTGGGCACCAAGAGCAAGGTCGCCACAGTCAACGGTGCGCTGGAGGAGCTGATCAAGCTCCGGAAGCGCGAGACCTTCGCCGAGTGGCTGAAGTCCGGTGGCCTTCCGGATCTCACCGGCCCTGTCGACGAGCCGCGCCCCGACGGTGACTCGCACCGGGCGGCCTGACCTTGCGCTTCCTCATCGACAAGTCGGCGCTCGCCCACTGGCCGAAACCCAACGTCGCCCCCCGCCTGGACGCCCTCTCCCGCAAGGGGCTGCTCGCCGTTTGCGGCGCGGTGGAAGTGGAGGTCTCATACAGCGCACGCTCCAAAACAGACGTGCTCCGCATCCGGGACGGGCTGCGCGGATTCGACTGGCTGCCCACTCCGGACGAGGCCTGGGACCGAGCGCTGGAAGTGCAGCGCATGCTCGTCGAGAACGGCAACTGGCGTGCTGTTTCCGGAACGGACCTCATCATCGCCGCCACGGCCGAACGGCACGGCGCGACAGTCCTTCACTACGACGGCGACTACGACATGATCGCCGCGGTCACCGGTCAGCCCGCCGAGTGGGTGGCCCCGCCGGGAACGGCCGATGTCACCCGCCCCTGAGCGCCTGCCCAGTCGCCCCGCAGCCGTAAGGCCCTCCGCTGCGGAAATCGGCCCGCACCTGTCGACAGTCGGCACACAGCGCTTCGCCCGCGACGGGGCGGAAGAGACGTGGCTGAGTGTGTGCCCCCGCGCACTCCACCATCTTCACGACGCGTGGTTCCGACGGCGCGACCGCCGGTGCCGGTGGTGGTACATCGAGGGGCGGGGCCTCCCGTAGTACGTACCGAACGAGTCCGCCCGGACGGTGAACTGTCTTTCCGTTAGCGGGGAGTTGACGTGAGATTTCCTCCCGAACCGCATCCGCCGTATGTCCCACCGTCAGCCACTGGGCAGCCAGCTCCGGCAGTATCCCGCGCGGTACGCGGAGGCGGGGGTCGAGCCGGTGCAGGGCGTCGACGATGCGGCGGGCTTCGGCGGCGAGCTCCGCTTCCACCGCCGGGGACGGTGGGAGGGTGTCCCCTACGGGGGTTGGCTCTGAAAGACGGCCGACGCCCCGACCCATCGGCGCGAGCTGCGGCGATACCACTCACACGCGCCCGCACCAGCGCACCGACCGACCCGACCACGCGTGAGCCGGGAGCTGGGGCGAGGGGCGAGGGCACCTTGAGCCCCCCGCCCGGCGCGGGTCCCGCGCCGGCCGCATTCCGGGGGCCACGGGGCAGATGCGCGGGCAGACAGCCGAGCCAGGACAGCGGGCGCGGGCGCGTGCCAGACTTGAGTCATGACGGCAGCGCGTGACTACGAGCACCTGCATCACCTGGTTGACCGGCTGAGCCCGACCCAGGTGCGGCGCTTGCGGCTGATCATCACCGAGGACGAGGAACTCTCCCAGGTCGACCAACAGGTCCCGGACGCGGCCGGTGGGGAGAGCGACGAGGGCGACCTCCTCCCCGCCAGCTTCCTGGCGCTGTCTGGCAGCATTGACGCACCGGCCGACTATGCCGAGCGGCACGACGACTACATCCGTGAACGAACGGAACGCGAGCGGAGCACCAGCGAGTGATCACCACGGTCCTCGACACCGGCCCGCTGGTGGCGTTCTTCAATGCCAAAGACAAACACCACGCAAGCTGCGTCGCCTTCTTCTCCCAGCTCCGCGGGCGAAAGCTGCTGCCCGCCACGGTTCTGGCCGAAGTGAGCTGGCAGTTGGAGCACTGGCCGCGCGTCGAAGCAGTCTTCGTCAAGCACGTCGCTGAGGGCTTCTTCGAACTCGTCGGCTTCAGCCCCGAGGACCTGCTGCGGGTCAGCGAACTCATCACCCAGTACGCAGACTTCCCCCTCGGTGCGGTCGACGCCTCGGTGATCGCTGTCGCGGAACGCTACGAGGTGGACCGCATCGCCACCCTCGACCACCGCCACTTCCGAGCCATCAAACCGAAACACGTGCCCGCACTGACCCTGCTGCCGTGAGGAGCCCGCGAGCATGAGGCGCACGGAGCACGTCATGCCCAACGAGAACGACACCGCCTACTAGGCACACGCCCACGTCCCCGTCCTCGACAGCAAGAACCCCACGGCCCGGCGGTCGTCTTCGCGGCCCCCGCCTGGTCGGCGTTCCTCACCGGGGTGAAGTCCGACCCCGTTCTGTAGTCGAGCGGCGGCAGCCGGGACGTGCCTTCGCGAGCGCGGCTTCGTTCTTAGAGATGTACTTCTTAGAAGTACGCCCCTAAGAATCCAGCCCAGAGCCGCCCGACGGCCCACCAGCGAGGTGCCCATGGCCGCACGCCCCGTCCACCGCCGCATCCCCAAGCCGGCCGACATGTTCGACCGCGGCTGGGAGTGGAGCGAGCTGACCCCCCAGTTGCGCGGCCCAGCAGGGTGTCCATGACAGCGAACCCGTCACGCCGCCCGTCTCTCCCTGCGCATGGCGTATCCGGCCCCTCCAGGACACCGCCGAGAAGACCGGGCAGGCACTGCCTCGTACGCCAACTGCCGCGCGAGGCGCCGCAGTCCCCTGTACGCCGCCGCACGCACCGCAGCGGGCCGCTTCCCGAGAACCTGCGCGGCCGCCGGGCCATCGAGACCCACCACGACACGCAACAGCACCGCCTCACCCTGGTCCGGCGGCAGCTCAGCCACAAGGCCCAGCACACGCGCGGTGGTCATCGACTCAAGCACCTCACCGGCGGTGTCATCGACAGCCGGCAGCGCGAACGCATCCCACTCCAACACTGAGGCCCGCGGCCTGCTCCGCTGGCGCCGCACATGGTCAATGGCCCGGTGACGGGCAACGGTCGCGGTCCACCGGCGAAAGTCAGCCCCACTCCCGCGAAACCGCCCTAAATCCCGGACGATCTGCAACCACGCCTCAGAAGCCACATCCTCGGCATCCTCACGAACCAGCCCCCGCACATACCCGAGAAGCCCAGGATGAACGCACCGATAGACGACCGCGAAAGCCGCCTCATCCCCACCCTTGGCACTCTCCAAGGCCCGAGTCAATGCCTCATCGCTACCCGCCGCACGGCGACGTCGCTCCCCACCCTGCCCCACGCTCTCCTCTTAACCCCGCTGACACTGCCCACCGTGCCCGTGCCCCCAAGAAAGAACCGCCGCACGAGCGCGGCGAACTACGCCGCACGCCGAGAACGCCCCGGAAGGGTGAGGTAGTAGATCTGCAATGACTGCTCCGCAGCATCAGCGCCAGCTTCAAAGCAATTCACCACCTTCCCCAGGGGATTCCACACCCTCCCGTCCGGCATCCGTACACCCACAGAATGTCCAAAGTAGAGACGCTGGCTCTCGTCGAAATCGACCCAGACGGCACCCGCCCGCCGCACCAACACCTCCCCCACATAG
>NZ_SRIC01000414.1 GCF_004684775.1 Streptomyces sp. MZ04
ACCCCGGCGAAAAACTCACCCCCGACTACTGGTACGACAACTGCCACCAACCCGTCGCCTTCCACCACACCATCAACAACCTCATCACCGACGGCCACCACACCTTCATCGAAACCAGCGCCCACCCCGTACTCGCCCCGCACATCGGCGACACGGACGCGGACGCGCGCATCCTCACCAGCCTGCGCCGCGACGACGGCACCGCCGGCCGCTTCCTCGCCGGTCTGGCCCGCGCCTGGGCCCTCGGACACCCCGTCACCCCCACGCCCCAGGACGGGCCGACCGCCGATCTGCCCACCTACCCCTTCCAGCACCGCACGTACTGGATCAGCACCGCCGCCCCCGAGGCCGCGGCCCCGGTCGACGCGACGGAGGCGCGGTTCTGGCAGGTGGTCGAGGAGGGCGCGCCCGATCAGGTGGCCGGGATGCTCGGCACCCGTGACGACGCGACGCTGACGGACCTCGTTCCCGCGCTCGCCGCCTGGCGCCGCGAGCGCCGCACCCGATCGCGCGCGGAGTCCTGGCGTTACCGCCTGGACTGGCGGCCCGTCGCCCTGCCCGAGGCCGCGCTCTCCGGGACGTGGCTGGCTGTGCTGCCCCCGGACGGCGGCGGGGAGGCGGAGGACGCCGTGCTTGCCGCGGTGGAGCAGGCCGGTGCCCGCGTCGTGCGCGTCCGTGCCTCCGGCGAGCGGGCCGAGCTCGCGGCGGCTCTGCGCGAGGCCGCTGAGTCCAACGAATCCACCGAATCCGCTGAGTCCACCGAATCCGCCGAGTCCACCGAGTCCGCCGAACCCGCCGAATCCGGGTCGTCGTCGGTCGGCGAGTCCCAGCTCGCCGGGACGCTCTCCCTGCTCGCCGAGACCGAGTCCTCCCTCGTACTCCTCCAGGCGCTCGCCGACGCGCGGCTCGGCGGGCGGGTCTGGTTCCTGACCCGGGGGGCTGTCTCCACCGGCGACTCCGACCCGATCCGGCACCCCGAGCGGGCCGAGCTGTGGGGCCTTGGCCGGGTCGCCGCGCTCGAATACCCCGACAAGTGGGGCGGGTTGATCGACATCCCGGCGACGCCGAGCACGTCGGCCGAGCTGGCGGCACTGCCCCGCATCCTGGGCGGCCGGGGCGATGAGGACCAGCTGGCGGTGCGCGGCGCGGGCACGTTCGCCTGCCGCCTCGTGCCCGCCCCGACGCCCGCACGCCCCGCCGCGGCGGCGTTCCGGCCCCACGGCACCGTGCTCGTCACCGGCGGCACCACCCCCACCGCGCTCGCCGTCGCCCGCTGGCTGGCCGAGAACGGCGCGGAACGCCTCATCCTCACCACCACCCCCGCGACCGAACTCCCCATCCCGATCCCCGCCGAACTCTCCGGTCTCCGCGCCGACATCACCATCGCCGAGTGCGATCCCGCCGACCGCGAGGCGCTGGCCGGCCTCCTTGACGCGATCCCCGCCGACGCGCCGCTGACCGCCGTCGTCCACGCCGACGAGCTGCTGGACGAGGGGCCGATCGAGGCGTTCACACCCGAGCGTCTGCGGGCGGTGCTCGCGGCAAAGGCGACCGCCGCGCGGCACCTGCACGAGCTGACGCAGGACCGCGACCTCGAGGCGTTCGTCCTCTTCTCCTCCTTCACCGGCACCCTCGGCGGCGGCGTCGGCCTCGGCCCCTTCGCCGCCGCCAACGCCCACCTCGACGCGCTCGCCGCGCACCGCCGCGCGCTGGGGCTGCCCGCCACCTCGCTGGGCTGGACCGCGTGGACGCACGCCGGACGCGACGCCGAGGAGGCGGCGTTCGAGGAGTCGCGCAAGCGGCGCCTCGTCCAGCGCGGGCTTCCGGGGCTAGACCCCGGCCTTGCTCTGCTTGCGGTCCAGGAAGCCGTCGAGCGGCAGGACGCGGCGTTGGTCGTCGCGGACGTGGAGTGGGAACGCTTCCTGCGCCGCTACACCGCGACCCGGCCGAGCCCGCTCCTTGAGGAGATCCCCGAGGTGGCACGGCTGCGGCGGCGCTCGGCAGCCGGAGGCAGCGGGGCCGAGGCGGCGGACGGCGCCGGGCAGGCGCTGGCGCGGCTGGCCGAGCTGCCGGCGGCCGAGCGGGAGCGGGCGTTGCTCGACCTGGTGCGTGCGGAGGCGGCGACCGTGCTCGGGCACGCCTCCGGCGAGGCCGTCGATCCGAGGCGAGGCCTGCTGGAGCTCGGCATGGACTCGCTGACGACGCTGGAGCTGCGCAACCGGCTCGCCGCGGCGACCGGCCTGCGGCTGCGGCCCGACGCCGTGTTCCGCAACGGCAGCGCGGAGGCGGTCGCCCAGCACCTGTCCACGCAGCTGCCCGAGGGCGCTGCTGCGGCGACGGCGCCGTCCCCCGGCTCGCCGTCCGGTCCTTCCGGGCTCGGCGCGCTGTTCCAACGGGCGCTCGACGCCGGTACGACAGTGGAGTTCACCGACCTGCTGGGCGACGCCGCCCGCTTCCGGCCGGCGTTCTCCGGCACCATGCCGGAGCCGGTGCGGCTGGCCGAGGGCGCGGGCGGCCCCGCGCTGTTCTGCCTGCCGACCGTCCTTGCGACCTCAGGGCCCCACCAATTCGCGCGCTTCGCCGCGCACTTCGCGGGCGAGCGCGACGTGTGGGCCCTGCCGCTGCCCGGCTACCTGCCGGGCGAGGCGCTGCCCGCCACCCTCGACGCGCTGCTCGACGCGGCGGCCGTGACGATGCGCCGCCACGCCGACGGCGGCCCGTACGCGCTCGTCGGCTACTCCTCGGGAGGCCTGCTGGCCCAGGCGGTGGCATCGCGCCTTGAGGACGCGGGCGAGGGCCCGGTGGCGGTGGCGTCGATCGACACGTCGCCGCTCAGCCGCCGCCTGCTGGTCCGCCTTGTGCCGGAGCTCCTTGGCCGCCTGGGCGAGCTGAGCGGCGCGGACGGAGTGGACCCGGGCCTGGTCCTGGACGACGACCGGCTCACCGCGATGGGCGGCTACCTGCGGCTGTTGACGGACGTGACACCCGAGCCCGTCAAGGCCCGCACGCTGCTGCTGCGCGCGGGCGTGGACATCCCCGGCGACCACTTCTCCGTCATCGAGGCGCACGCCGACACCACCGCACGGTCCATCCACGACTGGCTCGACACAACGCTGAGGGAAGCCCATGAGTGACACACGTGACACGAGGGACACGAGGGACACGAACGGCGCGCCCCGACGGCCCTCCGTGCTGATCGTCGGCGGCGGCACCTGCGGTCTGGCCGCCGCCTGCCAGCTGCTGCGGCTCGGCGTCTCCGTCCGGCTGCTCGAGAGCGAGCCGGAGCCGAACAAGGGCTCGCGCGCCATCCTGCTGTGGCCGCTGGGACTTGAGGTGCTGCGCGGCCTCGGCGTACTGCCCGAGGCCCAGGCGAGGGGCGTCACCCTCCGCTCCCTCCACTACCACCTCGACGGCGGCCGGACCCTCCACAACGACATCGGCCAGGAGAACGAGGCGCTGCTGCTGCCGCAGGAGCAGACCAGCGCACTGCTGGAGGGCGTACTGGAGAAGCTGGGCGGCCGGGTGGAGCGCGCCACGCGGGTCACCGACGTCTCGCCGGGCGAGGACTCCGTGACCGTGAAGGCCCACCGGCCCGACGGCACCACCGAACTCATCGAGGCGGACTGGCTGATCGGCGCCGACGGCGTCGGCAGCACCGTCCGGGAGCGGCTCGGCATCGAGTTCCCCGGCGTCACGCTGCCCACGATCTACCTCGCCGCCGAGGGCCACATCGACGGCGGCGACGCCGGGCGCGGCGCCGTCCACTACTTCCTGCGCTCCACAGGCCCCATGGTCTACGCCCCGCTGGCGGGCGGCATCACGCGTCTTGGCACCCCCGTGCCGCCGGACACCCCGCTGACGCCCGAGACCGTGCAGTCGCTGCTCGACAAGCGCGGACCGGCCGGGGCGCGGGTGAAGGATCTGCACGAGATCAAGACCTTCGGCAGCCAGGAGCGGATCGCGGAGCGGCTGCGCCAGGGCCGCTGCTTCCTCGTCGGCGACGCGGCCCACACCCACTCGCCGATCGGCGGCCAGGGCCTCAACCTGGGCCTGCAGGACGTGCACAACCTCACCTGGAAGCTGGCAGGCGTGATCCAGGGCCGGTTCGCCCCCGCGATCCTCGACACCTACGAGGTCGAGCGCCGGTACGCCGCCGAGCTGATCGTCCGCAACACCCGGGGCTTCACCCGCATGTTCACCCTCAAGCCGGCGCAGGCGCGGCTGCGGAACGCCGCCTGGCGCTTCCTGGAGAAGTCCGGGGTGCTGCGGCGGCGTCTTGTGCCGCTCCTTGCGGGCTGGCGGGTGCGCTACCCCGAGGGCCTGGTGGTGCGGGAGGAGGGGAAGTCCGGCGGATCCGGGAAGGGGAACCGCCTGCTGCCGCCCCCCGGTTCGCGCGCGCCGCACTGGGTGACCGCGCCGGCCGGGGACGCGTCGCGGGAGGCCGCGTTCCGGCTGCTGAGCACGGGCGCCAGGGCCGACCGCATGCACCAGGCGGCGGCCGCAGCCGCCGGGCGACTGCCGGGTCTGGTGGCGCACGAGCGCGTCGACCGGCACCGCCCGGGGTTCCTGCTGCTGCGCCCCGACGGGTTCGTGGCCGCCGGCGGCACGACCCCCGCCGACCTGGAGCGCGCCGAGCGGCTCCTGGCGGGCCTGGCGGACGCGACCGAGGTGACTGCCTGATGCGGCAGCCAGGCCACGAGACGAAGAGTGGCGAAGCCATGGGACGCGCTCAAAAAGAAGGCAGGGCCGCGTGAGGCGCAGGGCACGGGCGCTGCTGGCAGAAGTGTGGGAGATGTTCGTCATCTTCGGGCGGATCACCGCGGGAGAACGCCCGCCCGAGGGCGCCGGCCAGGGTTCCCGGGCGTCCGGACGGTCCCGGCGGTCGAGGCCGTCGCGGCCCGCCGGGCCCTCCGGGCCTCCCGCGACGCTGCCCGGCCACCCCGAGCGCGTGCCGCCGGCGAACGAGTCCAGCCCGGAGAACCGGGCGTTCTGGACACAGGTGGCCCGGATGACCGACGAGATCCTGCCTCGCGGCCGTCGCGGCCCGCACAAGTGAGCCGTGAGTCATCTGGAACGCAGCGGAATGGCCGGGATGCCCACGGAGTTGCATCGGGTGAGTGCTGTCCCGACGCAGGAGGCTTTCATGTACGGCGATCAGGCCACGGTCCGCAAGATCCTCACCGAGCTGGGGGACACGTGGGCCGTGGTCGGCCTCTCCGCCAACCGGGCGCGAGCCGCCCACGGAGTCGCCGACGTTCTCCGACGCTTCGGCAAACGCGTCGTCCCGGTCCACCCGAAAGCCGAGACGGTCCACGGGGAACCCGGCTATCCCTCCCTCGAGGCCATTCCCTTCCACGTCGATGTGGTCGACGTCTTCGTCAACAGCCACCTCGCCGGCCCCGTCGCCGACCAAGCCGTCGCCATAGACGCCCAGGCCGTCTGGTTCCAGCTCGGCGTCATCGACGAAGCCGCCTACGACCGCACGCGTGCCGCCGGGCTCTCCATGGTCATGGACCGCTGCCCGGCGATCGAACTCCCGATGCTGCGCTAGGAGTTCCGGACCCCGCCACCCCTACCCCAAC
>NZ_SRIC01000415.1 GCF_004684775.1 Streptomyces sp. MZ04
CTCCCACCCGGGCCCCTCTCAGCCGGGCGCCACCCAGCCCGATGCGACCCCACCGACCGCCGAACGCCCTACAGGCCCGCCGAGCGGTCCGCCCGATGGCGGGGGGCCGGGCGGTCCTCACGGCCCCGATGGGCCGGACGAGGGAGCCACGGGGCACGGCCAGGGTCCCGGAGACAAGCCCGAGCGCCCCTGGTGGAAGTCGGCGCCGCGCGTGGCGGTGATCGCCACCGCGATCGTGGCCGCGGTGGTCCTGACCGTCGTCCTCACCCGCCCCGACAGCAAGTCGGACACCGTGGGCGAGGTGCTCCCCCTGCCCACGGACAAAACGGGTCCTGATCCCTACACCGACTCGACGGCCCGCAAAGACGGCCCGCCGCCGTCCCCGACCGCGCTGCCGAGCTCGTCGGCGTCCGCCAACGTGACGCGCGGCGTCGACGGATCGGCACCCGGTCTCTACGGAGGGACGCGCAAAGTCGGCAGCTGCGACGTGGAGAAGCAGGTCTCCGAACTCCAGAAGGATCCGGCGAAGAACAAGGCGTTCGCCTCGGTCCAGGACATCGCCCCGTCCGCCGTGCCCGGCTACCTGAGGTCGCTCACCCCCGTACAGCTGCGCTTCGACACCCGCGTCACCAATCACGGCTACCGCGACGGCGCCCCGACCGCCTACCAGGCCGTCCTGCAGGCCGGCACCGCCGTGCTCGTCGACGGCCAAGGCGTACCGCGCGTGCGCTGCGCCTGCGGCAATCCGCTGACGCCGCCGGTCGCCCAGAAGGCCCCGAAGCAGACGGGCGACGCGTGGCCCGGCTACCGGTCGTCGAACGTCGTGGTCGTGACGCCCGCCGTCCAGGTCGTGAACGTCTTCATCCTCTTCGACCCGCACAGCGGCGACTGGTTCGAGCGTGACAAGGGCGACACCGGCGCCGGGGACGAGAAGACCACACCGCCGGCGGACAAGCCGACGCCGACCGCCTCCGTGTCCCTGCCGCCGTCCGAGTCCGCGTCCGAGTCCGCGTCCGAGAGCCCCAAGCCCTGCGTCTCGACGCCCGCCGACGGCACCGGACCGCCGTCGCCCGGCGGCAGTCCGTGCCCGTCGACATCGGCTCCGTCATCGGCCCCGGCGTCCCCTCCGGTCAGTCCGCCGTCGTCGGCGGCCGAGCCCCAGCCGCCCTCTTCGGCACTCGAACAGCCGTCCGTGTCTGATGTGCCACAGCAGCAGTCGGAGCCAGGGGCACCTGAAGTTTCGTGATCGAGCAGGTGTGATCAGGCGCTAGCGTGGTGGGTGCTGTCGGCGAGGCCCGTGCTGTGCCGGTGCTGGCTCCGGCGGCGCAGGAGGGGGAAAGCATGCGGGCCGGAGCGGCGTCTTGAGAATTCTGCACACGTCCGACTGGCATCTGGGGCGGTCGTTCCACCGGGTGAACATGCTCGGGGCCCAGGCCGATTTCATCGGCCACCTCGTCGCCACGGTGCGTGAGCGCGAGGCGGACGCCGTCGTCGTGTCCGGGGACGTGTACGACAGGGCGGTGCCGCCGCTCGCCGCCGTCGAGCTGTTCGACGACGCGCTGCACCGGCTCGCCGACCTGGGTGTGCCGACCGTGATGATCTCCGGGAATCACGACTCGGCGCGCCGCCTCGGCGTCGGCGCCGGTCTCATCGGACGCGCGGGCATCCATCTGCGCACCGCGCCCGCCGCCTGCGGTGAACCGGTGGTCCTGGCCGACGACCACGGGGACGTGGCCTTCTACGGCCTGCCCTACCTGGAACCGGCCCTGGTCAAGGACGAGTTCGGGGTGGCCCGTGCCGGGCACGAGGCGGTCATCGGCGCCGCCATGGAGCGGGTGCGGGCCGACCTGGCCACTCGCGCGCCGGGCACCCGTTCCGTCGTCCTCGCCCATGCCTTCGTCACCGGCGGCGAGGCCAGCGACAGCGAGCGGGACATCACCGTCGGCGGGGTCGCCGCCGTGCCCTCGGGCGTCTTCGACGGCGTCGACTATGCCGCGCTCGGCCATCTGCACGGCAGCCAGGCCATCAGCGAGCGGGTGCGCTACTCGGGCTCCCCGCTGCCGTACTCGTTCTCGGAGTCCGCCCACCGCAAGACCATGTGGCTCATCGACCTGGGGGCGGCGGGGGAGATCCACGCCGAGCGGATCGACTGCCCGGTGCCGCGGAAGCTCGCCCGCGTCCGGGGACGGCTCGACGAGCTGCTCGCCGACCCGGACCTCGCCCGCCACGAGGAATCCTGGCTCGAGGCGACGCTCACCGACCCGGTGCGCCCCGACGACCCCATGGCCCGCCTCTGCGCGCGCTTCCCGCACACGCTCAGCCTCGTCTTCGATCCGGAGCGGTCGCCCGACGACCCGGACGTCTCGTACGCGCAACGCCTCAAGGGCCGCAGCGATCAGGAGATCGCGGAGGACTTCGTGACCCATGTGCGCGGCGCCGGGCCCGATGGGCGCGAACGGGCGGTGCTCGAGGCCGCGTTCGACACCGTCCGCACCGAGGACACGCTGCGGGAGGTCGCCCGATGAGGCTGCACCGGCTCCGGATCACCGCGTTCGGCCCCTTCGGCACCACCCAGTCCGTCGACTTCGACGAGCTCTCCGCCGCCGGGCTCTTCCTGCTGCACGGCCCGACCGGCGCCGGGAAGACCTCCGTCCTGGACGCCGTCTGCTACGGCCTGTACGGCTCGGTGCCAGGACCCCGGCAGGGCGGCGGCCAGGGTGTGACCCTGCGCAGTGACCACGCGCCGGCCTCCGCGCGGACCGAGGTGTGTCTCGAACTCACCGTCGCCGGGCGCCGGTTGGAGATCACCCGGCAGCCGCCCTGGGAGCGCCCGAAGAAGCGCGGCACCGGTACGACCACGGAGAAGGCGCAGACCTGGCTGCGCGAGTACGCGGCCGCGGACGCCGGTCACGCGGGCGGATGGCAGGACCTCAGCCGCTCCCACCAGGAGATCGGCGAGGAGATCACCCAGCTCCTCGGCATGAGCAAGGAGCAGTTCTGCCAGGTCGTGCTCTTGCCCCAGGGCGACTTCGCGCGCTTCCTGCGGGCCGACGCCGAGGCCCGCGGCAAACTGCTCGGGCGGCTCTTCGACACCCGCAGGTTCGCCGCGGTCGAGCAGCGCCTTGCCGAGCAGCGGCGCCAGGCCGAGGGCGCCGTGCGCGAGGGCGACGCGGAGCTGCTCGCCGACGCGCACCGGATGCAGCAGGCGGCGGGAAGCGACGCCGCCGAGCTGCCGTCGCCCGACCTGTCGCCCGGCGATCCGGGGCTCGCCGATGCCGTCCTGGCGTGGGCCGCCGTCGCCCGCACCGGTGCCCGTGAACGGCGCGCGATCGCACGGTGCGCGCTCACCGCCGCCGAATCCGCGCAGGCCGCCGCGGGGCGCCACTTCGACGACGTACGCGAACTCGACCGGCTGCAAAGGAGGTTCGCCCAGGCGCAGGAGCGGGCCGAGCGGCTGCACGAGCGTGCGCAGGAGCACCGGCGGAACAAGGACCGGATGGAGCGGTCCCGCAAGGCCGAGACGGTGGCTCCCGCGCTCGGCCTGCGCCGCGCCACCGAGGAGGAGCACCGGCGCGCCACCGCCGAGGAGGCCCGCGCTCGGCGGCAACTGCCCGACACCTTCGCGGACGCCGGGGCCACGGGGCTCGCCGCCGCCGCACGCAAGGCGGCCGAAGAGCTCGGCGGCCTGGAGTCGGCCCGGCGCGCCGAGCGCCGCCTCGCCGAACTCGGCACGGAACGCGTCGCGTTGGAGCGCGAGGAACGCGCCGACGACGAGCTGCTGCGCGAAGCGGCCGGCTGGCTCGACGGGTGGGAGGCCACCCGCGCCGGACTCCAGGGACGTATCGAGTCCGCCCAGGAAGCGGCCACGCGCGCGGAGCACCTCGCGGGCCAACTGGAGCCCGCCCAGGGCAGGTTGGCCGCGGCGCGGCGCCGCGACCGGTTGGCCGAACAGGCGGCCCGCGCGCACGAGAGCACACTCGTGGCGCGGGAGCGCGCCACCGTCGTGCACGAACACTGGCTGGCCCTGAAGGAGCAGCGCCTGAGCGGTATCGCCGCCGAACTGGCCGCCGGCCTGACGGACGGCGCCCCGTGCGCGGTCTGCGGATCGGCCGAACACCCCGCGCCCGCACCCAAATCCGCCGGTCACGTCGACCGCGCCAAGGAGGAGGCGGTGCTCGCCGACTACCGGCGGGCGGACGAGCTGAGAACGCAGGCCGAGCGGCGCCACGGTGAGATCCGGGAAGCCCTCGCCGCGGAGGCCGCCACGGCGTCGGGGGCCACGACCGCGGGGGATGCCCCCGACACCCCGCGCGGCCCGTCCGTCGACGAAATCGCCGCGTTTGTCGAGAAGTTGCGGTACGAACACGCCGAGGTGCGGGACCGCGCATCCGGCCTTCGCGACGCCCGGGAAACCCTCGACAGGGCCGAGCGTGAGCACGACCGCAGGGTCGCCGCGCGGCACGAGGCCGCGCTCAGGGCCTCATCCCGCGCCACGCGGCGCGAGGCGCTCGACCGCGAACAGGAGGCGCTGGAGGCCGAGTTGACCCGGGCGCGGGGCGCCAGCGGCAGCGTCGCCGCCCGTGCCGCGCAACTGGAGCGGCAGACGGCCCTCCTGACCGAGGCCTCGGAAGCGGCCCGCACCGCCGACGACACCGCCCAGTGGCTCAAGGACGCCGACGCGCGACTCGCCGACGCGGCCTTCCGCGCGGGGTTCGACACGCCGGGGGACGCGGCCGACGCACTCCTGGACGACGCGCACCACCGCGCACTGCAGCACCGCGTCGACGCCTGGCAGAACGAGGAGGCCGCGGTGCGTTCCCTGCTCGCCGAGCCGGACGCGGCCGCCGCCGCACAGCGGCCGCCCGCCGACCCGCGGGCGGCCCAGGACGCGGCCGAACGGGCCGATGCGCGGGCCCGCGCCGCCGCGTCCGCGCTCGACGCGGCGGACCGGCGCTGCGCCGAACTCGACCGGCTCTCCGGCCGGTCGGCCGCGGGCGCCCGACGCCTCGCCCCGCTGCGCGCCGACTACGACCGCGTCGCGCGGCTCGCCGGGCTCACCGCGGGCACATCGGCGGAGAACGAACGCAAGATGCGCCTGGAGTCGTACGTCCTGGCCGCCCGCCTCGAACAGGTCGCGGCCGCCGCGACCGCACGGCTGCAGCGCATGTCGTCGGGCCGCTACACCCTGGTCCACTCCGACGACCGCACCGGCCGCGGCCGCTCCGGTCTCGGACTGCACGTGGTCGACGCGTGGACGGGCCGCGAGCGCGACACGTCGACGCTGTCGGGCGGCGAGACGTTCTTCGCCTCGCTCGCGCTCGCGCTCGGCCTCGCCGACGTCGTCACCGACGAGGCCGGCGGCGTACGCCTCGACACGCTCTTCATCGACGAGGGCTTCGGCAGCCTCGACGACCAGACCCTGGACGAGGTCCTCGACGTACTGGACTCCCTGCGCGAGCGGGACCGCAGCGTCGGCATCGTGAGCCACGTGGCGGACCTGCGGCGCCGCGTCCACGCACAGCTCGAGGTCGAGAAGGGGCGTGCGGGGTCGGTCGTGCGCCAG
>NZ_SRIC01000416.1 GCF_004684775.1 Streptomyces sp. MZ04
CCCCTTGAGCCCCCCGCGCCCGCCACAGCGCCGAGACGCCCAGCCACGCCAGGTAGCAGGCGCCCGCGATGCGCAGGACGTCGTACGCGAGCCGGGACGCCGTGAGCAGTGCCGTCAGGCCGACCGCCGTGGCCACGCCCCAGGCGAGGCAGCCGGTGAGCATGCCAGGACCCTACTGACGTACACCGGCACCGCGCCCCGGATAAATCGCTTGCCGCCCGTCGCCACACCCTGCTGCACTGGCCCTACCCCCGAGCCGTCAAGGAGACGTAATGCGCCGTTCGTTCATGTCCAGCCAGAAGGGAATCGCCGTCGACCCAGAGGACATGACGCTCAGTGCATACGCATTCGTCGAGCACGACCAACACCCTGAACCTGGGGATCCTGGCGCACGTTGACGCCGGGAAGACCAGCCTGACCGAGCGGCTGCTGCACGCCGCCGGTGTCATCGACGAGATCGGTCGCGTCGACGACGGAAACACCCAGACCGATTCGCTGGCCCTGGAGCGGCAGCGCGGGATCACGATCAAATCCGCCGTGGTCTCCTTCGCCGTCGACGACGTCACCGTCAATCTCATCGACACCCCCGGCCACCCGGACTTCATCGCCGAGGTGGAGCGGGTGCTCAGCGTGCTCGACGGCGCCGTGCTCGTCGTCTCGGCCGTGGAGGGCGTCCAGGCGCAGACCCGTGTGCTGATGCGGACGCTGCGCAGGCTCCGCATCCCCACGCTGATCTTCGTGAACAAGATCGACCGGCGTGGTGCGCGCCACGAGGAGCTGCTGAGCGGCATCTCCGAGCGCCTCGCCCCGGCCGTCGTCCCCATGGGGACGGTGCGTGGCGCGGGCACCAAGGACGCGCGGTTCGTTGCGCACGCCGTCGGCGATCCCGCGTTCAGCGACCGGCTCGTCGACGTGCTGGCCGCGCAGGACGACGCACTGCTCTCCGCGTACGTCGACGAAGAGGCGGGCCTCGGCCACGAGCGGCTCCGCGCCGAACTGGCCGCGCAGACCGCCCGCAGCCTGGTGCACCCGGTGTTCTTCGGCTCCGCCGCAACCGGCGCCGGTGTGCCCGAACTCATCGCGGGCATCCGGGAGTTGCTGCCCTCCCAGGACGGGGACCCGGCGGCCCCGGCGTCCGGCACCGTCTTCAAGGTCGAGCGCGGGGACGCCGGGGAGAAGATCGCCTACGTACGGATGTTCGCGGGGACGGTGCGCACCCGCGACCGGCTGCCGTTCACCGGCGGCCGCGAGGGCAAGGTGACCGCGGTCAGCGTCTTCGACCAGGGGGCCGCCGTGGCGCGCGACGGCGTGTCCGCCGGGCAGATCGGGAAGCTGTGGGGGCTCGGCGACATCCGGATCGGCGACGTCATCGGCGTACCGCGCACGGGTACGAGCGCCGAAGGTGCCACACCGCACCACTTCTCGCCGCCGACCCTGGAGACCGTCGTCGTGCCCGCCCGCGCCCGCGACAAGGGCGCGCTGCATCTCGCGCTCGCCCAGCTCGCCGAGCAGGACCCGCTGATCGACCTGCGCCAGGACGACCTCCGGCAGGAGGTGTACGTGTCGCTCTACGGCGAGGTCCAGAAGGAGGTCATCGAGGCGACGCTCGCCGAGGAGTACGGACTTGAGGTCGAGTTCCGCGAGACGACGACCATCTGCGTGGAGCGGGTGACCGGCAGCGGCGGCGCCCACGAGATCATCGACAAGGGCGACAACCCCTTCCTGGCGACGGTCGGCCTGCGCGTCGATCCCGGCCCGCCCGGCAGCGGCGTGCGGTTCCGCCTGGAGGTCGAGCTCGGTTCGATGCCGTACGCGTTCTTCCGGGCCGTCGAGGAGACCGTGCACGAGACGCTGCTGCAGGGCGTGTACGGCTGGGAGGTCGGCGACTGCGTGGTCACCATGACGCACTCCGGGTACTGGCCGCGGCAGAGCCACGCGCACGGCACGTTCGACAAGAGCATGTCGAGCACGGCCGGTGACTTCCGGCAGCTGACCCCGCTGATCCTGCTGAGCGCGCTCCGGCGGGCGGGCACCCAGGTGCACGAGCCGTTGCACCGGTTCCAACTCACGGTCCCCGAGGACCTGTTCGGGCAACTCCTGCCGGTGCTCTCGCGGCTGCGGGCCGTCCCGCACACGCAGACGGCACACGGATCCTCGTATCTCGTCGAGGGGGAGATCCCGGCCGCCCGCGTGCACGAGCTCGAGCAGCTGCTGCCCTCGCTGACGCGCGGCGAGGGCGAGCTGGAGTCGGCCTTCGAGCGGTACCAGCCGGTCCGGGGCGAGCCCCCGGCCCGCCGGCGGACCGACCGGAATCCGCTCTGCCGCAAGGAGTACCTGCGGGAGGTGGCGGGCGTCAGGCGGTGAAGGGCGTCAGACGGTGAACGGCGTCAGGCGGTGAAGGGCGTCAGGCGGTGAAGGGCGTCAGGCGGTGAACGGCGGCAGGCCGAGGCCCCGTACGCGGTCGGCGTCGACGAGGATGTTGACCTCGACGATCTTCCCGTTCGTGATCGTGAACTCCATGACGGAGACGACCTCGCCGTCCGGCACACCGACCACGCCGACCCGGCCGTTGACGAGCGCGAACGCGGTCGGCGGCGCGCTCTTCGAGAACATCGAGGCCTGCCCGGCGACCACCGCGGCGCCGCGCACCAGCTTCGAGAGGCCGGAGGCCAGTTCGCCGGTGTCGGCGCGCAACACGACGTCCGGGTCGAGCAGTTCGAGCAGCGCGTCGAAGTCGCCGCCCCGCGCGGCCGCGAGGAAGGCGCCCACGATCTCGCGCTGGCGGGCGGGGTCGTTGTCGGGCGTGGGGGCCGAGCCCTGCACCCGGCGGCGGGCGCGGCTCGCCAGCTGCCGGGTCGCGGCCGGGGTGCGCTCGACGATGGGGCCGATCTCGTCGAAGGGCACGGCGAACATGTCGTGCAGCACGAAGGCGAGGCGCTCGGCGGGCGCGAGCGTCTCGAGTACGACGAGCAGGGCGAGGCCGACCGAATCGGCGAGCAGCACCTCCTGCTCGGGGTCGACGATCTCGCCCCAGCTGACCACCGGATCGGGAACGTGCGTGTCCTGGGAGAGCGCCAGGGACTCCTCGCGCCGCGACTGTCGCGTACGGAGCATGTCGAGGCAGATCCGGCCGACGACGGTCGTCAGCCAGCCCCCGAGGTTCGCGATCTCCCCGGCGTCCGAGCGGCTGAGCCGGATCCAGGACTCCTGGACCGCGTCCTCCGACTCGCCGATCGAGCCGAGCATGCGATAGGCGACGGCTTTCAGGTGCGGCCGGTGCTCCTCGAAGCGGGCCGCCAGAGCGTCGTTCTGGTTCATCCGTCACATTCCCTCGTCGCGATCCGTCATGGAGATGACGGAACAACCCCAACAGACGTGACCAGTTTCCCGGTCGGGGCGGTCAACTGCCCTGCGGGGGTACCCGAAGGGTGTAGCGGCGCTTCTCGGCGGCGCCGGCACCGAGCCGGTCGTAGAAGCGGATCGCGCCCTCGTTCCACACGGGCGTCTGCCACTGGACCTCGGTGAGCCCGAGGGAACGGGCCTCTGCGGTCACCGCGTCCGTCAGGAGCGGGCCGAGGCCGAGGCCGCGGTGGCCGTCGCGCAGGAAGAGGCAGTCCATGTGGAGGTACTCGGCCCCGTCCCAGGTGGAGATCTCCGGCGCGCAGGTGGCGTAGCCGACGATCTCGCCGTCCGGCAGCTCGGCCACGAGGCAGCGCAGGCGCGGCGCGGGCGTCCCGAAGAGCAGCGCGTCCAGGCGCGCGGCGAGGCCCGGGGCGAGCGGCGGGGCCTTCTCGTACACGGCGTGCTCGGCGGCGAGTTCGGCGACGCGGGGAAGGTCGGCGGGGCGGGCGTGGCGCACGCGGGGCTTGCCGTCCGTCGGCTCATCCGTCGGCTCATCCGTCGGCTCGTCCGACACCTCATCCGTCGGCTCATCCGTCACCTCGTCCGACACCTCATCCGTCGATTCATCCGTCGATTCATTCGTCACTTCATCCGTCACCTCATCCGTCACCTCATCCGTCATCGCAGGTCCCCCTCAATGACGTCCTTTCCCCACGCGGTGAGCCGCTCCGGAAGGCTCCCGCCGCCGTCGAGCACGCACCGGACGTACGCGTCGCGCTCGTGCGTGAGGACAGCGGCCTCCCACACGCAGGGCGCCAACCCGGCCCGGCCGGGGCGGAGTTGGTCCGGCTCCCCCGCGGGCCCGACGAAGACCGCGAGATCCGACATGTAGCCCTCGATCCAGCTCTGTACGAGGACGTAGTCGCCGTCACCTCCCGCGTGCACGATCAGCACGGCGAGACCGGCCGATCCGCGGGCCAGGCCGAGGCCGAGATGCGCCCCGGCGAGCCGCAGCGCCGCCTCCTCGTCCCGCCCGGTCACCTTCCGCCCCGGCGCCTCGACGGCGTACACCTTCACGAGGTGCCCGCCGGCCTCGTGGACGCCCAACGCCCGTGCGGTGCGGGGGTGATGGCCGTCGGCGAGTGCGAGGAGCCGTTCCGTGTCGACCGCGGACGGCAGGTCGGCAAGCTCAGTCATGTCCATGACCCCATGATGCAGCTGTCCGCCACATCTCGCGGGGGGATCACTTCTCACGCACGATCACTTCTCACGCACGATCACTTCTCACCGATGACCCGTCGCACATTGGCCCGCACCCGCTCCTGGTCCGCGCGGACCGCGTCGTACGCGTCCTTGTGGCGGGCCACGTCGGCGCGCTGCGTCTCCTCGCGCACGGCCCACCACACACCCGCCGTGTTGTGCTCCCGCTTGCACTCGACGTCGGCCACCGCCGTCGCCAACTCCCTCGGCGTCTGGGTGGTGTTGCCGTCGCTGCGGCCCTTGCGGCCCCAGGCCTTGTCGCCGAAGGCGTCGCTCGGGGTCTTGTAGCCCTTGACGCCCTTGTCGGCCATGCACCGGGACCACGTGCCGAGCGCCTCGCGCACCCGCTCGTCCTTGGCGGCCACCTTGTCCAGGCGCTGACTCCGCTTCGGTGTGTACGTAAACATGCGCACCTGGTCCGGCACGCCCGCCACGAGGCGCTTGGTGCCCGCGCCGGAGCAGCCACCGGTCCCGGAGGGCTTGCGGCGCAGCCCGTACAGCGCCTGGTGTTCCTCGTCCGTCAAGGCGCGGCCCTCGGGCCGTCCCGCGGCGGCCCCGGACCGCTCGGGATCGTAGCCGTAGCCCCAGCGGCGGGCGGCGTCGAGATCGAGCGGCCCGTACGGGTACGACGTGACCGCCACCGCGGTCAGTGTCACCGACCCCGTGCCCCCCGGCTGCTTCGGATACAGCGGGAAGTCGCCGAAGCCGAGGCCCCGCATGCACCGCTGCGTCAGACGGGCCTGTGCCTCCGTGTGCCGCTGACTGTCCCGCGTACTGAACTCATAGCGGTCCAGCGGAAGTTCGGGGATATCCCCCTCGTCCTTCACCGTCGGAACGCCCGGGTCGGCCCCCGCGCCCGCCCCGGAGGAGTCGGATCCGCAC
>NZ_SRIC01000417.1 GCF_004684775.1 Streptomyces sp. MZ04
GGCCGGGACCCGTCCCCCAGGTGATGTGGAAGCGGGGCACGGGAACTCCGTGCCGCGCTTCCACATCACCTGGGGGACGGGTCCCGGCCTCGTCGAGCCCTTCGAGCGGCGGGTCCGCGAGGGCGTCGCGCGCGGCCTGGTGCGGCTGAAGTTCCGCCACCGCGTGTCCGGGCTCGCCCGCAGCGGGGGTGACGTGGACACGGTCACCGGCGAGGTGCTCGAGCCCTCGGACGCCGAGCGCGGCAAGGCCAGCAGCCGCGAGGTCACCGGGTCCTTCGAGTACCGGGCCCAGGCGGTGATCGTGACGTCCGGCGGCATCGGCGGCAACCACGACCTCGTACGCGCCAACTGGCCCGAGCGTCTTGGCACTCCGCCCGAGCGGATGGTCTCGGGCGTGCCCGCGCACGTCGACGGCCGGATGCTCGGCATCGCGGAGGAGGCGGGAGCCCGCCTCATCAACCGCGACCGCATGTGGCACTACACCGAGGGCATCCAGAACTGGAACCCCATCTGGGAGAACCACGGCATCCGCATCCTGCCGGGCCCCTCCTCGCTCTGGCTCGACGCGCGCGGCGACCGCCTGCCGGTGCCGCTCTTCCCCGGCTTCGACACCCTGGGCACCCTGGAACACATCATGAAGTCCGGGTACGAGTACACGTGGTTCGTGCTCAACCAGCGCATCATCGGCAAGGAGTTCACGCTCAGCGGATCGGAGCAGAACCCCGACCTGACCGGCAAGTCCGTGCGCGGCGTCATCGACCGCGCGCGTGCCGACGTACCGGCCCCCGTCAAGGCGTTCATGGACAACGGCGCCGACTTCGTCGTCGAGAAGGACCTCGCCGCGCTGGTGCGCGGCATGAACGCGCTGACCAAGGAGCCCCTCATCGAGGAGGCGTCACTGCGCCGAACGCTCGAGGCGCGCGACCGCGAGATCACCAACCCCTTCACCAAGGACCTTCAGGTCACCGCGATCCGCGGCGCCCGCAAGTTCCTCGGCGACCGGCTGATCAGGGCCGTGCCCCCGCACCCGATCCTCGACCCGAAGGCGGGCCCGCTCATCGCGGTGCGGCTCAACATCCTCACCCGCAAGACCCTCGGCGGCCTGGAGACCGACCTCTCCTCACGCGTCCTGGCGGAAGGCGGGGATCCGCTTCCGGGTGTGTACGCCGCCGGAGAGGCCGCCGGATTCGGCGGCGGGGGAGTGCACGGCTACCGCTCGCTCGAAGGCACCTTCCTCGGCGGCTGCCTCTTCTCGGGGCGGGCGGCCGGGCGCGCGGCCGCCAAGTCCGTCAGCTGAGGGGCCCGTTCATCGGCTGTCGCCGAGCGATCCGTGCCGCTTGTCCGAATCGTGTCCTGCTGTACAACCGTGCAGGTCGGGGGTGAAGTCTGAGGAATGTGAAACGAGTTGGTGAAGGGCTCGAGGGTGGGCAGAGCTTGACTGGAGCGCTGCCTACCGCTTTGCTGTGCGTGATCATCCGTAAGCGAGCCGTGCCGGGGAGGAAGTCCCGCGGTGTCACCACCTCCACCCCCGTTGGGCCGTTCCCGCAAGCGAGCGGCGCACACCTTCGACTCCGCGCTCGACGACAGCGAACTCGCAGGCGCCCGCGCCGCGTTGGCCCAGGGCCGTTGGACCGAGGTCCGTTCGCTGTTCGCCGACACCGGCGACGACTGGGACCGCAGGGGCCACCGGTTCGACGTACTCGCGCAGGAGCACTCCACCACCGCCTGGACCCGTGACTGGCTGCTCGCCGAGCCCGAGAGCGCCGACGCCGCCGTGCTGCTCGGCTATGCCGCGGTGCATCTCGCGCTGCGCGGCAAGGGGCGCTCGGAGCAGGCGCGGGAAGCCTGCCGCGAGGCGGCGGCGCTCGTCCCCGCCGACCCCACGCCGTGGCTCGCGCTGCTCACCCTGGAGCGCACCCTGGGCCACGAGGAGGACGTCGTGCGGCTCTTCGACGAGGTCCGCCACCGCCACCCCGAGCACCACCACGCGCACCACCTGATGGTGGCCAGACTCGCCGAGCGGCGCCCCGCCGCGGGCCAGGACCCGCTGCACGAGGTGTACGACTTCGCCGCCTGGGCGGCCGAACAGGCGCCCGCGGACTCGCCGTTGGCGGTGCTTCCCGTCATCGCGCACGCCGAGCGCTACCGCGTCCTCGCCACCATCGGCAGCGAGCCCGCCGACCCCGCCGCCTCCGAGCACTGGACCGGCCGCCGGGCCCGGCAGGTCATGAAGGCGGCCTTCGACTGGTGGCTGGAGTGGGAGATGCCCGGGAGCAGGGCCCATCCGCGCTGCCGCGTCGACCTCAACTTCCTCGCCCACGCGAAGTCCTGCGAGGGCAGGGCCGCCGAGGCGGCCGCGCTCTTCGACCGCATCGGGCGGCACGCGACCAAAGACCCCTGGTCGTACCCGGACCGGGACCCGTACAAGGCGTTCACCGCCGCGCGCGACGCCGCGCTCGGCGCGGCCTGACCCACCGCACCACATCGTCCCCCCCCCTGAAAGGACAACCGCGCCATGGCGACGGGAAGTTCGAGCAGTACGAGCGGCACCAGAGCCGCCGGCACCACCGCCACGAGCGCCGGCGACAGCGGCATCAGCACCTACGTCGGCGAGGAGCGGGCCCTGCGCGCAGGCCGCCTCGGCACCGGCGGACTGCTGCTCTCCGTGCTCGCGGCGACCGGACCCCTGATGGTCGTAGCCGGTGTCATGCCCACCACATACGGCGTGATGGGCATCGTCGGACAGCCGCTGCTCTTCCTCATCCTCGGCGTGGTCCTCGGTCTGTTCAGCTTCGGGTACGCCGAGATGAGCCGCCACGTCCACAACGCGGGCGCCTTCTACGCGTACATCTCGCGGGGCCTCGGCGGCACCGCGGGCGCCGGTGCCGCGCTGGTCGCGCTCGTCGCCTACAGCGCCCTGCAGGCGGGCCTCTACGGCCTCCTCGGCTTCGAGGTCTCCGGGCTGCTCAACACGTACTTCGAGGTCGAAGTCGCCTGGTGGATACCGGCACTTGTCACGGTCGCCGTCGTCGCCGTGCTCGCCTGGCTGAAGATCGACCTCAACGCCCGGGTCCTGGGCGTGCTGCTCCTGATCGAGGTGGCGCTCGTCGTCATCTTCGACATCGCGGCCATCGCGGACCCGGCCAAGGAAGGCCTGTCCCTGCACGCCTTCAACCCCGACACCCTGACGGGCGCGGGCCTCGGCACCGCCCTGTGCTTCTGCATCGCGGCCTTCCTCGGCTTCGAACAGGCGCCGGTGTACGCCGAGGAGACCAGCCGCCCGCAGGTCGTCGTCGCCCGCGTGATGTTCTTCGCGGTGGGCTTCGTCGCGGTCTTCTTCGCGATCAGCTCCTGGGCGCTCACGGTGGCGGCGGGCCCGTCCGGCATCGTCGCCGCCGCACAGGAACAGAGTGCGGGGCTGCTCTTCGGGCTCACCGAGTCCCGGCTCGGCGGCACCTTCACCGACGTACTCCATGTCCTGTTCGTGACGGGCATGTTCGCGGCGCTCCTCTCCTTCCACAACGTCGTCGCGCGGTACGCCTTCGCCATGGGCCGCGAGGGTCTGCTGCCCGCCGCGTTCGGGAAGACCAACACCTCCACCGGCGCCCCCGGCACCGGCTCCCTGCTCCAGACGGTCGTGTCCGTCCTGATCGTGGTGGCCTTCGCGGTGACCGACGACGGCCCGTTCGGCGACCCGACCGCGCCGGTCCTGCACCTGTTCACCTGGCTCGGCAACATCGGCGCCCTGGGCGTCATCCTCCTGATGGCCACGGCGTCCGTGGCGGTCATCGTCTTCTTCGTGCGGCGCGGCGCCGCCCGCGCCCAGGCCTGGCGCATCACCGCGTCCGCGCTCGCCGCGATCGGCCTGCTCGTCATCGCGGTCTACACGGTCAAGGACTTCGACGTCCTGGTCGGCGCGGGCCCCGGCTCGGCGCTCAGCTGGGTGCTGCCCGGCATCATCCTGCTGGCCGCCGTGACCGGCGTGGTCTACGGCGCGATCCTGCGCTCCACCAAGCCGGAAGCGCACGCCAGGATCGGCCTGGGCAACGAGGCGTTCCAGCTGGAGAAGGCGGCGGAGAGGCCGAGCGAGTAGGGCGCGGGGGCGGAATGCTTACGGAACGCTGACGGACACCCGCGGACCCTGTACCCCGGGGGCCGCGGGTGCTCGAATCGGAGGGTGACAACTCCCCATCCGCACCAGCCCGAAGAGGACTACGACGAGCGCGGCGGCACACCGGTCGGCCGCCGTCTGGTCCTCGGGATGCTCGGCCTGGGCATCGCGGGCGTGGCCGCCGCGCCGCCCCTCCAGCGGGGCCTGGAGTCCTTCCTCGGCGCAGCCTCCGACAAGGACCCCACCGGCCTGACGGACCTGCTCCCCAACGGCGGCGGCTTCCGCTACTACTCCGTGGCCTCGTCCGTCCCGCACCGCGACGCGTCGTCGTACGGCCTGAAGATCGACGGCTTGGTGGACAGACCGACCACGCACTCATTGGCGGAGTTGCGGGCGCTCCCGCAGACCCGCCTGGTGCGCGACGTCCAGTGCGTGACGGGCTGGCGGGTGCCGGGCACGCCGTTCGAGGGCGTACGCCTCTCACGCCTCCTGGACGCGGCGGGGGTGCGCCGGGGGGCCCGAGCCGTCCGCTTCACCTGCTTCGACGGGACGTACAGCGAGAGCTTGACGCTACGGCAGGCGCGGCGGGCGGATGTGCTGGTGGCCCTGCGCATGCAGGACAAGGACCTGGGCCACAGCCACGGCGGCCCGGTCCGCCTCTACGTCGCCCCCATGTACTTCTACAAGTCGGCGAAGTGGCTCTCGGGCATCACGCTGACCGACGAGGTGGTGCCGGGTTATTGGGAGCGGCGGGGTTACGACGTCGACGCCTGGGTGGGTGATTCGAATGGGCGTGGAGACGAGCCCACGGTCTGAGGTCGCGCGGTTCACTCCCGCGCAGCGGTGGACGCATCGCCTGACGGCGGCCCTGATGGGGCTGTGTGTCGCGACCGCGGCCTGCCTCTACCTCCCCTTCCTCGCCGAACTGGTCGGCCGCCGGGCCCTGGTGGTGACCCTCCACGAATGGTCGGGCCTGCTGCTTCCGGCCCCCTTCCTGGCGGCCCTGGCCTCCCGCGCCTTCCGCGGCGACCTGCGGCTCCTGAACCGCTTCGGGCCGCATGACCGCGTATGGCTGCGCTCGGCACTGCGCCGCAGGGCCGCGCCGCGTCCGGCGGGGAAGTTCAACGCGGGTCAGAAGGTGTACGCGGCGTGGATCGGCGGGGCGGTCCTGGTGATGCTGGGTACGGGCCTGCTGATGTGGTTCACGCATGTCGCCCCGCTGGCCTGGCGGACGGGAAGCACGTTCGTCCACGACTGGCTGGCGCTGGCGATGGGGGTGGTGCTGGCGGGGCATGTGGGGAAGCCGCTGGGGGATACGGAGGCGAGGCGGGGGATGCGGACGGGGTCGGTGGACCCGGGG
>NZ_SRIC01000418.1 GCF_004684775.1 Streptomyces sp. MZ04
GTCGGGGGCTGATTTCGAGCGGGGACTGGGGGCGCTGAAGACCTTTCGCCAGCGCATCGACACGCTACTCACGGAGTTCGAAGGCTCAGCAGGCGGTGCGAGCGAGCTTGGGGGGTACAAGCTCACCCGGGGCTCCTTCAGCGGTGCGGGCAGCGCGTTCCCCGCAGCCGACAGCCTGTACTCGCAGTACGACCAGGTTCACGAGCGGCTGACCTCGCTCTCCAAGATGCTCGGCACCCAGATTGACGCCATGAGTATCGCGGCGCGTGGCGTGGACCGCGGCTTCGACAACCTTGACGAGGACCTGCGGCAGCGCTTCTGGGCGATTCAGACCGAGATCCGCCGTGAGCAGATGCCGGATGGGCGTGAGCGGGGCGGCGAGCCTGACGCGCGAGGCGGCCACGGTAGTGACAAGTCTGACTCCGGGTGGCGAGTGTGAGCTTCGAAGGTCACCGCCTCAACGACATGATCGACCTGGTCGAGCAAGCGAACCCGGCCGACTTGGAGAGCGCGGGGGAGGCGCTCAAGAAGGCGCGCGACGCGATTGCCGCGGCCGCCAAGGAACTCGGCGAGTCCATCGGTCGAGTCCACTTGGAAGGGCTGTCGGGGGAGGCGTTCCGTAAGTGGGGTGAGAAGCTCGTCAAGGACACGCATCAGCTCTCCGACTTCGCCGACACCGCCAGCATTCAGATCGCCTCGGCCGGCGCGGGGCTGGCCTCTGTCCGTAGCTCCATGCCACCCCGGGACCAGCGCGCCGATCCCAAGATGGTGGAGGACATTCCCACCCCCAAGAGGGTCGAGGGCAATGCGGAGTACGACGCCGCGGCCAAGGCGGAGTCTCATCGTCAAGAGGCGATCAACCAGATGAATCGGTTGTCGTCGTTCTACCAGGTGTCGCAGAACTCGATGGCCGGGCAGGAGCCGCCTACGTTTTCGGCCATGCCGAATGTGGGGGTGCCGAGGCCTGTGGAGCGAGGCGGTGACATTGGGGGTGAGGGGCAGGGCGCTGCGGGTTCCGCCCCAGTCGCCGGCGACGCTCAGGCGGAGCCCCGTCGCTCTGTCGACGCTCCGACGGCAACCTACGCTCGCCCGGACGAATCCTCGCCGCCCCGTGTTGGTGCACCTGACCCGATCAAGGCTCCGGACCCGATCGCTTCCTCGGACCGGCCTGTCGGTACGGAGATTGACAGCGTCGATACCTTGCCGCCGCAGACCGTGAACCCGGCACCAGGTTCGCAGCCTCCCGGGCCCGGCCCAACGGGCAATGGAGAACCACTTCCTCCGCTCGTAGGTGGTCCTCGGCACCCTACGATCAGCCGCCCCGCGACACGTGCCCCAGTTCCTCCGGTAGGTCCGAAGCCTTCTCTTCCGGCTCAAGGGCGAACTCCGGGCCCAGTAGGACCGACCACGGGTCCTGGACGCGCTCCTGCGGGTCCGATCGGGCGTCCGGGCCCGGGCCCCGTGGCCCAAGGGCGAGCCACCAGCGGTCCGACGCCCACCGGGCAGCCTCCGATGGGTCGTGCTGTCACGGGAGGAACGCCACGCCCCAGAGATGGGGCGGGCCCGCGTCCTGGTATCCCAGGGAATAGTGAGGGGCGTGCCAACGGCATCTTCGGGGGGCGGCCCGCCCCTGGGCCGCTGCCGGGTCCAACTAGTTCCCGGTTGCCACGCAGCCCGGTCGTCGGTACCGATGGCGCTGGTGCTCCGAGAGCTGCAACCGGAGGCACGAATCAGCGCGGGGTAGTGGGAGCCACACCCCGTGCCACGGCTGGTGGGGGGCAGCAGCCTCGTCGATCCACCAGCAACGCTGATGGTGTTGTCGGTACCCCCACGAGGCGGGCTGCCCGCGAGGCCCGCGGAATCGGGTTCACCGCTGGCGGAGCAGGCTTGGTACGTGGTCCCGAGCGCAAAGGGCAACGCCCTGATCAGGATGAGGGCGAGGATGCGCAGCGACCGGGCCAGTTGGTCGAGGACGAAGAGACACATCTGCCTGGTAGCCGGCACCATGCGCCGCCGGTAATCGACTGATCGTGAGCGAGGACATGCAGGGCATGAAGCCAAGGTTCGGCCGGCGTGAGGGATGGACTGCACCCTTTTCGGGGTCTTCACGGAGGCTTGTTGCCCTTTTGGGCTCGGCGATCGGTGTGCTGGTTCTCGGATCAGTCGGGTTGGCTCCGAGTGCCGCTGCCGACGACGTTCAGTCGAAGCAGTGGTACTTGGATGCCATGGGTGCTGCTGACTTGTGGGAGGTCAGTACTGGCAAGGGGATCAAAGTCGCGGTCGTTGACAGTGGCATCTCGGAGACCCCTTCCCTCAAAGGCCGAGTGCAGCCGGGCAAGGACGTAACAGACCTGCCCGGTGGGTCGCTGGATGACTACGACGGGCATGGAACCACGATGGCGGAGCTCATCGTGGGATCCGGTCGCGGCGGGGGCATCAAGGGCTTGGCGCCTGGCGCTGAGGCCGTCTCCTTTCGTACCGGTCTGGGAAACAAGTTCGGGACGAAGGAAGACCGAAGCGCCGAAGCAATTCGGGCGGCTGCGGACAGTGATGCCCAGATCATCAGCATGTCCATCGGTTCTGACGTGATGTACCCAGATGAGGAAGAGGCGGTGAAGTACGCCGCCTCAAAAGGGAAGTTGATGTTCGCCAGCGTCGGAAACAATGCCGAGAAGAAGAACTTCATCGGGTATCCCGCTGCATATCCCTCCGTCACCGGAGTCTCAGCCGCCGACAAGTCGGGCAAGGTCGCGAAGTACTCGGAGTTCGGCGAGTACGTGGATCTGGCGGCGCCGGGCCTGAACCTCCCCCACTGGTGCGACGAGACGTTCCGTTCGTACTGCGACGACGGAGGCGGCACCAGTTCCGCCACAGCCATCGCCTCCGCCTCCGCCGCCCTGATCTGGTCCAAGCACCCCAACTGGACGGCAAATCAAGTACTCCGCGTCCTCATCGACACCGCAGGTCGCGACTGGCCCAAGGATGAGCCCAGCGACTACCTCGGCTACGGACTCGTCCGGCCGGCTCCCCACCTGCTGGAGGGCAAGGGGAACCCAGGCCCTGCGGACGTTGACCCCCTCACCAACGAGAAGACCCGCGGCGTTGGTTCCGGCAAGGACGCTTCTCCCTCCGCTTCAGGGCCAGCTTCATCGCAACCCCCGAAGGGACGCGCAGGTGGCGGGGCCGCAGAGGCGGCTTCAAGCTCGAAGTCCGCGGAGAGTAATGGCCAGTTGTGGTTGATCGTCGCTGCTGGCGCCGCAGTCGCGGTGATCGGCGGCGGAGCCTTCGCGGCGGTACGCGCTCGGCGCAGGGCCTGAACTCGACGCAGCACCACCCCACACACCCCAACGCAAGTTCACGAAGGGAGCCCAGCCGTGGCTGACGGCCAGAAGTTGAACAACGAGCAAGTGAGGCTTCTGAAAGAAGAGATCGTGGGCAAGTACGACTCGGTCCAGAAGCAACTCAAGCGCCTCCAGGGCACTCTCGACACGATGGAGGCCAACTGGCGGGGCGTCGGGGCTCATGCATTCGACAAGAAGCAGACTGAGATCAACGAGCGCATGCAGGTGATCGGGCGCATTCTGGTGGACTTCCTGGAAGGCATCAGCGGCAACGAGAAGCTCACGGACGGACTCGAGGACCAGGTCCGGTCGACAATGGACAGTATCGACGTGCAGTACGGCGGCAAGCAATCGGCCATCAACAGCTACTGAAGCACTGAGGCCCTCGGGGAACGAATCCCCCACAACCGCAGAGAGACAGAGAGACGGGGTAGGCATGGTAAACGTTCACTACGGCGAGATGGCGGTCAAGTATGGCGGCCTTGACGCCATCACCACCGAACTCGGGAACCAGGCGAAGCAGTTGGAAGCCGACCTCGCGGACATCAAGCGGGCGGTGGCGAAGGTGGCCGAGGGCTGGGAGGGCAAGGCCCACGAGGCGTATGTCCTGAAGCAGAAGGAGTGGGACAACAACGTCGAGGCCATCCACCGGGCTCTCGTCGAGATCGGCCAGAAGGTCGGCCAGGCCGGCGGTGACTACCGGGGCGGCGACCTGAAGGGCGCCAGCTACTTCCAGTGAGCCTGAGCGAGTAGCGCAGAACGTTGGGGTGGGCACGCGCGGGAGGTGTCCACTTCGTTCTGTTGTGGCGGGGCTCCGTCTCCTGAGCCGTGCTCCCCTAGTGCGACGACTGGGCCAGCGCCCCCGTGAACTGCCTCCATGCCTCGTGGCCTACCTTCGCCCAGGGGCGCTCCACGTCCTTGGAGTCCCGTACGACGACGAAGTGTCCGTTCCCGGCCACCTCGACACAGGCGTTGCCTGACGCTTCAGAGTACGAGGACTTGAGCCACTTCAACTCCGGCACGAGAAATCCCTCTTACAGTTCTCCGGCGATCTCGAGGATGAGGTCCCTCGACTTGTTCGGATTCAACGCCACTCGTTCGACCAAGTCCAGCCGGCGGCGGAAGTTGGCCAGCTGCGTCGGTGAGTCGAAGAAGACCGCGCCGATGGGGGAGTCCACCTCGACTGTATCCAGGTGAGGGCTGGCGGCAGACACGTACATCATTGTGTCCCCGGCCATCGGGAAGCCTTCGGCGGTGAACGGGATCACGAGCAGTCGTACGTTGGGCCGTTCACTCTCCTCCAAGAGACGGGCCAGCTGGGCTTTGGCCACCTTGCGTCCTCCCGTCCGGAGTCGGAGTGCCGCTTCGTGTACCAATCCGACGTAAGGCACGCCTGGGGCGGCCGCAACCACGCCGTGGCGGGTGAGCCGATGGGCGACCCTCAATTCCACCTCCAGGCGAGGTAGCGCCGGCAAGAAGAGGTCGAAGAGCGCGCGGGCGTGCTCCTCCGTCTGGAAGACGCCGGGGATGTGGGCGGTCTGGAGCGTTCGCAGGCCGGTGGCATGGTGCTCGAGTTCGGCCACGTCGAGGAAGTCGGGTGGGATCTTGCCTCGGTACTCGTCCCACCAGCCTTTCGCGCGCCCGCCGGTCATGGTGGCGAGGGCATCGATCAGTCCGGGGTCATCGCACTCATAGATGCTCGCCAGGCGACGGAGCCGGTCCTCACTGATGCCGAATCGTCCGGACTCGATGTTGGAGATCATCGTGCGGTCCGCCCCGAGTCGTTCCGCCGCTACGGGCGCGGACATCCCGACGGCATCGCGCAGTCGCCGGAGTTCGGCGCCGAAGCGGCGCTGGCGGATGGTGGGTGCCTGCCGTGGTGCCATGGTCAACTCCTCGTTCGCGCGCACAGTTTGCCGACCATCGAGGTCGCGCGTCCACCGGAAGCGAGGGTAAGACTCGTTTTAGTGAATCAGGTAGCACGTGTTTTAGTTGCTCCGCTAGCGTGTGATGCAGGCCACCCTCCAACTCCCCTCCAGAGGTGAACGATGGACGCATCGGCCCCGCACACCGTCACCCCCACCCCCTTCGACCTGTCCCTTATAA
>NZ_SRIC01000041.1 GCF_004684775.1 Streptomyces sp. MZ04
CGCCGCTATCTCTCCGAGGGCTCCATGGCCGAACTCTTCACCGACAAGCCAGCCCCGCAGCAACAGATCCCCGCACAAGCGGAACCAAACGAGCTCCACTGACTACACCACTCGGCGGGACACCATCGAGCTGCGGCAGGATATGCAGCCGCACACGCCGGTCCATACCCAGCACTGTGCTGGCGGCACCCCGAATCCCCGGCCTCCAGAAGGACGCCACATAGTCGGCAAGCGTGATCGAGCCATCACGGTGATCGACGAACTCTCCGCGCGCCTTGTCGGCGATGGCAGCACTGAGCCAAAACTTGGCATCCTCCAGCCTCCGGAAAGACCTGCACCGAACCCTTGGAATGCCTGCGACCCTGTACCGCGAACCCACGCCGTATCGGGCCGTCCGCTCTCGCTTCCCGGTGACGAGATCCTTCTTCTTCCTCACCCACCGGTCTTCGATGTATCCGGCCACGCACAAGCTCCTCGCGCATGATCCCAAGAAGCACGCAGCACGACGATCCGCGCGTCAAATGGATCCTGCAAACCGAATGCGACACCCACAAGAGCGGAGATCTCCACAGCCCTGAACTAGCCACCACTGGGACCCCACACACTCATGGCTGCCCACCTCTCACACAGCCCACCCACGGATCTCCGCTACGTGCCCGGGGCCGAGGCCGGCTGGCTGTGCCTCGCCACGTATGGCCGTTCCGTCTGGCAGGCAGCGATGGCCAGGGTGGTCGAGCGCTAGGCAGGGCGCTGCTTCCGCCCAGGCCCCCGTACGCGACCGACCCGACCACGCGCATTCGACACATGCACGTACTCGACCACTCCGTTTTGTACGAGCTGATGAATCGGCGCCGTCGAGGCGGGTGCTACAAAGAGACCCGAACCGCTTCATCTCCGCCCCTCGGCCGCGCTCCTCACCCCTCGAGCGCGAGCCCCCGGGGCGTGCGCACCGGACGATCCGGCGCCGCCGAAGCGTATGCGCCCCAGCCTCGATCAGGCACTGCCGCGCCTTCCGAATCAAGGGGTGCCTTCGGCCCCCGATGTTGCAGAGAGGCCGACAGGTTGAGCCCACAGATATCTTCCGAGGACCGTGGCGCCCCGCGCCCGCACGTTCCCGCCACCGGCCGGGACGTCGTGATCATCGAGGACGACGAGACCCTGGGCCGCTCTGCGGCCGCCTGCATCGAACGCTGGGGGAGCACCGCACACCGCCTGCCCCGCCCCGACGACGACGCACTGCGCCAGCAGTTGAACGGTCCCGTCGACAGCATCGCCATCGTGTCCCGTGACGACATGATCGCCCTGCGCTACGCGCTCCTCGCCGAGCACCTCAAGCCCGGTGTCCGTCTGGTCGTGACGATCTTCGATCGTACGGTTGCCGAGGAGGTATCCCGGACCATCCCC
Organism: Streptomyces sp. MZ04; assembly: GCF_004684775.1. Lineage (GTDB taxonomy): Bacteria > Actinomycetota > Actinomycetes > Streptomycetales > Streptomycetaceae > Streptomyces. The sequence goes on from NZ_SRIC01000041.1 coordinate 1,405, forward strand.
AACTGCACCGCCTTGAGCATGACCGACGCGATGCTGCCCAGCCTCCTGGCGAACTGTCTCGCTCCCCGGTACGCCATGCTGCAGCCCGTCGGCGACGACCTCGTGGGCGTGCGACGGGAAGGCGCGACCGTGGAAGTCGAGCACCTGCCGCGGCGGGCCTTCGCCACCTTGCCGAAGCCGCACCCGCGCTCCACCGTCAGCGCCTGGTTCCGCTCCCTCGGCACCTCCGCGAAGGCACTGGTCGCCAGCCTCTTTGCACTGCTGCTCGCGTTCTCCGTCGATGTCGCGCTCGGCGTGCTCGTCCTGCACGAGCACTGGACCGAGGCCCTGTGGAACGCGGCCCGTACGCTCACCACGATCGGCTCCTCGCATGCCGCCGAACACGGGCCCGGCTGGTACAAGGTGTTCTCCGCCGTCTCGATGATCAGCGTGTTCGTGTTTGCCGCCGTGTTCACCGCCGGTGTGGTCGACCGGTTCACCGGACACCGGATGACCAGCATTCTCGGCGCCCGCTCCATCCCGCGCCGAGGCCACGTCATCGTCGTCGGCCTCGGCCAGGTCGGCCTGCGTCTATCCGCCCGGCTCCGGGACCTCGGCGTCAAGGTCGTCGCCGTCGAGCGCAACCGGCAGGCCCCCTGTCTCCCGCTGGCCCGCTCGCTCGACATCCCCGTCGTCATCGGCCGCGGCGGCGACCGCTTCCTGCTCGAACGTCTCTCCGTACGACGGGCCCGCGCCCTGGCAGCGGTCGCCTCGGACGGCCTGGGGAACATCGCCGTCGCGGTCGCCACCCGAGCCGTCGCCGGCGACCAGCGCATCGTGCTGCGCGCCGGCGGCGACGAGGTCACCACCGAATCGCAGTCGCTCTTCCGCATCGGCGCCGTCTGCGACTTCCCGCTCATCGTCAGCACGTTCGTCGCCGCGACCGTCCTCGACGCCGAACTCCGCAGCGTGTTCGTGGCGGATGGCCGAACGTGCGCCCTCTTCGCGGACGACCGGGTCGTGGACCTCGCGACGTGGGATGCGAGCCCTGCACACGAGATGTCGCGGGTCTAGGGGGAGACACCCCCACCCCCTAGGGCCTGCTCGGCGGTACCTCGACGACGAAGAAGAGGAAGTTGGGTTTGGTCGAAAGGTCATGGAAGCCGTCGGGGAACAGTTCACGGGCGGCCGGGTCAGGCTGCGGTTCGCTGATGGCGGCCAGTCGGAACCCGGCGATGGTGAAAGCATCGGTCATCGCGTGCAACGGCCTGCGCCAGAACTTCATCGGGACGGACTGCCCGTTGAACCTCCAGTCGAAGGTATAGCTGGTGGTCGCGAAATAGTCGGGTTCGAGGATCCTGGAACGTGTAGGCCGCAACAGGGTGGTCCACCGACGCGATCAACCGGCCGCCCGGCCTGAGCGCGCGCCGCAACTCGGCCGGCGTCGGCCTCCAGTCCTCCAGGTAGTGCAGCACCAGCGACGCGACCACGTCGTCGAACGCACCGTCCTCAAACGGCAGACGGTCTCTCAGATCGACCACATGCAGGTCCACATCGTCACCGAGCCGCCGCCTGGCCAACGCCAACATCCCGGCGCTGACGTCGATACCGGTAACGACGGCACCCCGGTCGCGCAGCGCAGCGGACAGCTGGCCGCGTAGTACGCGGTCACGAGGCTGTTCTCGGACTCCGCCGCGTACGCCTCGGCGAAGTTGTCGTAGCCATTCGCCCGGTCCGCATCCGCGGACCGGGCGAAGCTCTCGGGCACGTTGGTGAGGCGTTCCATCGGCGCAGCCTAGTAGCACTGATCCGCGAACGTGGGGCGTGGCCCGGTGGTTAACCGGTAGCCACGGCCCCCGCCTTGGCAATGAGCATGTCCAGCAACGACAGCAGCGCACCGCGCACGTCGTCGCGGGAGCGGGCGTCGAGCATGAGGACGGGGGTGTTCGGGTCCCGCAGGTGCAGGGCCGCCCGGATCTCCTCGGCGTTGTACGGCTGTTCGCCGTGGAAGCAGTTCGCGCCGACCACGAACGGCAGCCCTCGGTTCTCGAAGAAGTCGACGGCCGGGAAGCTGCGGTCGAGGCGTCGAGTGTCGACCAACACGATCGCCCCGAGTGCCCCGTTGAGCAGGTCGTCCCACATGAACCAGAAGCGCTCCTGGCCCGGTGTGCCGAACAAGTAGAGGACGACGCCTGCGTCGGTGAGGGTGAGGCGGCCGAAGTCCATCGCGACGGTGGTGACCGCCTTGGACTCGATGCCGTCGAGGTCGTCGACGCCGACGCCCGCGCTCGTCAGCCGCTCCTCGGTGCGCAGCGGCTCGATCTCGGAGATCGTCTCGACCAGGGTCGTCTTGCCGACGCCGAATCCCCCAGCGATGAGGATCTTGACGGGGTCCGCTTCCTGGGCAGGGGTGTCATATCCGGGCAAGGTTGTCCCTGATTCTCATGAGCAGGTGGACATTGGTGGTCTCGGCCCCTTCCAGGGGCGGCCGGTGTTCGATCAGCCCCCGATCCGCGAGTTCGCCGAGAAGAAGCATCATCGGAGTGAGGCGCATGTGCATGCGCGCCGCGATCTCGGCGACCGCCAGGCCGCCCGGCGGCGGGCACATGGCGAGGATGGCCTGCCACTCGGTGGGCAGGCCGCCGTGGCTGTCCGCGACGGACACCGCCGTGATCGTGGTGTCCATGGTGAGGACGGTGCGGGCGGCCGCAACCGCTGTACGCCCATCGGTCAGCGCGTACAGCCGTGTCCGGCGGCCGCCCTGCTGCGGCCCTGGCTCGTCCGCCATTACGAGGGCTTCGCCTGACTGCGCTCGGGCGTGCTCAGCCACTCGCCCAGCGCCTGCGCGGTCCGCACGGCCTCGCCGCCCAGCTCCCCGAGCCGCGCCTTGCGTGAGGTCACCACGATGAGCGTGCTGCCCTCGCCGCACCCGACGATGCAGAGATAGCTGTCGTCCATCTCCACGAGCTGGCGGATCACCCGGCCGCCGCCGACCTCCCGGGATATCGCCTTCATGGTGGCGGCGATGCCGGAGGACGCGGCGGCGATGCGCTCCGCCTGGTCCCGTTCCAGCTGGTACGCGCTGAGTTTGATCCCGTCGTTGGACAGGAGCACGGCACCCTGGACGCCGGCGATCCTGCCCAGGTTGTTGTCCAGGACGCTGTAGATCATGTTGTTCGCTGTCGTCGTCATGGCTGATCCCGTCGGAGCTCGTCTTCCACTGTCTGGGTGCCGTGTTCGTAGTCCGCCCAGGCGTCGGCCACCTCTTCGGGCGTCGCCGAGTCCTGACCAGCGTCGGCTTCCGCCGCGCGGGGCGCGCGGAGCTGCTCGGCGATATGGGCCTGCGGGACCCGCTCGGGAAGGGCGGGCTTCGCGCCTCCGTCCCGGGTCACGGCAGAGGTCGGCAGCTTGCTCTGCGCCGGCCGCTCGGGCGAGCCCTCCGGCGTCGTACCACCGGACAGGCCGGTCTTGGTGTGCAGGACCAGCTCAGGCTTGCGTTCCTCGGGCAGGGGCACTGCCGGGGAGGACGGCGCCGCGGCGCGGGGCGCTGTCTTTCCTGCCCGGACCGGTTCGGTCGGCACCAGGAGTTCCTCGGGCAGGATCACCACGGCCGACGTACCCCCGTACACCGAGCGGCGCAGCGTCACCTTGGCGCCGAGCTGTTCGGCGAGGTGGCCGACCACGAAGAGGCCGAGCCGGTGCGCGTTCTCCGCCAGGACGGAGTACGGCGGGGCCGAGTGCAGGCGCCCGTTCATCTCCTCGTACGTCGCGCCGGTCACCCGGGGCCCACGGTCCTCGATCTCCACCGACAGGCCGTCCGTCACGTGTTCGGCCCGTACGACCACCTTGGACCTCGGCGGCGAGAACCGGGTGGCGTTGTCCAGGAGTTCCGCCAGGAGGTGGCTGATCTCGCTGATCACCCGCGGCGTCACGCTGATCTCGTCCAGGGACTGGCGCTCGATCCGCCGGAAGTCCTCGACTTCCGCGGCGGCTTCGCGCAGCAAGTCGGCGACGCGCATGGGCTCGGTGTGCGGATCGGGGATCTCGCCGCCCGCCAGAATCAGCAGGTTCTCGATCTGCCGTCGCATACCCACCGTCAATTGGTCGGATCGCATCAACTGGGCGAGCAGCTCCTCGTCGTGACCGAAGATGTCCTGCAGCTCGTCGGTGAGGGTCAGCTGGCGGCTGACCAGGTTTCCGGTGCGCGAGGCGATGCCCGCGGCGAACATGCCGAAGCCGTGACGCTCGGCCGCGAGCTGCGCGTGCCCGTCGACGGATACGGAGACGACCCGGGCGAACGCGTCGCTGATGCGCCCGACCTCGTCCTGCTCTCCGGTCACCGCGGGCAGCGCGTCGTCGTCGACGGACTGTCCGCGCTGGAGTCGGGCCACAACGTCCGGCAGCGTGTCCTCAGCGATGGTCACCGTACGCCGGTGCAGACCGCGCAGGCGTTGGAGCACGGAGCGGGTGGTGAACACGATGACGGCCACGACCGCGAGCACGGCTCCGCCGTTTCCGACGATCAGCCAGGTGACCTCGCTCTCCAGCTCCGTGGCCTTGGCGTCGGCGCGTGCGATCACGCCGCGCGCCTGCTTCACGTTGAGCGCGTCAAGGCGCTCAACGAACTGCTCGTGCGCGGCGTGCCAGTCGTCGACCTCCTTGGGCAGCTTGACGCCGGACTCGACGTTCTGGTGGTCGGAGATGACCGCGTTCTCGATACGGACCTTCGTCTGCCAGGCGTCCGAGCCGAGGATCTGGTTGTAGGCCGCTCGGTCCTCGGCCGCCAGATACGGCTCGACCCACTCGGAGTACTGGTACCGCTGGGATCCGACGGAGTTGACGAATTCGGTGAACGCGGAGGAGCTCAGCCGCTTGGACGGCCCGGCCAACACGAGGGCGGCGGTCTCGCGCGACACCATCTCGGACACCGAGAACATCGTGACGACCACGCCGTTCTCCTGGATGAACTCGGCGTCCTGCACGTGGCTGAAGTCGTCCATGTACACATGGATGATGTGGTCGATCAGGCCCGAGTAGTAGTCGATCGTCCGTTCCGCGCCTCCGCTGCGGGCGTCCGCGCGCTCGCGGTACGTGCCCAGGTTCGCGAGGTTGCGCTTCAGCTTCGCGAGGGGACGCTCATCCCCTCGCCGCTCCGCCGGGACTCCCTCCGCCGACCGGAGCAGTTCGTCCATGGCCCGGTCCGTGGCCGCGCGCTGGTCGCGCAACTCCTCCGCGGACACGTCACCGCCCGTCCACCGTGCGGCGGTCGCGGTCCGCTCGGCCTGCACTTCGACCATCAGCCTGGACAGGGGTATGCCGACCCGCTCACCGACGGCCACGTCGGCGCGCAGGTGCTCCGACTCGTCCAGCAACGGCTGTGCGATCAGGACCACTTGGGCACTCATCGCCAGAATAGGGACGATTGCCAGCCAAATGAGCAGCGTACGCAGCCGCACGGTAGGCCGCCGACGCGTCGTCGACTGCCCTGGTGGGCCTTCGGGGTCTAGTGGGCCTTCGGGGTCTATAGGAGACATCAGTCCTCAGGAGCGGTTGAACGGTTTTGGGGACGGCTCAACAGCCGAGACCAGACGCAGTCCTGAGGCAAGGCGCGGACCGGGGGAAGTCAGGTTTCGGCTACGGCAGGGTGTGGGGGTGCAGATCATAACCAGCCACACCAGGGAAACGGAGGGCTGACTTCCGTAGGCACCATGTGGTATTGCCGATGAACACGTTGCACACCGGAGCCCAGATCGGAATCGAACCGCGACGTCCGGCCAGGCCGGCCTGTCGTGGAGGGCGAGGTCGGCGGAGGCGGCAAGGCGGGCGGCGGAGGGGACAGCGGTGCCGTCCGACCGAACCAAGTAACCCTCAAGGCACCGCGTCGTGGCTGAAATCCGACGCGATGACGGATGCGACCAGGGCATCCGGCGAGCCGTTCGGCGAGGGCGGCAAGGGCTGCACGGCCGGGCCGACGCTCAACTCCAGTTGATGACCGACTCAACATCCTTGTCACATCGCCGCGTGGGCGAGGTGGAGCAGGCCGTTGCGCATGCGCTGTTCGCCGAGTTCGGGCAGGAGTGCGGCGACGTGGTCGGCTGCCCGTGCGGCGAGCAGGGCGTGGGCAGCGAGCGCCTCTGGCACGCCACGGCCACGGCCAACACCCCTGCCCAAATCCTCGGCACACTCCTCGACGCACTCGCGTCGGAGTCAGCGTGGAGCGCCGGACCTGCCACCGGCGTCGCGGAAGCCACCATCACCCATGGGTTGCGCCCGCTCGGCGACGCCGGCTGGAAGAACACTGTCGACGGCCGCTGGATTTCCTGGGATGCACCCGGCGAAGAACCCGCCGGCGTGCGTGTCGACGCCTTCGCCGCAGGCATGCGGCCCGATAGCCCTCTGCCGACCTGGACCATGTGGGGTGACGGCAACACCGCACACCAGCCCGCCTGGACACTCGAACTCTCTTCGCGTACTCCCGCGGCGGTCCTGTACGACCTCGCTTTCGAACTCGCCGAAGGGCAAGCTGTCCGACGCAAACATCCAACGGCTTCTGGCCGGAACACGGTCAGCGCCGTAGCTCGTCAGCCATTGCCGTCACCCCCGCCTTCGAGTCCACCATCGCCTGGCAGCCCAATTCGGACCCGCTGATCGACGCGGAGCGAGCACCGTTCCCGGCGGGCAGACCGCGGCGGCGGCGCGCGGTTCCCCCGCAGACGACGCGCTCAGCCCCCAAGGCCCCTGGCCTGACATTGCATTGGGCAGCAAGCGGCAAACAGGCATCAGCACGGCATAGGGCGCGCGTAGCACAAGCACTCATGGACCTCGTGGCACGCGTACGCCGCGCGTTGGGCGAACAAGCCATCCACCCAGCAGAATTTGAGCGCTGCGCCTACGCCCTCCTGCAATCGCCTGTTGGCGCGCAGCGCGTTGCCGTACACCAGCCAACACGTCGGCCGCGACCAACTCGTCACCCTCGCCCACCTCCCAGTGCAACGCGCGCAGTGGCGGACTGGCCTGCGATGATGACGGCGTGCCAGAGCCAGGGACCACTGCCGTCGTCATTGTCTTGCCCGATGCCGCGCCGCTCCTCGATGCGGCGTGGCGTATCGACCCGGCTCTGGTGCGTCGTGGGGTGCCGGCGCACGTCTCGCTCCTCTACCCGTTCGTGCCGGAATCGGTGCTGACAGATCAGGACGAGAAGGGCGTGCGTGCCCTGGCTGCGAGTTTCCCGGCAGCTGATCTGCTCTTGGAGGAGGTCGTGACGGCGTCCGGCTTCGTCGCCGTCACCGTTCCGGGACTCCAAACGATCGTCGATGCGTTCCGCACCCAGTGGCCCGGGTTGCGCCCGTACAAGGGCCGCTTCGGGGCGCAGCCCGCCGCCCATGTCACGGTCGCCATGGGTGCGGACAACCCGACAGCTGCCGCCCATGTCCGCGCTGCGATCGACAGCCTGCTGCCGCTGCACACCCGTGCGACGGCGGTCCAGCTGGTGGTGCTGACGGAGGAAGGCTGGCAGCCGCGGTTCACCGTGCCGCTCGGCGTCCCGGACGGGCCGTAAACACCGCCCGCCAGTCCCTCGCCCCTGGCCGCGAACACAGCCCGAGGCCGGCACCCCGTCCTCGGCCACATCCCGGGGACCAGTCGAACTGCGCACACGACCAAACAACCTGCACAGCCGCACCTCTGCGCGTAGTCGTCTACCCGCCCGACGCCGAGGGCGGGCGCCGTGTCCGCGGCCGCGGCCACGGCAAGATCCTCGGCCGCGTCTGCGCCCCAGGACCCGGAAAACGTCCGCCTGGACGACCCTCTGCTCATCGAGTGGCGCGGCGGCGGGCCAGCCGTCTGGAACCCCGATCCCTCCGAGGAGTGAACCCAGCAGTGCGGGCCGCCACCCGGCGAGGGTGGCGGCCCACACTGCTGCGCTACTGCTGTTAGCGGGGCATCGCAGGCCCGTTCACCTTCTCCGGCCACTGCGCCCCGGTGTCGGCCGTCTTTGGCTGAGGGGTGATCCCCGATCAGCGGCGGCCGGTGGCCAGGATGACGAGGAACTGGCCGCCGCCCGCCTCGATGCCGGCGGTCACCGGCACCCCCGGTAGCAGTCGGGAGAACCGGTCCACCAGCCAATCCGCCGCCTCTTGGGCGTCCTTCCTGGTCGGACAACGGCCCACCATCTCGCGGCCCCCCTTCCGCTCCAGCCTGTCGCCAACGGCGATCAGCGGCGCGGGTTCGACTACGTACAGGCGCTCCGGCCAGGCGATGACCACCTTGACCGCACCCTTGCGGCTATTGCACCCGCGGTGCGCGAGCCGCTCGGCGACCTTGGCCTTCCGATCGGCGGTCCGGCTGTCGACACTGGGCCCCCGCGGGTCGTTCACCGACTCGTCGGGGTCGACCGGTTCGTCACACACCCAGCACCGCCAGCCGTCGCGCTCAGCCACATCATCAAGAAGACTCATCCAGGCAAACTAGCCTGCCCGGCCGCCACCCGCGCACCAGGGCCCCGGCCGGCCAACAGCGCTGCGACACCAGGCTGGTTTTATAGACGACAAGCGTGCTTCAGGCACAGCGCCTGTTCGGCGCGCGCCCTCGTCCGCCCGGCCAAGCGCCCTCAGATACCGCGCGTAGCCGCCGTGACGAGCCGGGAACGGGGCTCGGCCAGGGGCGATACCTCTCCCGAAGCTCCCCTCGCTGGGGAGGATCTGGGGAGAACGAAGCCCCGTTGGGGAGCGGCTGGGGAGGATCGGCCGCATCAACAGGCAGCACGGCGAAAGGGCCGGAAAGATGGATCGCCGCAGGCCAGAGCACCTCCCTGGCGGATTTCCGCAGGTCAGCGGCGTGAGGGAGACGACTTCAAGAAGATCTCGTCGTGGGCGGCGATTCTGTTCGCGCCGACGCTGGTCGGCACGATCTACGGCATGAACTTCGAGACGATGCCCGAGCTGCAGTGGGCGGCCGGGTATCCGTTCGCGATCCTGCTGATGGCCGTGGTGTGCGTGAGCCTGTACTTCATCTTCAAGCGGCGGGATTGGCTGTAGCGGGGAGCCGAGAGGCTCGAACGACTTCGCGTGCTCGAACGACTTCGCGTGCTCGAACGACTTCGCGTGCTCGAACGGCTTCGAAGGCTCTGTGGAGCCCCCTGGGGAACGAGACCTCCCGACCCGCGCCGCAAGGCAGGACAATGGACAATCGATGACGCGGCGCCTTCCCGGGAACCCCGAGAGCATACGAGCCGCGACCGGAAGCGAAGAGCAAACACGGCCAGGATGGCCACCCCCCACGGGAGTCACCCTGACCGTGATCGCATGTGGGGCGACAAGCGCACCCGTATGCAGTTCTGCGTCGCGGCGTGCTGCCGCGTTACTCGGCCGAGCGATGCATCCGACACGCGCGCCATGTGCCATGCCTGGCCCTGCGGGTGTAACAAGTGACCGCCCAGTGCCGCAGTAGAAGTAGCCGACTGGTCATCGGCCCATGCGGATCCGCCGGTTCCCCCCGTGCCAGTGGATCCGCCACCCGGCGCGGGCGGCGCCACGCTCTTTGCGGCCCGCCCGCGCCGGCCTCACCCTTGCGAAGGGCGACCGGATCGGTGTCGGTCAGCGGTCAGCGGTCACTGGTGATGGTGACCGGGTCGTCGTTCCGCAGCTCGTTCACCAGCTGCTTGACCTTCGGCCTGTCCCACTGGAGGTTGCCGCCGACGCTGCCGGAGACCGGCATGTTCAGGGACTTGCCGTCGCCGCCGGAGACGTCCTTCATGGCGAGGAACATCTTGCCGAGCAGGTAGGGGTTCATGTCCTTGTCGACGACGACGGTGTCCAGGCCCGCGTTCATGACCGGGTAGAGCCTGAACGGGTTGAGGAAGGTGCCGGGCGTGGCCACCTGGCTCGCGAGCGTCGAGAGGAATTTCTGCTGGTTCTTGGTGCGGTCCAGGTCGCTGCCGGCGAAGGCGTGCCGGGTGCGGACGTACGCGAGCGCCTGGGTGCCGTCGAGGGTCTGCTCGCCGGCCTTGAAATCGGCTCCCGACCACTTGTCCGTGAAGCCAGCCCTCGTCGAGGTTCATCTCGACGCCGTCCATGGCGTCGACGATGTCCGCGAAGCCGGTGAAGCCGATCTCGGCGTAGTGGTCGATGTGCAGCCCGGTGTTGTACTCGACCGTGCGGACCAACAGCTGCGGCCCGTCGAAGGCGTAGGAGGCGTAGGAGGCGTTGAGCTTGTTCGCGCCCATCGCGGACCTGATCCTGGGGCGGTTCTCCGGATGGATCCCCCGGGAACTCCACGCGGGCGACACCCTCGAAGTCTCCACGCCCGCAGGCCGCTTCCACACCCAACCGGCTGAACACCCGCCACCTGCTGGGCGTCGCCGCGGGGCAGCGGCAGCACCCCCATCCTCGCCATCGACCACGTCGCGGCTGGAGACCTCCGTGCCCGCATTACGGCTGGGCAACTACATCAGGCCCTCGCAAGACCCCGACCTTGCCCGCTCTCCGTATCGGGGGGGCTCGCCGCCCTGGACCTCACCGACTTCCTCACCCGCTGGCCCTCCCTGCACACAGACGCCCTCAAACAGGTCCGCCACCGCATCCACCCGACAGCCCGCATCCACCCCCAAGCCATGGTGGGCGACGACGTGATCATCGGGCCCCACGCCCACGTCGGGGAATTCAGTACCGCGCGAAGCCACACCGTGATCGGACCGCGCGCCGGCGTCGGCTTCAACTACTCAGGAAGTACCTGGCCGGCTCGGCGGCAACCGACCGGGCATGCCGAGCAGTTGAACCTGCCTGCGTACGCGGACGCATCCGCGCCGGAAGTCGCCATCCGCGGGCGGCCCGCCGCCTGGGGCCGGCCTCGTGAACGTGGGCCAACCTCGTCGGCTCACTCCTTCAAGTTGTAGAAGTGGATGGGTGAGTTCGGCGTGAAACCGATACGCGGGTATACGGGGGCCCCGGCGACGGTCGCGTGCAAAGTGGCGCGGGTCAGCCCGGTGGCTCGGGCGCCCTCGTGCAGCGCCTTGCGCGTGACCGCCTCGCCATAGCCCCTGCGCTGCCACTGCGGGTCGGTGGCTACGAAGGCGACGAAGAGGCGGCCTTGCGCTTCGACCGTCGCGGCGCATGCCACCGGAACGTCGCCTCGCATGGCCAGGTAGGCGTACACCTCGCTCTTCCAGCGCGCGGATCCGACCAGGCCGTCGCGGCCTTCCTCCAAGGAGAACCCGTAGGCGCTTGATTGGAGGTCCGCGTAGGCGCGCAAGTGCTCGTCGGTGCGCACCCGCACGAACGTCAGGTCGGGGTGGACCGGGTCGGGGATGGGCAGCAGGTCTGAGGCCATGCCCCTGCCGGGGAAGGCGTACTGGAGGCCTGCCTGCTCGGCCGCCGTGGGCAGTGCGGTGCGCGCCTCGTCGTCGAGGAGGTCCTCGAAGAGCCACAGGTATCCCGGGTGCTTCTTCGCCCGCATGATGTCCGCCGCCTGGCTCAGGCGTTGCGCGACGAGATCGGCTCCTGCTCCCGCGTCGGTCAGAGTGATGCAGTTGTAGAACGAGAATCGGCAGTCGGCCCAGCGGACGGCGATGCCGGGGAGATCGCGCACATCCGCGTCCGCGTCGCGGTCGAGCACCATGGCCCGCCAGGCCACGGTGAGCTGCTGTGCCGATTCGATGGACTCCGTGAGGCCAGTCACCGTACTCCCATGGGTCGTTGAGGTCGTGGAACCGTACGTGCGGCACGCGGTGTCGCTGCCATCAGATGATGCCTTCGAACTGTTTGTCCTCGGTGGGGGAACTGGAGCGGGGCACATGGTAGGAGTCACGTCCGAAGCGCCGCCACACGGCGGCTATGAGGAAGGCCACCACTACGGCGATGGGGGTGTAGTTGAAGGTTTTGGTGGTGACCGGGCTGCTCTGCGGCAGCAGGAACAGCACCGTGACCGCGGCCGCCCACACCACCGCCACCCAGCCGATCGGCCGGCTCCAGCGGCCCAGGTGCCAGGGCCCTGGGGTGAATCGGTCGCGGTGGAGCAGTCGCAGCAGCACCGGGATGGCGTAGGCCGAGGTGAATCCCACGGCCGAGATGGCGGTCACCGCCGAGAACGCCGTCGTGGAATACAAGGACGGCAGCGCGAGCACGAAAGCCACGGCGACCGCGAGCCAGACCGCGTTCGCGGGGATGGCGGTGCGGCGGCTGACCTTCTTCCAGAGCCCCGATCCGGGCAGGGCACCGTCCCGGGAGAAGGCGTAGATCATCCGGCTGGCGCTGGCGGTCACGGTGTAGCCGCACAGGAACTGGGCCACGATGATCACAAGGAGCAGGGCCTTGGCCGCCGCCATGCCCAGGGCGTCCAGAAGGATCTGCGCCACTGGTACACCGGTCGGACCTGACAGGGTCGTGGTGTAGTCCTGGATGGCGAAAAGGAGCGTGGTCAGCAGGATGCCGCCGGCGATCCAGGACACCGCCACCGAGCGGAAGATCCCGCGGGCCGCGGCGACGGAGGCGTGGTTGGTCTCCTCGCTCAGGTGGGCCGAGGTGTCGTAGCCGGCCAGGGCGAAGACCGGCAGCAGCATGCCCAGCAGGATCACGTATACCGGGGCGCTCCAGCCGGTGTTGTTGGTGAACTCGGAGAAGACGAAGCCGGCCGACTGGTGGTGGGAGGGCACGAGCGCCAGGGCGCCGATGATGACGACGGCCCCTGCCAGGTGCCACCACGCGCTCAGGGACGTCAGGATGTTCATCAGCCGGGTGCCGAAGAGGTTCAGGACCGCGTGCAGCGCGAGGATGACCGCGTACAGGACCAGCAGGGATTCCGGGGTCGGCGTGTAATCGAACTGCAGGTTCATCCACGCGGCGGTGAACGTCGCGATGCCGTAGTCCTGGGCGGCGATTCCGCCGAGCAGGCCCAGGAGGTTGAGCCAGCCGGTGTACCAGCTCCACCGCTCGCCTCCGAGCTGGCGGGCCATGTAGTACAGGCCGCCGCTGGTGGGGTAGCGGGATGTGATCTCCGCCAGGGCCGCGGCCAGGCACAGCACCAGCGGCCCGACGGCGAGCCACCCCCACGTGATCACCGCGGGGCCTCCCGAGTTCAGGCCGTAGCCGAACAGCAGCAAGGTCCCCGACATGATCGAGATGACCGACAGGGAGGCCGAGAAATTGCCGAAAGCCCCCATCCGGCGGTGCAGTTGCTGGGTGTAGCCCAGCGACTGGAGGATGCGCGCGTCCTCCCCGTCGTCGGCGACCGGGTTCGGCTGCTGGCGCGGTGTTCTTATCGAAGTCATGGGTTCTCCGCACAGGAAAGCTGAAACAAGGGGTGCAGGGCGAGGTGGCTGCCGGGCCGCCGGCGGGCCGTGGCGGCGCCCGCCCGTGGGGCCGGTTCGGCGGTCACGGGTGTTCTCCCAGATGCCGCGGGTGGGATCTCAGGCAGGCGACGCGGTCCTCCTCAAATGCCTTCCGCCACTGGTCCTCCGGGTACCGGGCGTCGTACTGCCACGGGGCAGGAGTGGCGAAGTCGCCGATGGCATCGAACACTTCGGTGGCCCACTGGGCGAAGCCGCCCCTGGCCAAGGCGTAGGCGAGGTAGTTCAGATCCAGCTGGGAACTGGTGGCCGGATCGCACTTCTGGAACCAGCCCTCGAATGCCTGCGTGACGGCCCGGGTGGTGTCCTCCCTGGTCCACAGGAGGTTCAGCATGACCTCGGCACCTCTGTCCCGTCGCTCCCGGTGCTCCTGCACACGGGCGTAGAGGGGCAGCAGAAGCAGTGGCGAGTCGGGCGGCGCGAAGGAGACCGTCCAGCGGGCGAAATCCGTCGCGACCGCCTGGCGGCCCGCTGGACCCGGGCGGGCCTGGAGCGCCTGGGCCATGCGGTGCCATGCCTCGCGGTTGAACGGATCTCGTCGGTGTACTTCCCCCAGCAGGCCCCATGGCCCGCCGGGCAGCAGGTACTCATGGGGAGGCGGAGCCACGTGATGCTCCGGGTAGCGGCCTGTCACGTCCGTTTCGACCAGGGCCAGGCGGCAGATCCAGGGCACCGAGTCGTCGGGATTCCCCTCGCCCGCCTTGTGGCACGCCTCCCGGGCGCGGGCCACCAGATTCTCCAGGTCCCCTGCCCGCCGGTAGTCGCGCGCCCAGTTCCTTCGGTGGGCCTGCAGCACCCGTTCGGTGGCGACTCTGGCGTACATCACCCGGGCAGCGAGGCTCTCCGGTTCCTCCTTCAGCCATAACTCCACAACGTTGGCCTGAGCTGCGACAACCCCAAGGACCTGAGTGCGGGATGTCCACTGCGGCCAGCTGCCCGTCCGGGCCAGTACCTGCCGCATCTGCATCCAGTAGCCCGCCTGGATGTCCTGCACTGCCGCATAGAGGTCTGTGTCTCGGCCGGCCGGGTTCGCGCGACCTGCCGGGTTCGCCCGGCCTGCCGGGTTCGAACTCTCCATCAGCGCACCTCTCGGCCGGCCGCACACAGGGCGAGCCGAAGAGGGCCCTCAGCTGGAGCCGCTGGGGCCATGGAGAGGCCGGGATTCGCGCCGGAGGGTGACCTGTTGGGCTCCCCCGGTGCCTGCAGTGGCACGCCGTGCGCCTTCGGCCGGCCCTCCTGCGCGCGGTGTCTTGGCGGTCTGGGCGCCTTCACGCGGCGACCGGCCGGTTCGGACGGCGCTGCCGAGACCTGGTGGCGCGCCCGGCGGACAGCAGGTCGTCGGTGTCCTCGGACGCGACCCGGTGGTGCGGCGCGCGGCCCGGCTGCGCAGGGCGTGCTCCGCGGCGGGCCGCCTGCCGGTCGCTGCCGTGAGCGCTGCGGCTCGCCGGGTGGTGTGAGCACGACACCGAACGGTGTGCACTGGCGGGCATAGGCAGAAGGACTCTCGGGGCAGTTGGGACGGGGTGGCACGGTCGTACGAAGGACAGCGGTGCGGGCCGACGGGCAGGGCGGAGGCGACCGCTGGCGCATAACCTGGCCGGCGGCTTGCGCTCTTGGCCGGTAGCGAGTGCCTGACAGGTACTTAAGTGCCTGGAGGGGCGCATGACCAGAGAATCCCAAGATTGTTCGGTTGCTCAGATGCAGGTTTCGGCCATGCCGCAGGCGAGCGTCGCCGTCCGTAACCGGACCTGCCGGCCGCAGCACACTCAGACGGTGCGCCGCCGGGGCTCGGACGCTCGCAGCGACGTGCTCACGGGCATGCGGAACAGGGCCGCCGCCCTGAGCGGGAGCGGGCGGAGCACAGGTGTACGGGCGGACGGTTGCAGTCCGTCGCGGACCCGCACGGACTGGCCGGACAGCACTCCCTCGTCACCGGCGGAAGCCGCGGGTCGGGCACCGAGAGTCGTTCAGGCGAGCATGGATGTTCCGGTGACGGACTTCCAGACGCGGAATCATTCGGCCAGTTCGGTACGGTGGTCACTGGCTGTGAGCAGACGCCGCCGTGGGCGTAATTGCGCGGCTATAGGCGTCTTGGTGACGACTTCGTGGTTCGGCCGCGCGAGCGAGGCATTCTCCAGTCTGGCAGACATCGACTAGGGGCCTCGGTCGCCTCGGTCGCACAGACCCACACCGGATTGCGTACCGAAGGGCTTCCCGGCGTGTCCGCCGGAGTTGAGCCCGCCAGGAGCCTCGCCGAGCCTCGACGCACGCCGGGACTGGCTGGATCTCTTCCCCTTCCAAATCGGCCCGAGTCCCGCTTGAGGTAAGGGGCGTAGCTTGATTGCGACCACTACAGTCTATGCAGGGAGTTGATCGCATGAGTGACCTCGTTCGTCTGCCGGGTGAGGGGCACAAGCTGGTCACGAAGGCGCAGGAGGTGACCTTCAAGGCCACCGGGGAACAGGGCTCCTCCGCGTCCATCTTCGAGGTGGTCGTGCCGCCCGGGTTCGACACCGGCGGCCACTATCACGAGCAGTCGGAGGAGTTCTTCTACATCCTGGAAGGGGAGTTGGAGCTGCTGGCCTTCGAGCCCGCCGAGCGTACGGACGACTGGCTCGACTGGGAGTCCGTCGACGGCGACCGGGTCGTACGCGCCCCTGCGGGCAGCAGCATGTTCGTGCCGCCCAACACGCCGCACGCGTTCCGCAACGCCACGGACAAACCGGTGCGCATGCTGTTCCAGAGCTCTCCGTCTCCCGAGCACGAGCACTACTTCGAGGAGATCGCGGAGATCTGGTCCGCCGGCGACTCGGTGGATCCCGAGGCGGTGAAGCGCATGCGGAGCCGTTACGACGTCAAGCAGATCACGCCCATGCGGTTCGAGCCGCCCGTCGCCGCCACGGCAGCGGCGAGCGCTTCCTGAGCATCTCGGTGAGGCCGGGCCGGTCCCCTCTCGGGCACCGGTCCGGGCCGGCCGCACGACGCGATCGAGAAGGTCACACGCACGGAGGCTCGTCCACGCGAGTTTCGCCTCGGCGGCCCGCCTCCAGGCCCTCGCCGACGGCGTCGACGCGTGCCCGCACTGCCGACAGACATCATGGTTACGGTGTTTGACGGGGTGCGGGTGCCAGGGAGCGCAGGACGTCGAACTCGTTGCCCTCGGGGTCTGCCATGACCACCCAGTTTCGGTCCGGGCCCTGGCCTACGTCCGTCGTGGTGGCGCCGAGGCCGAGCAGTCTGGTCACCTCGTCCTCGGTGCTGCCGTCGATCGGGCTGACGTCGAGGTGAAGCCGGTTCTTGACGGTCTTGCCCTCGGGCACCTGGATGAACTGCAGGGTGGGCGGCATCTGGCGGGCCCGGACATCCTCGACGGTCGGCACCCAGGAGCCGATCTCGACCTTGCCCTCGCTCCGGTCGATCACCTTGAAGTCCAGGACCGCGCACCAGAAGTCAGCGAGCCTCTCCGGATCATGGCAGTCAACGGTCAACTCGGTGAACCTACTTGTCATGACTCTCCCAGCCAGCGCGGATGGCGCTCAGAGTATGCGGCCTGTCCGACGGATCCGAGATCGAGTCCCGGGCTTGGCCCCAAGGCCACGCCCTGACCCCGCCGGCTGGAGTTGGAGGGTCTGGCCGAAGGGCGCCCGGGGCTCAGGACGTGAGATGCAGCGCCCGGGCCACATCGGAGGTGGCCGTCGATGTCTCCAGCGAGTGGTAGCCCTCCGGGATCGACGCTTGTGGATCCTTCAGGCCGTTGCCGGTGACCGTGATGACGATGCGCTGGGCAGCGGGCACGCGGCCCGCCGCGTGTTCGGCGAGCAGCCCCGCGACGCCGACCGCTGACGCCGGTTCCACGAACACGCCCTCGTGGCGGGCGAGCAGGCGGCAGGCAGCGAGGATCTGCTCGTCCGACACGGCGGAGATCTGGCCGCCGGACTCATCACGGGCCGCCAGCGCGCCGTCCCGGGACGCCGGGTTGCCGATCCGGATGGCGCTGGCCACCGTCTGGGGAGCCTCGACGGTGCGGCCGAGAACCAGCGGGGCCGCGCCCGCCGCCTGGAAGCCCCAGATCCGCGGGCGGCGCGAGGCTCGTCCGGCCTTCTCGTACGCCGTGTAGCCGCGCCAGAGCGCGGTGATGTTTCCGGCATTGCCGACCGGCAGGCAGTGGAGGTCGGGGGCATCGCCCAGTACGTCGACGATCTCGAAGGCCACGGTCTGCTGGCCCGCCAGGCGGTGGTCGTTGGTCGCCGAGTTGACCAGAGCCACCGGATGCTCGGCAGCCAGTTCCCGGGCGACCCGCAGGCAGTCGTCGAACGTGCCGGTCAGCTCGACGACTTCGGCACCGTACTGCACCGTCTGAGCGAGCTTGCCCAGCGCGACGGCACCCTTCGGGACCAGGACCACGGTCCTGACCCCGGCCCGCGCGCCGAACGCGGCGGCCGAGGCGCTGGTGTTGCCGGTCGACGCGCACACCAGCATCTCGGTGCCTGCCTCGACCGCCTTGCTGACCGCCACTGTCATGCCGCGGTCCTTGAACGAGCCGGTGGGGTTGGCACCCTCCACCTTCAGCCACACCTCGCAGCCGGTGAGCCCGGAGAGGTGGGTGGCCCGGATCAGCGGTGTGTTGCCCTCGTGCAGGGTCACGACCGGGGTGCGGCTGGTCACCGCAGGCATCCAGGCCCGGTAGGCGTTGATCAGGCCCTGCCAGGCATGGACGACCGGCTGTACGGCCTCAGATGCGTTCACAGAATCTAGAGTCACGATTGTTACTCTAGCTCAGCCCAGAGTGCCCTTGCGTAACATTTGTTTCATGAGGTGGCTGCTGGTCGCCCCGTACGATCAAGCACCATGTCGTACGACTCAACCCGCCGTCCGGACCTGGTGACGACGCGGCTCAGCGAGATGTATCCCGAACTGCCGCGCGGCGAGCAGGCGATCGTGCGGGTGCTCCTGGACGACTATCCCTTCGCGGCGCTCGGCTCGCTGCGGTCTCTCGCCGACCGGGCCGAGGTCAGCCCGCCCACCGCGTCCCGGCTCATCGCCCGGCTCGGCTGGAGCAGCTTCGCGGATTTCCAGTCCTCCGTGCGTGCACAGAGCAGGGAGCACGACCAGTCGCGGCTGCGGGAATTCGTCAGCACCACTCCCGCCGCACCGAACCAGGCCGCCGAGGAGCTGCTCGCCGGGCTCAGCGGCACGGTTGAGGCCGCAACCGGATCTCTCCTCGACCGCATCGGCGCGCTGCTCGCCGGCGCCGGCGGCGTCTGGGGGATCGGCGGACCGCTCAGCGAACTCGCAGCCGACTACCTCGTCCGCCAGCTCTCCGGTCTGCGTCCGCGCGTGCGCCAGGTGCCGCACGGGACAGCCGCCCGGGCCAGGGTTCTGGTCGACATCGGCCCACAGGACCTGATCGTGGCCTACGACTTCCGCCGCTACTCGCAGAGCGCCGCGCGCTTCGTCCGAGCCGCCCGGGCGCGAGGGGCACGGCTCGTGCTGGTCACCGATGCCTGGGAGTCGCCGATGGCCGCAGACTCCGAAGTGCTGCTGCGCCTGCCCAGGGAAGCAGCGGGCCCGATCGCCCCCCTCACCCACATCGTGGCCGTCACCGAGCTCGCCCTGGTCGCCACGGTCTCCCACCTGACAGGCTCTGCAGACCGCCTGGAGGAACTGGACGGCCTGGCCGCGGAACTGGAACGGCCCGACGACGCCCCCTGACCTCACTCACAATCGGTCAGGGATGGCAGGTTGCGGTTTCCGCACAGCAGGTTGGCGAGCATCGCACCGAAGCCGCCCTTGTACTGGCCATAGGGCCGGGGCGGATACAGCGGGCGGTCGCGCGGTCCGAGATCATCGAGGAGAGTTCGGTCTCCGAGATGCCGGACGTCGCAGACAGCCATGTGGCATCCAGCCGACGGTGATTCAGAAGCCGGGTCAAGAGCACGCCGAAGCCTGGGTGATTCGCCACGGTGAGCATCCTCCCGCCTCAGGCGCTCGGGGCAGGATGCAGCCCCGTCACCTCAGCCGAACCGCAGGATCCGCGGCGCGAACGTGCCCTCAGGGCCGTCGGCCCGGCCGACCGACCACACCGTTGCCGTGCCCGGCACCGGTGCCAGGCGCAGCGCCCAGGAGCGGCCCTCCCCTGCCACCGCCGGTTCGGCGTACTCGGTGAACGACTGTCCGTTCCAGGCCAGGAAATCCGGCCCGGGGACGAGGGGAGGATTGCTGCCCGGTGGGCCCCACTTCTGCGAGCGGGCCACCGCGACCCAGCCCAGCTCGCCGGACGTCGTAGGTGCCAGTGAGCTGATCGAGCCGAAGTCGGTGGGCACCGTGACCCGGCTCCACGCCTGTCCGTCGAAGCGGGCCAGCAGGGGCGGGATCGGCTTGCCCGGTGGGCCGCCGACGAATCCGGCCGTGCCGCCCGCCCACACCTCCGTGGGAGACACGGCGAGCACACTGCTCACCGCCGAGCGCGGGAACCCGCTCACTATCGTCTGCCGCCACGCCTGCCCGTTCCAGTGCGACACCGCCGCGCCCGAGTCCGTGGCGCCCGCCGCCCAGACGTCGTCGGCCGCCAGGATGTGCAGGCCGTACACGGACCCCGGCGGCACCGGCACGTCCCGCCAGCCGTGCCCGTCCCGGCGCAGCAGTACCTGCGCGCCGTCCCGCGAACCGATCAGCCAGCTCTCACCGCCGCCCGTGACGACCTTGGTCAGTACGACACCGCGTGGCGGGCGGCTCTCGTTCCACGCGGTGCCGTCGAAGCGGAGCAGGTGGGCGCCGCCCGCCGAGTCTCGGCCGACCGCCCAGACCGCCGTCGGTGAGGTCGCGGCTATGGACAGCAGCTCTCCCTGCCAGCGGATCCCGGGCAGGCTCTGGCGCTGCCACGCCGTTCCGTCCCAGCGCAGCACCAGCGGGAAGCCCGGCGCCTCGCGGCCGACGGCGTCGGCACCCACCGCCCACGCCCGGTTCGGCCCGAACGCCACGGCCTCGTTCAGCCCGGCCTGTGGGCGTACTTGGGTCGGGACCGGGACGTGTTGCCAGGACTGAGGGTCCGCCGCAGTCGTGGTCGTGACGGTCACCATGGTCATGGCGACAGCCAGCGCCGCGACGAGAAGTCCGCGTGCCCTGGGAAGTCCGCGTGTCATGGTCAGCCTCCCCGCCGCTCGCTCATCAGGTTTGGTTTCGAGCCGTAGATCTCGGCCGTCCCGAAGGACAGCAGTGACGAGCCCGCCTTCGTCAGTGCGCGCGGTTTGACGTCGATCGCGTTCGTACGCTGTGGGCCGTAGGAGAAGGTGGTGCGGGAGCCGTCCACCCGCGCGTACTTCGACTGGAACGCGCGGTCGCTGCGCACCGGCAGCCACAGCGCGCCGTCGGGGCCGCGCACCATGGCCTCGGTGTACGTGTCGCCCAGCGGTGGGTAAGTGGTGCGCCAGGCGTGCCCGTTGAAGGTCATCAGGTACGTGCGGGACACGCCGTCGGTGTACTGGCTGCCGCCGATCGTGAGCCGGCCGGACGGTTCGAGCATGATCGTGTGTACGTTGCTGTTCGGCGGCAGCTGCACCTTCGCGTCCCGCCACGCCGTGCCGTCCCGGCGCAGGACGGTGGTCCCGGTGGTGGTGTCCGCCCAGGCCCAGGCGTCGGTGGCCGTACGCGCGGTGATCCCCATCAGGAACAGCACACCCTCCGGGGTGGACTGCGTGGTCCAGCCGGAACCGTCGTAACGCAACACCTTCAGCCCGGTGTCGTCCTCGCCGACCACCCACGCGGCACCCGCTACCGCGGTGAAGTCCTGGTAGGTCCACAGGGTCTGCGGCAGCGGGACGGTACTCCATCCTCCCTCCGGCGACCGGCGCAGGATCTCGCCCGATCCCTCGCGGTTGTGGAAGATCCACATCTCTTCGCCGACGAACTGCACCTTGCCGAGCCGGCCCGGCTCACCGGCGCCGGGGAAGGTCACGTCCCGGCTCCACGCCGTGCCGTCCCACCGGTACAGCATCGGATGCAGGCCGTCGGCGGCATGCTCGTACCCGGTCGCCCATGCCTCGCCAGGACCGCGGGCGGCGAGATCGGACACGGTCACCGGCGGGGCCGCGGCCGGCACCGGCAGTGCCGACCAGCCCGGCGGCGTCACGGCCGCGGCCGGGGACACCACCGCGGTCGGCGACACCACCGCGGCACACGCCATCACCAGGCAGAGAATGACCGCACGGAGACCGTTCACGAGACCCCCCAGGGCGTGAAGGTCGCACAGCATATTGGCATGCTCACGACGGTGACCAGGCGGCATCCGGCCGACCACGGCTTCTCGACAGGCGCCCACATATAGTTCGCGGGTGTTTGCGCGAATACCCCACAGATTCGAATTCGCCGCCCGGCGTCGGCGACAGGTGATCCTGTGGGCCGCCGTGGGTGCGGTGGCCCTTGGGTTCCTCATCGCCCTGGAGATCGCCGCGCGTCGCTACGGCGGCGTACCGGGGCCGATCACCAACCAGGCGCGCGAGGTGATCTTCCCGCCCAAACCGGGGCCGCTGTACGGCGGTCTGGCGTTGATGATGGTGGTGCTCACCTGGCGGCAGCGGTTCATCGCGGCCGGTGCCGCGGTCGGCATCGACCTCGTCTTCGTGCTGGTGCGGTGGGCGGTCGGTGCCGAGGTGCCCGAAGGGCAGTTCTTCGGCAACGGCGCGTTGTGGGTGATGCTGGGCTGTGCCGTCATCGCGATCACGCGCCGCACCGGCAAGGAACGTGTCCTGCTGCTCAAGGGCGTCGGGCTCGGCCTGCTGCTCGTGGCCGGCCGCAAGACCGGCGACACGTGGCTGCTCATCACGGCGAAGACCCGCCCGACCGTGCTCGACCCGTACGTCGCGGTCGCCGATCACGCGCTGGGCAACCCGTCGTGGCTGGCAGGCCGCATCCTGGAGGCCAGCGGCCCGTTCGTCCCCCATGTCATCGACCTGGTCTACGCCCAGCTCGCCGTGGCCGCGATCGTCGCCGCCCTGTACCAGCTGCGCAACGTGACGGCCGACGGCCGCTTCCCGCGCCACCACCTGGTGCGCACCTTCCTGGTGATCGGCCTCGTCGGTCCCGCCTTCTACATGATCTTCCCGGTGGTCGGGCCGATCTTCGCCTACGGCCCCGGCACCTCCGGCACCGGCGGCGTGCAGTGGGCGGTGGCCGACCTCTGGCCGCACACGCCGCCGCCGGTCAGCGCCCCGCACCCGGTGCCGTACGACGGGATCACCCCGCGCAACTGCATGCCGAGCCTGCACACGGCGTGGGCCACCGCGATCTTCATCCACTCCCGCAAGGGCCCACGACTCCTGCGGTACGCGGGCGCGTTCTGGCTGACCGCAACGCTCTGCGCGACGCTGGGGTTCGGCTACCACTACGGCGTGGATCTCGTGGCCGGTGTGGTGTTCGCGCTCACCATCGAGGCGGCTCTGCGCGCGTACGACCGTGGCTGGGACCGGTCGGGAATCCAGCTGGTCGCTCACGGCACGGCGGTCTTCGCCGCGCTCCTGGCGTCGTACCGCTATCTGCCGATGGAGATGGCCGAACACCCCTGGGTGTTCGGACCACTTGTTCTGCTGTCGATGGGCTCCGTGATCTACAGCTACGTACGGACCACCAGATCGTGGGAGCCGAAGGCCGCCGCACCCGCACTCCGACCGGAGCCACAACCCGAACCGGTGTGAGTCCTACCGCTGTCCTACCGCTGTCCTACCGCTGTCCTACCGCGACGTCTTCCCCGTCTCCGTCACCGGCCGGTCGTGCCGCAGGTCG
Organism: Streptomyces sp. MZ04; assembly: GCF_004684775.1. GTDB lineage: Bacteria > Actinomycetota > Actinomycetes > Streptomycetales > Streptomycetaceae > Streptomyces. The sequence continues at coordinate 24,500 of NZ_SRIC01000041.1, forward strand.
TCGAAGAGCCGGGCCGACCTCTTGGCGTCCCACTTCAGGACGTTGCCCTTGGGGGTGGGGACGCCGATGCCGGACACGGGTACGTTGATCTGCTTGCCGTGTCCGGACGACACGCTCTGCACGGCGCGGAACATCCTGCTGAGATCGCGCAGGCTCATGCCCTTGTCGACGATGAGTGTGTCGAGCCCGGCCTGCATGGCCGGGCCGATCTCCAGCGGGTCGAAGAGCGTTCCGGGGCGTGCGGCCTGGTGGGCGAGGGTCGACAGGAATTTCTGCTGGTTCTTCGACCTGCCCAGGTCGCCCTCCTTCTCCTGGTGCCGCTGGCGGACGAAGGCGAGCGCCTGCTTGCCGTTCAGGCTGTGGCAGCCCTTGCGCAGGTCGGCGCCCGATTTCTCGTCCTTGATGTCGCGGTCCAGGCACATCCGTACGCCGCCGATGGCATCGACGATGTTCACGAAACCGGCGAAGCCGATCTCCGCGTAGTGGTCGATGCGCAGGCCGGTGTTCTTCTCGACGGTGTGCACGAGGAGTTCGGGGCCGCCGTAGGAGAAGGCGGCGTTCAGTTTGTCTCCCTCGGGGCGCTTGGTCTTGCCCGTCGATGTGTCGAGGCGGCCGGGCACGGTGACCCAGGAGTCGCGCGGCAGGCTGACCATGCTGGTGCCGTTGGCCCCGGTGTGCAGCAGCATCATCGAGTCGGTGCGCCTGCCTCCGCCCCCGCCGGCGTGCAGGTCCTTCACGTCGTCCTCGGAGAGCCCGTCGCGGCTGTCCGAGCCCACGACGAGGTAGTTGGTGCCCTCGCCGGGCGGCGGCCGGTCCCCGTACGCGCCGAGGTCGACGTCACGGTTGAGCCGGGTCTCGGCCCAGCCGTACGTGCCGCCCGCCGCGACGACCACGACGGCCAGCAGGACGAGCACTGTCCGCCGCAGCCTCCTGCGCTTCTTCGGCGGGGCGTGGGCGCGCCGGGGGCCGTAGCGGGAGCTGGGGCGTTCGGCGAACCGGTCGCGCGTGGCAAGCGGGTCTGTCATGGTCAACTCCCTTGCAGGCTCTGCCGCGCCTCTTCGCGCGGTGCTTCGAGGAGATACGGATCGGCGGTTCCGGTGCGCTTCATGCTGTGCCACTTCAGGCGGGTGCCGAGCAGCGCCGTGGCGACGGAGTGGATGACCACCAGGTACATCAACTGCCGGTAGACGAACTGCTGGAGCGGAAGCACCCACAGCACGCGCAGCCGTTCGCGGTCGAGCCGCAGCGCGTACGCGGCGGTGACCAACTGGACGGAGAGGAACCCGAACCAGACGAGCGCGGCTTCCACGGGGTCGCGGAACAGCGCCCCGAACAGGGCGAACATGTCCACGACCGGTGCGCACAGCGGAAGGACGATCTGGAACAGCGTGACGTACAGCAGCACGCGCCGTCCGAAGCGTCCGGCGGGGCCGACCTCCTTCACGGCGTGGCGGTGCTTCCACATCGACTGGAGGGTGCCGTAGCACCAGCGGTAGCGCTGGCGCCACAACTGGCGGACGGTGCTGGGCACTTCGGTCCAGGCGACCGCCGATTCCTCGTAGACGACGCGCCAGCCGGCCCGCCAGAGCGCCATCGTGAGGTCGGTGTCCTCGGCCAGGGTCTCGTCGCTGACGCCGCCGACGCCCATCAGCGCGTCCCTGCGGAAGGCGCCGATCGCCCCCGGCACCGTCGGCATGCACTCCAGGACCTCGAACATCCGCCGGTCGAGATTGAATCCGAGTACGTACTCCAGGTGCTGCCATTTGCCCATCAGGCTGCGCCTGTTGCCGACCTTGGTGTTGCCGCTGACCGCGCCGACCGCCGGGTGGGCGAGCGGCTGGACGAGCCGGGCAAGGGCCTCGGGTTCGAAGATGGTGTCCGCGTCGACCATCACGACGATGTCGTGCCGGGCGTGTGCGAGGCCGGTGTTGAGGGCGCTGGGCTTGCCGCCGTTGGGCTTGCGGATCACCGTCACCCGTGGGTCGTCGATCTCCTCGGCGATGTCGGCGGTGGCGTCGGTCGAGCCGTCGTCGATCACGATGATCTGCAGGTGCGGGTGGGTGGAGGCGAGCAGCGAGTACACGGTGGAGGCGATACCGGCCTCCTCGTTGTACGCCGGTACCAGGACCGTCACCGGGTCCCGCACCTCGCGCAGCCTTGGCGCGCCGGGCCGGTACCGGCGCAGCCTGCGCACGTGGATCCGGGCGAACACCGCGAACAGCAGCATCCGCAGGACACCGAGCACGCCGGTGAGGGTCAGCGTCCACACCATCACGGTGAGGAAGGCGTGCCCGAGCCGCTGCGACCAGATCAGGCCGTCGCCCTTGATCTCCTGGGCGACCGGTACCTCGTGGACGAAGGAGGGACGGCCGAGGCCGCCGCTGACGGTGGTGAACCACTTCACGCTGCGGTCCCGCAGCAGGTCCTCGGCCTCGTGGTAGCCGAGGTCGGTCTGGCTGTGCTGCGACACGAGTCCCCGCCACGGCTTGCGGTCCTTGTGGTCCGACGCGACCACCAGGTATCCCTGCTCCGCCGCGCGCTTCGCGGCAGGCCACTGCGGGCCGCAGAGCGTGTCCGCCGCCGTGGTGTGCGGCAGCCTCAGCAGGCTGGTGCTGATCCCGGCCGCGCCCGCGAGCGCGCTCTGGGTGAGCGACAGTTCGAGGCGTGCGCGCAGCGGCGACGCGACGCCGAGGTCGCCGCCGCTGTAGGTGTACGAGCCGATCTCGTGGCCCTCGTACAGGATCCGCCGCATCAGCTTCGGATGCCGGGCCGCGTCCTTCCCGTACACGAAGAAGGTCGCCCGCGCGTGGTGCCTGCGCAGCAGGTCGAGCAGGCGCGGCGTCCACACCGGGTCGGGCCCGCCGTCGAAGGTGAGCGCGACGGTCCGGGGCGGCATGGCCGCGGTGGTGACCCCCTTCGGGCCGAACCGCAGCAGCGGCTTGCCGTCGTCCGCCTCGCGCGGGATCGGCCGGGTGCACGGCGGCTTGGTGCGCGCGGCGTCGACCTGGTGGGTCGTCCAGCCCTCGAAGAGGAGGGTGACGGCGACCACCAGGAGGACAAGGAGGAGGACGAGCCAGTGTCCGCGCGGCGGGCGGCGGACAGCGGAACGCCGGGTCACTGCTTGAGGCCTCCGGCCGGCGGGGCGGATCTGCCGGTGTCCTGGCCGGACGGCACCGGTCCGTTCGTGCTCGGCGGCTGTGTGCCGACGGGCTGCCAGAGGCCGCCGATCAGCGTGCCGAAGAGCAGCAGATACCCGAGGCAGGCGCAGACCACGGCCAGCGCCATGCCTTGCAGGGTCCGCCTGCGCCAGCCCGACTGGTCGATGAAGACGGGGAGTTGGGGCGCGGGGCCACCGCGCGGACGCCGCCCCGTCGGGGGCATGCGCCGCGTCATGTCCCGCCCTGCCTGCTCGGCGTGCTCCGCCCTGCGGGCAGGGGGTACGGGCGACGAGCGCCCGTCGTGGGGTGTGCTGGCTATGTGGGGGATGCCCTGCACTGGTGCTCCTGATCTGCGGCCGCGCACGCGCGACTCTTTGTATGTGGGGGGTGCGGACCGGGGCCCGCGGTACTGCTCGTGAGACGCCAGAAGCCGCATCCCGGTGCCCTGCGCGCACGGAGGGTTTCCGTACGCGCGCATGCTCTGCGCCCTTCCCGGGTGGGGCCGGGAAAGCCGCGTACGCATGGGCCCTCACAAGGGCCGGGAGGCCAGGGGGCGGCCGTCAGCCGTCACGCGGCCACCGACCCTACTAGGACGGGCGGTGTCGGGCATCCCCGGACAGCTCGACTCCCCGGCTCAGCTGCCCCTCTTGACCCTGCCGCGGACGGCGAGCGCGGCGAAGCCGAGGAGCACCGGCTCCGTGAACCGGGACGCCATCTCGATGTACCCGCCTGCCGTCGTCAGATCCTGGCCGCTGGAGCGGAACACCACTGAGTTCAGGGTGGCGTCGAGGGCCTGCTCGAAGCGATGCGTGGTGAAGCGGGCGCCGGTCGGGTTCTTCGGATCGGGCTTGTCGAGCACGGTCGTCCACTCGCCGTCGACCTTCTCCCGCGCGATCTCCTGGCGCGGGGACTCGTCGGGCAGGCCGAAGCCCATCATGAGGACGACGGTGGTGGCCATGGCGACGGTGAGCCAGCCGATGGCGCGGGCCGCCCGGAGGCCGTAGCCGGAGAGTGTCCAGTAGGCGGTGAGCAGGGCGCGCTCGGAGCGGGGGATGTCGTCGGCGTGGCGGCGCATCTCCATCTCGCCGTAGTAGAAGTCGGCGGCTCCGGGCTCGTGCTTTCCGTCCTCGAACGCCTTCCTCAACTGCCGGTACACCGGTGCCAATGCGACGGGCTCGAGCACGTCCACGCCCTCGGGCGCGGGCGACCAGCCGTCGGCGGCGATACCGCGGGAGGCGCGCCAGTGCTGTTCCTCGGCCAGAATCCGGCGCGGCGTCCAGCGCACGGGCAGCCGTCCGCGCCAACGGACCCCGGCGGGCGGGCGGCACAGGGTGTAGCGGCCTTCCAGCCGGAGCTGATCGAGGTGGAAGGCTCCCGCGAATCGGCACAGGGTGAGGTCGACGTCGGAGAGGGACAGCATGGCGCAGTCGACCCCGCGAAGGGATGTGACGCTGAGCCCCGACCGACTCCAGGTCAGCCCGGACCCGTCGACGACTAGGGGGGCGCTGAAGTCGAAGGGAGCGGGGTGTGCGGTGACGGCGATGGGGAGGGTCAGGACGGCGTCGGTGAGGTCGAGGACGGCGTGGCGGAGGCGCAGGGTCGCGGTGGATCCCCATTGGGTGCGTACGCATCGGACGTGAGCGGCGGCGGCTTCGACGGTCACCGGTCCGGCGAACACGGCCCGGGACAGGCTCAGCGTTCCCTGGCAGGCAAGAGGCCCCAGTGACTGGGCGTCCTGGAAGGTCGCCCGATGGAACGAGGCGTTCCCGGTGAAGATCGCGCTGTCGAACTCGGCGGTCCCGGTGAACCTCGTCCCCTCGAATACGGCATCCGCGAAGGCCACCCGCTCGAAATCGACGTCGGTGGCGAAGGTCACCCTGTCGAACCAGGCGAGCCCGGTGAACTTCGCCCACCTGAACCGGGCATCCGCGGTGAAGACCGCCTCGCTGAATCTGGCGTCCCCGGCGAAGTCCGCCCCGAACAAGGCGTCCCCGAAGAAGGTCACTCCGTCGAACCGGGCGTCGTCGGCGAAGGTCGCCCGGAAGAAATCCGCCTCCATGGTGAAGGTCGCCCCGTCGAACACCGCGGTCTTGGCGAAGGCCGCTCCCTTGAACCGGGCGTCACCGGTGAAGGTCGCGGCGTTGAACCGGGCGTCCTCGGTGAAGGTCGCCCTGCTGAACCGGGCGGATCCGGCGAAGGCCGTCCCGTTGAAGCGGGCGTCCTGGGTGAAGGTCGCGTCGTCGAACCAGGCGTCCGCGGCGAAGTCCGCCCTGCCGAACCAGGCTTCCTGCGCGAAGGTCGCCCCGTTGAACCGGGCATCCTGAGCGAAGTTCGCCCCGCCGAACCGTGCGTACCTGGCGAAGATCGCCCCCTTGAATCTGGCGCGCCCGGTGAAGGTCACCCTGTTGAACCAGGCGTCACCGGTGAACGTCGCCTCGTCGAACCGTGCGTCCCCGAGCCGGGCGGCATCGGTCCCCGGATCACGCAAGGCCGCGAGCAGGCCATGCAGCACAGCCCTGTCGAAGGTCGTCCCCCGGTGGTCGACATCGGCGCCCGCCCGCAGCCCGGCGAAGTAGCCGGCGCGATCCGTGGGTTCGAGGTGGGCGAGACATGCCGCGTGTCCAGGTACGTGGATGCCACGGCAGCCCACGTCGTCGGTGTCGGGGTCGGCTCCACGTCCGCAGTGCGGCCAGTCCGGCGGTGTCGACAGGGTCATGAGCCGATCACATCACGCGGCTGATGGCCTCATCGGGGGAACCAACACACGTGCGGATGGGGCGAGTTGCGGCATCCTGCCGATGGGCACCACCGCTCACGACGGGGCCCTTCGACGTACTCCGCGCCAATCGGCCGCCTGCCCGTCCGCTGCCGGGAGTTGGACCTGCTCGAGGACGACTACGCACGGCACCTGGGTCACGGCGGCGCCGTGCCGCGGCCGCTGGTCGCCGACGACCGCGACGGCACGGTCGTGCACGTCACCTCGCTCACCAAACCCGCCGCACCGAGCCTGCGGATCGGCGCCCTTGTCGCCCGCGGACCGGTGATGGAGCGCATGCGGGCGGTGCGCCTGGTCGACGACTTCTTCGTCACGCGCCCGCTCCAGGCGGCCGCGCTCGAAGTGCTCAGCTCCCCGTCCTGGGACCGGCACGTGCGCTCGCTCGGTACGGCGCTGCGGGAGCGGTGCGCCGTGCTGGCCGCCGCGATCGCCGATCACGCGGAGCTGACCGAGGGGGCGCGTCGGCTGGGGGCCGCGGTTGCCGACCAAGAAGATCAGCCCGGTCGACCAAGGAAACCAGCGCGGTGACCAAGAAAATCAGCCCGGTTGAATTGGTAATCAATTGGCGTGGCCAGAATTTCACCCACCCAGAATGAGACCCTCCCCCTCCCGGAAATACGTTGAACTCGACAGTCACATGACAATGGCAAGAATCAATCGCCATCGAGCCGCTCCGTCCGCCGAATCGAAGCGTCACCCCTTGCCCGCCCTGGGGAACGTATCCCGCGCCTCCGGATCACGGCGTTCGGCCACCTGTCTCAAAATGGAGTACGTCCCATGACATGTGGGGTACCTGTGAACACAGTTGTGGCCAAGAGCAATTGAGAGGCCGTCAGTTGGCATACACACTTTTCGGACAGACCATTGAAAGAGTCACCGATCCGAAACATATGGCTCTACGGTTGCTCCTCGTGGGGGGAATCACGAGGGGCATGAGGGGGGAGAAGCCGAACGTGCGGGAGTGGCGTGAGAACCGGGGGGTCCGCGCCGCTCTGTAACACCAAAGGCTGTTCCTTCGAGGGGGAGTTCTGTGCGGTCACCGCTGAACGCGGGCTGCCGGAACGGATGTTGCTGCCCGGCTTGACCAGCCGAGGCCGTCACATCGGCACCGCATCGGCATCGAAGTCCTTCTGCCCATCGGCATGCTCGAAAACTCTGGAATCTGCGCAGGTTGCATGCGCCCCACGATCATGTCGGGCACCACAGGGACTTTTTGAAGGGGACCCTCGTGACGGAATCTCGGCCGAACAATCCCGCTTCCGACGGGAGCGGATTACTGCTCGACGCGTTTGACGCCCAGCTGTTCCGGGAGTCTTCCGAAACCGCCCTTGCGAAGCTGGAGAAACACCTTTCCGATCTCTCGATCAGGGGCCTCGAACTGACGGATCCGGCGCTGCTCTCGGAGGCTGCGCGGGGCCTGATGACGACGGAACGCGAGAGTGTCGCGGCGTTCGACGAGGAGAAGCTGGCAGGGATCATCGACCTGTACATCAGGACCGGCATCCAGGTGCACTCGCCCGGATACATGGGCCGGCAGTTCTCCGGCGTCGTACCGCTCGCCGGCGTCATCGACTTCGTGAGCTCGGTGATCAACCAGCCCGCCTCGTTCTACGAAGCGGCCCAACTGCCCAACGTGGTCGAGCGGATCATGGCCGACGAGCTGAACCGGTTCATCGGCTGGGACCCGGCTCGCTTCGCCATGGTGACCACGTCAGGGGGGTCGCTGGCCAACCTCACCGCGCTGCTCGCGGCCCGCAACCAGAAGCTGCCCGGATTCTGGGCGCACGGCGGCTCCGCCGTGCGGGGACAGCCGCGGCCCGCCATCGCGGTGGGCGCCGACGTGCACTACAGCGTCGCGCGGGCGGCCGGCGTGATGGGCATCGGCGAGGCACAGCTCGTGCGCCTTCCGCTGAATCCGCAGGGGCAGATCTCGGTGGCCGACGCACGCCCGGCCCTGGCGGCGGCCGAGCGGCAGAACCTGAAGGTGTTCTGCCTGGTCGCGTCGGCCGGCAGTACGTCGGTGGGGGCCTTCGACCCGATCGACGAACTGGCGGAAGTGGCCAGGGAATTCAATCTCTGGCTGCATGTCGACGGGGCGCACGGCGCGAGCCTTCTGGTGTCGGACACGCTCCGCGAAAAACTGCGGGGAATCGATCAGGCGGATTCCCTGACCTGGGACGCGCACAAAATGATGTTCGTGCCCGCGCCCTGCACGATGCTCTTCTACCGGGACAAGGAGACAAGCCGCAACGCGTTCCGGCAGAAGGCCAGTTATGTGTTCGACGAGGAGCCGGACATATACACGGCGTACGACAGCGGCGGAAAGAACTTCGAGTGCACGAAGCGTCCGATGATCATGACCTTGTGGACGCTGTGGGCCATGTACGGACCGGCACTTTTCGCGGAGAAGATCGATTATCTCTGCCGGTTGACGGAGGAGGCCCACGGAACCCTGCGGGCCGATCCCGACTTCCAGACGCTGCACCGGCCCGAGGCGAACATCCTGTGCTTCCGGTATCACCCGGCAGGAATCAAGAAGGAGGATGTGCACCGCCTTCAGATCGCCATCCGAAATCGCGTCAAACTCCGGGGAAACTTCTTCATCTCCAAGGTGAACATCGATGGGGTGGCCGCACTGCGCGTGGTCATGATGAACCATCAGGTCACCGACGGGCACTTCCGGATGCTGATCTCCGAGATCAGGGCTACGGGACAGGAACTTCTCGCGGAACTTCTCAACAGCGAACCGGGAACAGAAACAGCTTAGAGGGGATGGATGTTGAGTACATCGCACGCTCCACAGGCCACACATGTTCCACCGACCGCCACCGCGCCCGGCGGCGCCACCGAACTGGCCCATTGGCTGATCCCCGACTGGGAGCTACGGCCCGAATCGGTTGAAGCCGTAACCGTACTTCCCTCGTTCGCGAGCAAGCTCCAGGAATGCGAGCGGGTCTGCCAGGCGCCGTACAGCGAGGTGGCGCACGAGGTCCAGGAAGCGCTCGTCCTGCGCCGTCTGCAGCAGATGGTGAACACGGTGATGCTCAACCCCCTCTGGCGCGACCGGCTGCGCGGCGCCGGCACCGTTCACGCCCCCGAGTCGTACGAGGCCTGGCAGCGCATCCCGCTGTCCGACAAAGACGTACAGCGCGACTTCTTCATGGAGTCACGGCCCGGCCTGGTCGTGCCGCTCACCCATGGCGAGTTCGAGGTCGTGGCCAGCGGCGGCACCAGTGGCGGCCGTCCGCTCGAAGTCGTCTACTCCCTGCGGGAGTTGAAGGATACCTATGAGATCGCCGGGCGTTTCATGGGCGCCTATCAGCTGGCCGAGCATCTGCGCGGCAGCGACCCCAAGTGGCTGTTCACCACGCTGGCCGACTACCAGATGTGGAGCAGCGGCACCATGGTGGGCGGCGTCCTCCAGCACGTGCCGGGCGTCAACTACGTCGGCGCGGGCCCCGTGACCGCCCCCGTCCTTGAGCACATGTTCTCCTACAAGGGCCCCAAGGCGCTGATGGGGATCTCCGCCGGCATCGGCATCCTGAGCGAGCTCGCCGCGGGCATGCGTCAGGAGTCCAGGGAGAGCTTCCGTGTCGCCCTGTACGGCAGCGGGGTGCTCTCGCAGCGCAAGCGGGTGGAGCTCCAGGCGCTGTTCCCGAACCTGTCGATCCTCAGCTACTTCGCCGCCACCCAGGCGGAGACCATCGGGCTGCAGCTGGACGCCGCATCGCCGCATCTGTCCGCGGTGCCGGGCCTGCACTTCATCGAGATCGTCGACGAGAACGGGCGCTGGGTCGCGGAGGGCGAGGAGGGCGAACTCGTCGTCACCCGGCTGCACGCGCACGAGGCGCCGCTGCTTCGCCTGAAGTTGGGCGACCGCATGATCCGGCGGCGCAGGACCGAGGGGCCCGGCCTGAAGACCCAGCGGTTCGAGTTCGCGGGCCGCACCGGCGATGTGCTGCACATCAACGACAGCCAGTACTCCGCCGCGCGGGCCTACGCCTCGGTGCGCGACGAGCTGCGGGCGGTCGATGCGGTGGACCTGGACGCGGTGGCGCACGAGGTGCAGTTCGTGAACAACCGCGAGGGCAGGACCATCACGCTGTTCGCCTCGGTCGACGACGTACTCGGCCTGACGTACCGGACGGACACGGCCCTTGGCCCCTACGGGGTCCAGCAGGTGTTCGTGAACGCCCTGCCGCGCTCGCTGTCGCTGTTCAACCACGGCGAGGCGAACCCCGCGTCGATCGAGAAGACCGGCTACAGCTTCCAGCTCAAGTTCGTGCCCCGTCTTTCGGCCGAGATCGAGCGGACGGCGGTCGGCAAGGTCCCACTGGTCCGGGATCGGGGCTAGCAACCAGCAGTGCGAGAGCAGAAGGAGTGAGGATGAAACCGCAAGTGAACATCGTCGCGGTCGTGGACGTCATCGGGGCGCTTTCGGGCAGCACGCTGCTCGACGGGAACCTCTGCATGATCGACGACGGGGCGGACAACAGCGCCCACCAGGGGACGCCGAACCTGTGCACCGTCGTCAAGCCCGGCCAGGTCGTCTCGTGGTCCGCGCTCGCCGTTGACCTCCAGACGCCGGTCGAGATCAAGAACATCTCGTTCGTCGCCGCGGACCGGTCCGCCGCCCCGGCGCAGCCGCCCGCGGGCGAACACGCCGTCGAGGGCGACAAGCTCGACCTCGACGTCTGGACCGGCGTGGTCCCCAACTGGCTGACGCCCGGCGTGGCCTACCGCTACCGCCTCGAGCTCCAGATGTACGAGGGCACCAACAGCGTCATGCACGTCGATACACCCGCGTTGATGTGTCAGTAGCAGCCGTACAGCGACGGCAAAGGCCGGGAACGACGACGAAGGCGGAATCATGCCCCAACAATTGGCGATCATCGTGCTCGTGGACGTCGGCAACGCGCTGGAGTCCCAGTCACTGGACGGCAACACCTACCTGTTCGACAACATGAAGCTGCAGGGTTCCGAGAACCAGGGAACCGGCGAGCTGGTCACCGCCATCAACGGCTCCTACTGGCGGGACGGCTCGCAGGCCAGCGAGCAGGTCCTCAACTGGCTGCCCTACAGCCTCGGTTCGATCCCGCCGACCGTGCCCCGCGGCTATGAGGCCGACCGGGCGCGGCAGAGCGACGAGAGGGCGCTGGCCGACCTCCAGGACCTGGCGACCAAGTCCTCGGTCGCAGGAACCGACCAGGCCGAGCAGCTCAGCCAGATCCGCAAGACGGTCGGCGCCCGCGTCAAGACCACCCGGCGCACCAGCGGCCGGATGTCCGGGCAGAAGATCCTGGACGTCACCGGCAAGATCGTCACCGAGGAGAACTCGGCCGCGTACACCTACCCCGCGCCGGTGATCACCGACATCTACGGCGAGGCGGTCGACTCGAAGATCATGTATCCGGCGGAGTACGGCTCCCCGGACCTGGTCACCGACGGCTGGTACTGGTCGGCGACGGTCGACACCTCGCGTCCCGGTACGTACTCGTACGTGATGCGGATCCAGCTGCACAAGCTGGTGGGCGTCAACGGCGAAATGCGCTGGGAGGCGGTCAACCTGACCTGCCCCTCGACTCTGAAGATCACCGCGGAGCCGCGGCGCAACGCCTTCACCAAGGCGGGCATGGGCATCCTGCCCATTCCTCCGGGCGCGGGCTCCGACGTCCACTGATCCGGCCAGGGCTTCAGCACGAAGCAAGAAGGAGGAGCAGATGACCACCAAGCCGAGGCAGCGGGAGAGCTCCGCGAAGCGGCCCATCTCCATCACCGCCGTCGTGGACTGCGTGGGCGCACTGGCGGCCGGCAACATGCGGGGCCACCTGTACATGTACGACACGAACAAGGCCGCCGGGTCCGCCGGATTCGGCAGCGAGCAGCTGCGGACGCACGCGAAGAAGGGGGACCAACTCCTCTGGAACGCGCTGGCGTTGGAGTGCGAGGCGTATGTCTCCATCGACGACATCGTGATCGACAGCGACGTCTGCGAGCCGGAGCGGAAGGTCTATCCGGGCACGGACGTCACGTACTGGATCGGGACGCTGAAGAAGGACGCGGCAGACGTGTCCTACCAGCTCAAGTTCAAGCTGGGCACGAGGGACGAGCCGATCGCCACCAGCCTGCCGTCGTCCCTCGTCGGTTAGGGCCTGTCATGGCGGCGTACGCGAAGGAGGAGTGTTGACCAGCAGCGTGCAGCAGAAGCAGAACCCCGGGCAGCTGAACTCGGTACAGCTCAACATCGTCACGCTCATCAATATGGAGCGGGCGACGGAGACGGGCTCCCTGAGTGACGCGATCTACATGATGGACAACAGCATCGGCGGCCGCGGGCAGGGCACTTCGTCCCTGGAGACCGTGTGCAAGCAGGGGCAGGTCCTGAACTGGATCGTGCGCCCGCTCGACATGGAGAAGCGCCCGGACGGCACCTGGCCCCCCATGCCGAAGATCAACAACATCACGTTCCTCGACACCGAGCTGGGTGACGAGGAGGACGTGGCCGAGCGGAAGATCTTCACCGAGCTGAAGATCTACGGGATGCCGGACCGCATGCGGGACCCGTTCACGCCGGTCTACTACTACTGGGCGGGCACGGTACTGAGCACTGCCAAGCCCGGCGTCCACCGCTACCGGCTCGTGATGGAGCTGGAGCAGGAACGCAAGAAGGAGAAGCTGTATCTGAACACGGCGATCCACCCGTCGATCAGGATCCTCGGCGTGTGACGCGAGCGCATCTGTGAGGCCCCTCCGGCGGGCGTGTTCCGCCGGAGGGGCCGCTTGGGCACAGGGCCGGTTCTCGGGCTGGCGGTCATGTGCCACCGGGCGTAGAGAGAAGAGTTCACCCCTGGGAGGCCGGCGTGGACAGGACCATCGACAAGGGAACGTTCCAGGACGCGTTCAAGAACCGGGCAGTCGTCATCTCCGGGCTGCCGCGGGGCACGGTGCTCCGGCTCGCCACGGAGGCCAACGCCGCGGCGGGCCCGTCCGACGCGGCCCTGCGCACGAAGGCCGAGTTCGGCGTGCTGTACGACCTGCTGCTCGCCGAGCAGGCGGACGCGGCGGCGGACGGCCGCCTTGCGCTCCTCGGCGTGGACGGGCGGGTCACCGCGATCGGGCAGCTGGTCGAGACGCTCCTCAACTCCACTGAGAACAAAGAGGAGTTCTTCGCGCAGGACATGTATCAGGTCAATGTCGCCGGCTGGCCGCAGGGCGTGCTGACCGCCGACGAGGTGATGGTCGCGCCGCCGGGCGCCCGGCTGACCCTGGCCAGGAGCACCACCCCCGGCGACACGCTCCTGTCGACCGGCGCGTTCTCGATGGTCAACAGCGGCAACATGACGGCCCACGCGCCCAAGCGGTCCTGGAAGGTCGACCTCGAGATCGGGGAGAGCCAGGACCGGCTCTACGGCATGGAGCGGGTCAACCTCAAGGCGATGTACAACGACCCGTCGCAGATGCGCGAGGCCGTCGCCTGGCGGCTGCTCGACCGGGCGGGGATTCCCGCGGCGCAGCACACGTACGCGACGTTCTCCCTCAACGACCGCTACATGGGCCTCTATTCGGTCATCGAGCAGGTCGACAAGAAGTTCCTCAAGGACCACTTCGGCAAGAACTCCGCGGGCAATCTCTACAAGGCGTACTGCGGCGACGTCGGCTGCGCGACGCTGGAGCACCGCACCGGCACGGGCGGAGGCGACGACGGCCGCCAGTACTTCACCGCGGGCAGCGTCGATGACGACCGTACGTACCGCCTGAAGACGAACGAGGACGACCCGGCCGCCAACACGTACGACGATCTCGCCACGCTCATCCGCGCGGTCAACGGAGTCCAACTGCCGGGCGGGGACGACCGGTTCAAGAGTGACACCTTCCGCGCGTCGGTCGAGCGAGTGCTCAATGTCCGCGCCTTCCTGCGCTGGGCGGGCGCCAACGTCCTGCTCGGCAGCTGGGACAACTACTTCGCCACGCCGTCGAACTACTACCTGTACAACTCGGGCCGGCTCGGCGACCCACTGGGCTTCACCGGGCGCCCGTACTTCACCCTCATCCCCTGGGACTACGACAACAGCTCGGGCATCGACTTCTTCGGTACGAAGTGGCAGTACACGGACCTGCTCGACTGGCCCGCGATGACCCGCGACTACTGCCGGATCACACACGCCCCGCACGAGGTCTCGCGCCTGCCGCTCTTCACCAACCTGCTGCGGCACCATGATTTCTGCCAGTACTACCTCGACCACCTGGAGTACCTCCTGGACACGGAGTTCGGCCCGGAGCGGGTCGCCGCGCTGATCGGCGCCGAGGGTTCGGGGCGGACCGACGGTCTGTGGCAGCTGATCTCGTCCGCCGCGTACGGGGAGGCCGACAGCCCGCACGGACAGCCGTTCACCGGGCGGCAGTTCACCAACGACGAGGTGTACCGGGCGGCGTACCGCCAGTGGGAGCTGAGCCGGGGCTCGCAGTTCACCTACGGGATCTTCCACTACACGCGGATGCGTTACGACCACGCGCGGCAGCAGCTCGCCGAGCTGCGCAAGACCTATCCCAATGGCGCCAGCGGGGCGGTGTTCCCCGGCGCGATGGAGGTACTCCCCTCATGACCGCAGCCAAGAAGTCGAAGAAGGCGGAGCAGCAGGCCGGGCAGAAGGCCGATGCGCCGCGTGAACTGCGCCTGGTGAAAGAAGCCAAGATCCAGGACCTGATCGGCGACGCCGCGGGCACCCGCCTGGAGGCGAGCGGCGTCCTCTACCGCGACGGGGCCTTCCTGGTCGTCTGCGACAACCTGACCTCCTTCATACGAATCAGCAGCGAACTGTCGCCGAAGGCACCAGAGAACGGTGTCCTCACCCCCAAAGGCCAGAAAAAGACGGGGAGTTCGAAGGAGGTCGAGGGCTACGAGGATCTCGCCCACGACGAGCTGCGCGACCACTGCTTCACGCTGAGCGAGGCCGTGCCGGTCAAGCCGAAGGGCTTTCGCGGCCGCGTCCAGGAGTACGACGCGAAACTGCGCCCGTGCGGCTCCTCCTGGCTCGACTTCACGCTGACGGACGCCAACAAGGGCATGGAAGGCCTGGAGTGGGTCGAGCGGTCGGGCACCGGATACCTCCTCGGCCTGTGCGAGGGAAACCGCTGCGCCGGCGGCAAGGAGGGGCAGCGTCCCGGCGGCGGCCGCATCCAGGTCTTCCGGCACGGCGGCAAGCAGTGGGACCACGAGGCCACGATCCGGCTGCCCGCCGCACTGCCCTTCGAGGACTACAGCAGCGTGTCCGTGCGCGAGGACGGCAGGATCGCCGTCCTGTCGCAGGCGTCGTCCGCGCTGTGGGTCGGCCGCCTGTCCACGAAGAAGTGGCAGGTGGACGAGGGCACGGTCTACCGCCTGCCCACGGACTCCAAGGGCCGCACGGTCTACGGGAATCCCGAGGGCGTGTCCTGGGTCTCGGCCGACCACGTCGTGGTGGTCTCCGACCGGGCGAAGAAGGGCGCGGCCGGCGAACGCGTCCGCGCGAAGGACCAGTCGATCCACCTGTTCCTGATCCCCGGGGCGAGCTGACCTTCCAGAAGTCCCCGGCGGGGCGGCCGGGCTAGTCGGCCGCCCACATGCCGCGCACATGACCGAGATGCCGGGTCATCACCGCGCGCACGGCCTCCTCGTCGCGCTCGAGCAGCGCGTCGAGGATCTCCAGGTGCTCCTCGGCCGACGCCTCGAGACGGCCCGCGTCGACCAGCGCCTGCAGCCCGTAGAGACGGGAACGCTTGCGCAGGTCGCCGACCACCTCGACCAGGTGGTCGTTGCCGGAGAGCGCGAGCAGGCCGAGGTGGAAGCGGATGTCCGCCTCGACGTACGCGATGAGGTCGCCCTCGGCGGCAGCGGTGACGATCTCCCGTGCGACGGGGCGCAGCGCCTCCAGCGCGACAGGGTCCGCGCTCGTGGCGAGCTCCGCCGTGGTGGGGATCTCGATCAGCGCGCGGATGTGCTTGTACTCGTCGAGCTGCTTCCCGGAGACCGCGGTGACCCGGAAGCCCTTGTTCGGCACCGTGTCGACGAGCCCCTCCTTGACGAGGTCGAGCATGGCCTCGCGCACCGGCGTCGCCGAGACGCCGAAGCGCACGGCGAGGGTGGGCGCGGAGTAGACCTCGCCCGCGCGCAGCTCGCCCGCGATGAGCGCGGCGCGCAGCGCGTCCGCGACCCGCTCGCGGTAACTGCTGCGCGTCCCGCCGAGGCTCGGCAGGGCCGCGGGCGCGGCGGACGGGGCACTGCTGCTCCGGTCGGTCATGGGGCCGGTCCTCCTTGGTGCAATGTCACGTGCTGCCACGAGTATCGCAACCCGCTACAGCACGAATCCCGCGGGGAAGGGATCGTCCGGGTCGAGCAGGTACTGCGCGGTGCCCGTCACCCACGCGCGCCCGGTGAAGCTGGGCAGCACGGCGGGGATGCCCGCCACTTCGGTCGTCCCCAGAAGCCGCCCGCTGAACCGCGTACCGATGAAGGACTCGTTGACGAACTCGGTGTCCAGGGGCAGTTCGCCGCGCGCGTGCAGCTGTGCCATGCGCGCGCTCGTGCCGGTGCCGCACGGCGAGCGGTCGAACCAGCCGGGGTGGATCGCCATGGCGTGCCGTGAGTGGCGGGCGGTGGCGCCGGGTGCGTAGAGGTGGACGTGGTGGCAGCCGCGGATGGAGGGGTCCTCCGGGTGCACCGGCTCGTCCTCGGCGTTGATGGCGTCCATGAGCGAGAGCCCGGCGGCAAGGATCTCGTCCTTGCGCCCGCGCTCGAAGGGCAGGCCGAACTGGTCCAGCGGGAGAATCGCGTAGAAATTGCCGCCATAAGCCAGGTCGTACGTCACGGAACGGCCGTCGGGCAGGGTGATCTTGCGGTCGAGGGCGACGGCGAAGGACGGCACGTTGCGCAGGGTGACGGCCTTCGCCGCGCCGTCCTCGACCGCGACCTCGGCGACGACGAGACCGGCCGGGGTGTCCAGGCGGATCGTGGTGACCGGCTCGACGACCTCAACCATGCCGGTCTCGACGAGGACGGTGGCGACGCCGATGGTGCCGTGCCCGCACATCGGCAGATAGCCGGAGACCTCGATGTAGATCACGCCGTAGTCGCAGTCGGGCCGGGTCGGCGGCTGGAGGATCGCGCCGCTCATCGCGGAGTGCCCGCGCGGTTCGTTCATCAGGAGCTGCTTGATGTCGTCGCGGTGCTCGCGGAAGTACAGCCTGCGCTCGTTCATCGTCGCGCCGGGGACGGTGCCGATGCCACCGGTGATCACCCGCGTCGGCATGCCCTCGGTGTGCGAGTCGACCGCGTGCAGGACGAGTTTGCTGCGCATGTCGGAACCCTTTCGTACGTGAGCGGTGCGGGGAAGGTGGATCAGGCGAGGCCTGCGGCGACGGTCCGTTCGGTGGCGACGCGCACCGACTTCTCCTGCTCCGGAAGCAGCGGCACGCGTGGCGGACGGCAGGGGCCGCCGTGCCGCCCGACGATGTCCATGGACAACTTGATGGCCTGCACGAACTCGGACTGCGAGTCCCAGCGCAGCAGCGGGTGGAGCTCCCGGTACAGCTCCCGTGCCGTGACCAGGTCTCCGGTGACGGCGGCGCGGTAGAGCTCGACGGAGGCGACGGGCAGCGCGTTCGGATAACCGGCGACCCACCCCTTGGCGCCCGCCACCGCCAGTTCGAGCAGCACATCGTCGGCGCCGATCAACAGGTCGAGTTCCGGGGCGAGTTCGGCGATGCGATAGGCACGGCGCACGTCCCCGGAGAACTCCTTGACGGCATGGACGTACCCCTCGCCGTGCAGCTTCGCGAGGAGCTCGGGCTGCAGGTCGACCTTGGTGTCGATGGGGTTGTTGTACGCCACGACCGGGATGCCCGCTTCGGCGACCTCCGCGTAGTGGGCGATGACGGAGCGCTCGTCGGCACGGTAGGCGTTCGGCGGAAGCAGCATCACGGAGGCGCAGCCCACGTCCCTGGCCTGCTCGGCCCACCGGCGCGCCTCGGCGGAACCGTAGGCGGCGACGCCGGGCATCACGCGCTGCCCGCCGATTGCCGCGACGGCGGTCTCCACGACCTTGGCGCGCTCCTCGGGGGTGAGGACCTGGTACTCACCGAGCGATCCGTTGGGCACGACACCGTCGCATCCGTTCTCGACGAGCCAGGCGCAGTGCTCGGCGAACTTGCCGTAGTTCACGGAGAGATCGTCGTTCAGCGGGAGGGCGGTGGCGACGAGGATGCCGTGCCAGGGGCGGTGCTGGGAGGT
>NZ_SRIC01000419.1 GCF_004684775.1 Streptomyces sp. MZ04
GCGCGGGGGGAGGGCTGTTCGCCGGCCGGTACCGGTTGGTCGAGCAGCTCGGGCAGAACGGTGGCACGTGGCGCGCCGAGGACGTCCACCGCCCCGGAACCGCGGTGGTGGTGAAGCAGTATCCGCAGGGATCGCCGTACTCACGGGAGTGGGGGGACAGGCTCGTCGAGTTCCGTCACGAGAACGTGGCACGGGTCATCGACCACGGCGTCGACGACGCGTCCGGGCGCAGAGTGGCGTACCTGGTCACGGAGTTCGTGGACGGGGGCAGCCTGCAGTCGCTGCTCACGCGATACCGATACAGCCTCCGCACCAGTCAACTCCACGTGGTGGTGCCGCCGTTGGCGGATGCGGTCAACGCACTGCACTACCGCCGGCTGCCCCTCCAGAGCCTCCGCCCGTCACACATCATCGTCACCCCCCGTGGGCCGGTCCTGACCGCCGACTTCGCCCTCTCCGAATACAGCTTCCGGAAGCTGCGTTCGAACCTCAGCGGACTCGCCTCGCTGGTCAGCCAGATGAGCCCGAATCCCTCATCCATGCCCCACCTTTCACAGCCCGAGGATGCGGAACTCCAGACAGGGACGACCAAGGAAAGGATCGCCGCGGCCGTCCAGGAGCTGTACTCCTCTGACCCGGACGTCCAGGGCCGAGGCGCCGAGCGGCTCATCAACCTCTCCGACCCCTCGGCCCACACCCGCTCCTACTCCGTACTCGGCCCGCTCCGGGTCACCCAGCACGGCCGCCTCCTCGCCGTCGACGTACCGGAGGAACAGGCGTTGCTGTGCATGCTGCTGCTCCAGCGGGGCCGCACCGTGCCGTACGCCGAACTGGCCGAGGGAATCCGGGGCCCTTCCGCCCCCGTGGACAGGGAGGACGACCTGCACGCCGCCGCGCGTCGCCTGGACGAGGCGCTGGGCCCCGGCACCCTGATCGCCGACGACGACGGCTACTCCCTGCCGCTGCCGTCCGGCCCCGACAGCGTCGACCTGTTCCACTGCCAACGGCTGGCCGCCGACGCCCAGGATGCCTATTTCGCGGGCGACTTCACCCGCTCCCGGCAGCTCGTGCGGTCCGCGCTGGAACTGTGGCGCGGCACCCCGCTGCTCGACGTTCCCGGCCCGGCCGCCCTCGCCACCCGCGTCAACATCGCCGAACTGCGGCAGTCGCTGCTGCGCACGTGGGGCGATCTGGAAGGCCGGGACGGGGACACCACGGCCGAGGATGCCGCCGAACTGGCCGATCTGCTCCAGGAGTTCCCCCACGCGGAAGACGAGGTCCTCGCCCCCCACGAGGAACTCCCCAGCGCCCAGCTGGACGACCTCGGCGTCAGCCGGGAGCTGCCGGACGATCAGCCCACGCCCCCGGGGACGACCCTCACCTTCGAGTACCTGAACCGCCCCACCGGTTCGGAGACCCGGCAGGCGCTGGGCAGGGAGATCATCCACCTCCTCATCGCCGGCGGCATCGGCCCCGACCACTTCGAGCTGCGGCCCCGAGCCCACGGCTGGGACGCGGCCGTCGCCCCGGAGGTCCAGGTCCTGCACGTACTGACCGCGATGCTCCATCAACTCCCCGGCTCTCTGGAGCAGCTGCCGCACCTCGCCCTTGGAGTCACCCTTACCCACGAGCCGGACCCCACCGTGTCCGCCCCGGCCTTCCCCGCCGAGCTGCGGCACGTCTTCGACCGCCCCGGAAGCCGCGCCGTCGTGATCGTCTCCAACGACCTGCACGACAGGCTGAGCCGCTCGGGCCGCGCGGTCGACGCCCGGTTCGAACCCGTCCCGCAGTCCGACGACTGGTACTGCGAGGTCACCGCGCCCGCCGAAGCCCAGCCCGCGACCGCAGCCACCGCCTCCCCCTCCCTCGGCTCCCTCGGCTCCCTCAGCACTCTGCTCGCCGGCCGCACCGCAGTGATCCTCGGCTTCGACGGCCCCGTCGTACCGCTGTTCCCGGCCTCGCGGGCCCGCGCCGCCGTCCTCAGCCTGACGGGCCACCTCACGGAGGCCCGCGACGTCGACGACGCTCTTGAGGGCAGGCCACCGCTGGCCGGGGCACTGGACAGGTACGAGGGCGGCGTCCACCCCATGGACCTGCTCCGCGCCCACCAGGACCACGCGTCGGCCGGTGAACTCCGTACCCGGCTCCGGCAACTCGAACAGCAGAGCCTGAAGGACGCCCGGCCGACCCGGCGCCTCCCCGAGCTCCTGAGCACCCTCGCGGAGCAGGACATGGCCGTCGCGGTCGCCGGGGACTGCGACTCCGCCGTCATGGCGGAGCTGCTCACCCGGCGCGGCCTCGCCGCCAAGGTCCCCGGCGGCGCACACGGCCGTCGCGCGGGCTCTCCCCTGCTGCCGGACCCCGACTGCCTGCACCGTGCGCTCCAGGCGCTGGAAACCGAGCCCGGTCAGTGCGTGATGGTCGGCTCCTCCGCGGCGGAGCTGCTCGCCGCGCGGCGGATCGGGATGCCGTTCATCGGCTACCGGCGCGACGAGAACTCCCACCGCCGGCTCCAGGCGGACGGCTGCGAGCTGACGGTGGACCGGCTCGCCTCGCTGATCGACGCCGTCCACGGCACCTGACCGGACCGCCCCACGCGCCCCGAGGGCCCCTCACGCCTCCGGCACCTGCGCGTCGTACCGCGCGAACCCCCGCCACTTGAGCGCCAGCAGCCCCACGGCGACGACGCACGCGACCCCGCCGCCCGTGACCGCCACCACCGGCGATGCCATGTCCCCCACCGACCCCGCCACGAAGTCCCCGAGCCGGGGCCCGCCCGCGACCACCACGACGAAGACCCCCTGCAGGCGCCCCCGCATCTCGTCCGGCACCGCGGCCTGCAGCATCGTGCTGCGGAAGACCATCGAGATGGTGTCCGCGCAGCCCGCCAACGCCAGGAAGAGCAGCCCGAGCCAGAGGTTCCGCGTCAGGCCGAAGACGGCGACCGCCGTCCCCCACGCCGCCACCGCCAGCAGGATCGCGAGCCCGTGCCGCCGGATCCGCCCGATCCACCCGGAGAAGACACTCCCGAGCAGCGCCCCCACCGCGGGCGCCGCGACCAGCAGGCCCACCGTCTTCGCGTCGCCCCCGAACCAGACCACCGCCACGGCGGGGAACAGCGCACGCGGATGCGCGAGCACCATCGCGCACAGGTCCGTGAAGAACGTCATCCGCAGGTTCGGCCGGGTGGTGAGGAACCGCAGCCCGTCGAGCACCGAGGCCCGCTTGGCACCGGCCCCGACCCCCTGGGGCCGCACCGCAGGCAGCCGCCACATCGCGTACAGGGAAGCGCTGAAGGCCACCGCGTCCACCGTGTACGCCGCCTGATAGCCCCACAGGCCGACGATGAAGCCGCCCAGCATGGGGCCGAGCATCAGGCCGGACGTCGTCGTCATCGACGTCAGCGCGTTGGCGGCGGGCAACTGCTCGGGCGGAAGCAGCCGCGGGATCATCGACGAGCGGGCCGGCGAGTTCGTCGCCCCGCAGACCGCCTGCAGGGCGACCACGGAGTACAGGAACCACACGTGGTGGAAGTCCGCGTACGCGCCCGCCGCGAGGGCGATCGACAGCGCGCAGGAGCCGAGCGCCGAGTACAGGCCCAGCTTCCGCCGGTCCACGGTGTCCGCGATCGCGCCCCCGTACAGGCCGAACACCACCAGCGGGACCAGGGAGAAGAGCCCGACGAGGCCCACCGAGAAGCTGGAGTGCGTGATGTCGTAGACCTGGAGGGAGACCGCGAGCGCGGTCATCGCCTGGCCGATCCAGGAGATCGTGTTGCCGGCCCAGAGGCGGCGGTAGTCGACGGACGTACGCAAAGGCGTCAGATCGGCGAGTATCCGCCTTTTCGTGACGGGCCCGTGGGGCTCCACTGGGAGCGGGGGTATCGGGGGGTTGCTGTCGGCTTCGGGTGTCCGGGGGCCTTCGGCTTCGTCTTCTTCCGGGGGCGTATGCGTCACACGGGATGCTAACTGCGCTGCCCGCGAGGCGATCAAGACCACCCGTGCGGCCGCACCCCGCCCGGCTCAGCCCAGCGCGCGCGCCGCCCGCGGCCATCGCACGATGCGAGACAGGACCGTCGTCCGACGGTCCGTACGGTCTGCGCTCTCGGGAGGATCTGCCATGACCGTCAGTCTGGAGCAGTTGCGCCGCTGCCACATCGCCGTCGACCTGGGGGCCGCGAGGACCCGGGTGTTCGTGAAGGGTGCGGGTCTCGTCGTCGACGAGCCGAGCGCCGCCGCCGTGAACACGCGCACCGGCGCGCTCATCGCGGTCGGCCAGTTCGCCGAGCAGATGACGGGGCGTACGCCCGGCTACATCCGCGTCGTGCGCCCGGTCTCCGGCGGCACCGTCGTCGACATCGAGATGGCCCAGCGCATGCTGCGCCACCTGCTCGGCGAGAAGCTCCGCCGCACGCTGCGCCGCAAGCCCCGGCTGCGGGCCGCCGCCTGCACGCCGCACGACGCGGATCCGCTCGCCCAGCGCGCCGCCGTCGAGACGATGGTCGGGCTCGGGGCGCGCCGGGTCGAGCTGGTGGACACGCTGATCGCCGCCGCGGTCGGCTGCGGTCTTCCCGTCGAGCGGCCGGAAGCGACCATGATCCTGGTGTGCGGGGCGGCGACGACGCAGGTCGCGGTGTTGTCGCTCGGGTCGATCGTGACGGCCCAGCGGATCCCGGTCGGCGGCGAGGCCATCGACCACGCGATCGTCCAGCACCTGCGCCACCACCATGAACTGATGCTTCCCAGCCAGTCGGTACGTCCCCTTCAGCTCGCCCTGCGCGGCAACGGCCTCACTCAACAAGGGCCCGAGTCGACGGAGATCCACGGCCGCGATGTCGCCACGGGGCTCGCCCGCTCGGTGCACGTGGACACGGCCGCCGTACGCGACGCGATCCACACACCGCTGACCGCCGTGCTCGACGGCATCGGCAAGGTGCTGCGCGACTGCCCGCCGGATCTGGTGGCGGACCTGGCCGACCGCGGGATCATGATGGTCGGCGGCAGCGCGCTGCTTCCGGGGCTCGACCAGATGCTGCGGGATGCGACGGGGATGCCGGTGGCGATCGCCGAACGGCCGGATGTGTGCGCCGTCCTCGGGCTCGGGGCGATGCTGGAGGGCAAGATCCAGCCGCTGGTCCTCGACCCGCTGTCCTGCTGATCGGACCGGCCCCGGGGAGAGCGTCCGCATGCCGATGCCGATGCCGAAGCCGAAGCCGCAGCCGATTTCGATGTCGATGTCGATCTCGATGCCGATGTCGATGTCGATGTCGATGTCGATCTCGATGCCGCCGGTGGTCACGCGGGGCGCCGCCGCGCGCACGGGCGCCCCGCGATGAACCCCGCGGGCCCGCCCC
>NZ_SRIC01000420.1 GCF_004684775.1 Streptomyces sp. MZ04
CCGCTCCCCCCTGGCCGCGTACCCCGCCCGCGAATCCTCCGACGTGAGAGTGATCGCCGCGTTCATCGCCACCCGGTCGAGGGCGGCGTCCATTCCCGCGTCCGCGTAGGCGTCGATGCCGCGTTTGATGCCCTGCACCGCGAGCGGGGCGTTGGCGGCGACCTCCGCTGCGATGCCATGGGCCGACTTCGCCAACTCGTCACCGGGTACCACCAATTGGACGAGCCGGAGCCGCTCGGCCGTGGCGGCGTCGATGCGTCGGCCGGTGAGCGAGAGCAGCTTGGCCCAGCCGGCGCCCGCGTCCCGCGCGATCCGCAGATCGCCGCCCGCGTCGACCGCGACACCGATCTGCGCCTCGGGCAGTGCGAACACGGCGTCGGCGGCGGCGATCCGGACGTCCGCCATCAGCGCGAGCTCGAAGCCGAAGCCGAGGCAGTAGCCCTGCACGGCGGCGACCACGGGCTGCGGCAGCCGCGCGAACGTACGGAAGCGCTCATGGACCCAGCGCAGCCCCTCGTAGTAGTTGCGGGTGCGCTCGGACCCCGAGCGGCCCTCGATCGCACCGGACCCGTTGAGCGACGTGACATCGATCCCGGCGCAGAACGCCCGCCCCTCGGCCCGCAACAGCACCGCCCTGATCGAGTCGTCGAAGCGGATCCGGTCGGCGAGGATCCCGAGCTGCCGGGTGGACTCCCAGCTCCACGCGTTGAGCTTCCCCGGATGGCAGAGGGTGAGGATGCCGAGCCCGTCCTCGATGTCCAGGCGCAGCCGCTCCTCGCCCTCCACGATGTCCGTGCCGATGGTGTCGATCACCAGGACCAGCCCTCCGCCCACGTTTCTGACGTACCGTCAGAGACGCAGGGTACCGGCGGGTGCTCAGCGGCTGAAGACCTCGAAGGGCACCGCGGGCTTCCCGCCGAAGCGCGGAGCCGTCCGCTGTGCGTTGCCGGTGAGGAACTCGCGGCAGTATTTCTCGGGGTCCTCCTGCGTCAACACCTCGATGTAGGTGCGGTGTTCGAGGAGAGACAGCACCGAGCGCTCGAGTCCCGCCGTCGCGTCCACCGCGTGCGTGGGGGACGAGGAACCGGCGACGGCGACCCAGCGCACGCCGTTCCAGGGTTCGAGGCCGTCCTCCTCGATCAGCTCGGGGAAGATCCAGCGGTTGCCCGCGTCCGACGCGGCGTCGAGGGTGGCCCGGCCGACGGCGACGTGGTCAGGGGTGTTCCAGGCGACGCCGCCCCAGGTGTCGCGGTGGTTGAGCGTGATGACGAGTTCGGGCCGGTGCCTGCGGATCGCGGCGGCGATGTCGCGGCGCAGTGCAATCCCGTACTCGATCACTCCGTCCTTGTGGTCGAGGAACTCCACGGTCGACACGCCGACCACGGCGGCGCTGGCCCGCTGCTCCCGCTCGCGCAGCGGCCCGCAGGTGGCGGGGTCCAGCGTGTCGATGCCCGCCTCCCCGCGGCTGGCGAGGAGGTAGGCGACCTCGCGCCCGCCGTCGGTCCATCCGGCGATCGCCGCGGCGCAGCCGTACTCAAGGTCGTCGGGGTGGGCGACGACGGCGAGTGCGCGCCGCCAGTCTTCGGGCATCGGGGTGAGCTGGTCGTTCAACGGCTCTGTCATGGCCGCAGCCTAGCTCCGCGCGGCGGCCGCGCAGGAGGCTCAGGCCTCGCCGCGGGGCGGCCGCGCAGGAGGCTCAGGCCTCGCCGCGGGCCAGCTCGAGCAGCCGGTCGAGTACGCGCGGTGAGCCCACCCGAAGACCGTCGTGCTCGTACTCGTCGGTGACCCAGGTGCGCAGGCCGCGGATGGCGCGCGCGGTGCGCAGGGAGTGCCCGGTGTCGACGTACATGTCGTCGTGGTAGATCGCGGCGACCGCCGGAACCTCGTTGGCGGCGAGGCGCGAGGCGTCGTACAGGGGCGCCCAGTCGATGCGTGCGGCAAGGAGGTCCGCGGTCTCGCGCAGCGGCTTCAGGGCCGGGTCGCAGTCGAACTGCCAGCGCTGGATCGCCTCCCCGGTGAACAGCAGCGGGGCGTCGCCATGGAGCGCCTTGGCCGGGTCGAACTGCGGGAACTCGCCGCGCGTCCGCTCCGCCGACCAGTCGGTGGGCCGACCGCCCTGCCCGTAGATCGTCTCGTGCATGAGCGCGAAGAGCGGGTTGCTCCGGAGCGAGAGGGTGGCCTGCACGGATTCCTGGAACGCGTCGGAGAGCGCGGGCCCGGACGGCGTCCGTACGAAGGCGTCTTCCACCAGGAAGTGCAGACGGTGGCTGCCGTCGCCCGTGCCGAGCAGCATGCCGAGGGACTGGAACGCCTCGACGGTGAGGCGGTAGCCGCCGGTCAGCACCGGCTCGTGTTCCGCCACGTAGGCCGCGATGCGGCGGACGCGTTCGACGTCCTGGGGGTAGCGGGCGTAGTGGGCCGCGGTCTTGCGCTCCATGCGCGGGTAGGCGGCGCGGTAGACGTCGTCGGCGTGCCCGTCGAGCGTCGGCAGGCCGCCGGTGATGATCGCGGTGTCCAGGCCCTCGGGGGCGGCCGAGAGGTAGTGGGTGGTGCAGAAGCCGCCGAAGCTCTGGCCGAGGACGGTCCAGGGGGCGCCGCCGGTGAGCTCGCGCCGGATCAGTTCGCAGTCGCGGACGATGGAGTCGGCGCGGAAGTGGGCGAGGTAGTCCGCCTGTTCGCGGGGGGCGCCGCGCAGCGGCAGGGTCTGGCGGTTGGCCGGGGTGGAGCTGCCCGTGCCGCGCTGGTCGAGGAGCAGCACCCGGTAGTCCCGCAGGGCCCGGCCGAGCCAGGCCTCCTTGCCCACGAAGCGGTTGGCCCCGCATCCCGGACCGCCCTGCAGATACACCAGCCACGGCAGGTTCCCGCCCGCGTGGGCGCCGGCCACGACCTCCCTCGCATAGACCTCGATGCGCTCGCCCGCCGGGTCGTCGTGGTCGAGCGGCAGGGAGAAGCGGTGGTCGGTGAGGACGACGCCGGGCTGGTGGTAAGGGGCGCTGGCGGTCAAGAGGGCTCCTGGACGACGCGTGGAACGGGGTGCTTCGTCACAGTTGAGCACACGCGCGCCGGGGGCGATCAGCGGGGCGACCGGAAGCAGTCCGTTGGGCGACCGGTCGCTGGAGCGATCAGCGGGGCGCCAGGCTGGAGCGCCGCACCACCAGCTCGGGCTGGAGCACCACGCGCCGGTGCTCGTGCCGCTGAAGGGCTTCCGACTCGGTCTCCTCCAGGAGGAGTTCCGCGGCCATGGTGCCCATCGTGACGGCGGGCTGGCGCACCGACGTGAGCGGGACGACCGCCGCCGCCGCGAACTCGATGTCGTCGTAGCCGACGATGGCGATGTCCTCGGGGACGCGCACCCCGGCGGCGTACATCGACTGGAGCACTCCGAGGGCCAGCAGATCGTTGGCGCAGAACACGGCGGTCGGCCGCTCGGCGAGCCCGAGGAGGCGGGCCCCCGCGTCCCGTCCCGCCGCCACGTCGAGGCGCTCGGTGGGCAGTTCCCGCAGCGCCGACGCCGGCAGGCCCGCCTCCGCGAGCGCCTGCAGCGCCCCCTCCCGGCGGTCCTTGACCTGGTTGAGCCCGGCGGGCCCGCTCACGTACGCGACGCTGCGGTGCCCGGTGTCCAGGAGATGGCGCACCGCGAGCGCCCCGCCCTGTACGTCGTCCACCGAGACGGAACACTCGGTGGCACCCTCGGCGACGCGGTCGACGAGGACGAAGGGGATGTCGTGCCGGCGGAACGTCTCGATGTTCCGTCCCGTGGCGTCAGCCGGGGTGAGCAGGACGCCGCGTACCCGCTGTTCGGCGAAGAGCGCCAGATACTCGGCCTCTTCGGAGGGGCTCTGTCCGCTGTTGCACATCATGACGCGGAGCCCGGCGTCGCGCGCGGCCCGCTCGGCACCGCGCGCGACGTCCACGAAGAAGGGGTTGCCCATGTCGAGCACCAGCAGCGCCATGATGCGGCTCTGGCCCGCGCGCAGCTGCCGCGCGGACTCGCTGCGGACGTAGCCGAGCCGGTCGATGACGGACTGCACCCGGTGGCGGGTCTCTTCGGAGACCATGTCCGGGCGGTTGATCACGTTCGACACGGTGCCCACCGACACCCCGGCGTGCTTCGCCACGTCTTTGATGCCGACCATGCGTCCCCTTGTTCCGTTGCTCGTGTGCTGCCTCGTGCGGCGCCTTGCGCGGTCCCTCGTGCGGCGCCTTGTGCATTCCCTCGTACGGTTCCCTCAGAATTTGTACTGGTCGATGTTCTTCTTGTCGAAGACGGTCGGTTCGCCGAGATCGACCACTCCCTTGTCGCCGATGGTGAAGCTGCCGAGGTCGCCCGCCTCGAACGACTCGCCCTTCTGTCCGGTGATCCGGCCGGACTTCAGGGCCACGGCGGTGTGCGCCGCGAGCGCGCCGAGCTTGGCGGGGTCCCACAGTTCGAAGCCTTCGACGGTGCCGTTCTTCACGTACTGGCGCATGTCGTTGGGCGTACCGAGGCCGGTGAGGAGCACCTTGCCCTTGTACTTCGACCCCGAGAGGTACTGGGCGGCGGCCTTGATGCCGACGGTCGTCGGCGAAATGATCCCGGCCAGCTTCGGGTGCTCCTGGAGCAGTCCCTGGGTCTGCTGGAAGGACTGCTGGGCGTCGTCGTTGCCGTAGGCCGTCTTCACCAGCTTCATGTCCTTGTACTTGGGCTTCTTCAGCTCGTCCTTCATGAAGCCGATCCAGGTGTTCTGGTTCGTCGCGGTCTGGGCGGCGGAGAGGATGGCGATGTCGCCCTTGTAGCCGAGCTGCTTGCCGAGCAGCTGCACCTGGCTGCGGCCGAGCGCCTCGGCACTGGCCTGCGAGACGAACACGTCACGGCAGCCGGCGTTGGTGTCCGAGTCGTACGTGACGACCTTGATGCCGTTCTTCATGGCCTGCTTGAGGGCGGTGCACAGGGCGCCGGGGTCCTGCGCGGAGACGGCCATGGCGTCGACCTGCTGCTGGGTGAGGGTGTTGACATAACTGACCTGCCCGCTGGTGTCGGTGGCGCTGTTGGGCCCTGTCTCCTTGTACGTCGACCCGAGCTCCTTGAGCGCCTTCTCGCCACCCTTGTCGGCGACCGTGAAGTACGGGTTGTTGACCTGCTTGGGCAGGAAGGCGACGGTCAGGCCCTTCTTGGTGGCCGCGTTCGGGTCGGCCTTCGCGTCCGATGCCTTGACCGAGTCGTCGTTCTTCGACGACTCCTTGGTGGTGCCTCCGCAGGCGGTGGCGGTGAGGGCGAGCGAGGTGACGGCGGCGAGGGTCACGCAGGCGCGGGTGAGGGCGGCTCTGCGGGGCGTTCGG
>NZ_SRIC01000421.1 GCF_004684775.1 Streptomyces sp. MZ04
GGCGCGGGGTGTGTCGGGCGATGCGTGTGGGTGGTGGCGCGCGGGGGCGGTGCCGGTCGTGGCGCATCCGGTGGTGAGCGCGCCTGCGACGGCCAGGGCGGCGCCCGCGCGCAGGGCTCCTCGGCGGTCGGTCTCGATCACGCGACCATTTAATGGGCAAAGCGGGCGAAAGATACTGATTGCCCGCTTCGGGGCCTCTGCGGGTCGGGGTCGCGAACCCTCCGGCCACCTGGGCGACTCTTGCGGAACACCTGTCACAGCCTGCGCTTAACCAGCGTTTACCAGGCAGGTGTCCCAACTCACCAAGGATTCACTTTCGAGGTGCCCCAATTTATTCCCGTATGCCTGGATGGGGACTTTTGGATCGCTGGCCCCCGTCTGCCATAGTCGATGCCACGACCCGCATTGACCCATTGACCCGGGCTCAGGTCGTTTCAGCGGCCGTGGACCACACCCCATTCGTCCACGGCGCTTCACGAAGGCCCCCGCAGCGCCGCACACCGGCGACCGGGGGCTTTCGTGCACGCGGGGGCACGCGAGGCACCTTCAGCGGTCGGTGACCCGCATCTCGAACCAGGTCGTCTTGCCGCGCGGCAGCAGGTCCACGCCCCACCGGTCGGAGAGCTTGTCGACGAGGAAGAGGCCGCGGCCGCTGAGGTCGAGCTCATGGACGGGCATCAGACAGGGCAGTCCGCGCGAGGGGTCGCGCACCTCGATCCTTATCCAGCCGCGCCGCCGCACCATCTTCAGACCGAAGACGCGGGCACCGGTGTGCCGGACGGCGTTGCCGACGAGTTCGGAGACGAGCAGGACGACGTCCTCGGTCAGCTTCGGGGAGAGGCCCCAGTGGCGGAGCACCACGACTTGCGCGAGCCGGCGCGCGATGGCGGCGGACTCCGGGCGCGACGGCAGCGGAACCTCCGCGTCCGTCGGATTGCCGAACAACTCGAGCGCCTTGAGCGCGTGTTCGTCCTCAACCGCCGGCGACCAGCGCGCCGCGGTCGCACTCCCGTGCCGCCGCGGCTGTCCCATACCCTCCAGCCCCGCCATGCCCCCATCATGGCCGCCCAGGGCGCCTTCCGGGGCCGTTCCTGAGGAATAAGCCCCCCGGAACCAACCATTCCGGGGGGCCGGGTAGGCATATGCCAGTGGCAGTTAGGACCCTGCGACAGCCCGCCTGACCTGCGATGACTGCCCGCTCATGAGTGATCACCAAGAGCCCTGAAACAGTCAGGCTTAAGGTTCTCTTAAGGCACGCATAATCCGCTCCTTCGGGGGACCAGCGTGCTGACGCGCCCTCAACTGATCACATTCCAGGGGCACTTCAGGCCTGGATCGGGCTGCTTCAGAGGAACTTCGCCTTGCCGGGACCCTCCTCGACGAAGCTGCGCATGCCCCGCTCACGGTCCTCCGTGGCGAACAGACCCGCGAACCACGTGCGTTCGATCGCGAGCCCGGTGTCGATGTCCGTCTCCAGGCCCGCGTCCACGGCCTCCTTGGCGGCGCGCAGCGCGAGCGCGGGGCCCTGCGCGAGCCGCGCGGCCCACTGGTGCGCCTGCTCGTACACCTCGGCGGCGGGCACGACGCGGTCCACCAGGCCGATGGTGAGCGCCTCTTCGGCCTTGACCATGCGTCCGGTGAAGATCAGGTCCTTGGCCTTGGACGGGCCGACCAGACGGGACAGGCGCTGGGTGCCGCCCGCGCCGGGGATCAGGCCGAGCAGGATCTCCGGCTGGCCGAGCTTGGCGTTGTCGGCGGCGATACGGAAGTCGGCGCAGAGGGCGAGCTCGCAGCCGCCGCCGAGCGCGTAGCCGGTGACGGCGGCGACGACCGGCTTGGGGATGCGGGCGACGGCGGTGAACGAGTCCTGCAGGGCACGGGACCGCACGACCATCGCCGTGTGGTCCATGTCCTGCATCTCCTTGATGTCCGCGCCCGCCGCGAACACCTTCTCGCCGCCGTAGATGATCACGGCGCGTACGTCGTCGCGCCGGGTCGCCTCCTCGGCAAGCTCTTTGAGCCGGTCCTGCAGGGCGATGTCGAGCGCGTTCATCGGGGGGCGGTCGAGGCGGATCGTGCCGACGCCCTCGGCGACTTCGAGATGCACAGATGTCATGCGAGGCACGTTAGCCGTGCCGTGCCTCGCGATGACATGCGTACGGGTGAGGCATTTCCCCTAAGGGGCAGGGGTTGCCCCTACGGGTCAGGCCTTCCACTTCTCCCAGGACATGTTCCAGCCGTTGAAGCCGTTCTCGGGCTGGATCGTCTTGTCCGCCGAGTTCTTCACGACCACGACGTCCCCGATGAGGGAGTTGTTGAAGAACCAGCCCCCGGGCGTCTTCTTGCTGTAGCCGCCTCGGACATCGCTCAGGCCGACACAGCCGTGGCTGGCGTTCGTGTTGCCGAAGGCGCCGCCCGACCAGTAGTTGCCGTGGATGAACGTGCCCGAGTTGGAAAGGCGCATCGCGTGCGGGACGTCCTTGATGTCGTACTCGCCGCCGAAGCCGACCGTGTCGCCGTTCATCCGCGTGACCTGGAGCCTCTCGCTGATGACCATCCGACCGTTGTACGTCGTCGTGCCGGGGGCGCCCGCGGTGATCGGGATCTTCTTGATCTGCTTGCCGTCCCGGACGACCTTCATCTGGTGGGACTTGGCGTCGACGGTGGAGACCTGGCTGCGGCCGACGGTGAACTTCAGGGTCTTGGCCTGCTCGCCGTACACGCCGGGCCGTCCCTCGACGCCGTCGAGGTTGAGGTTGACGGTGACCTTCGTGCCCGCCTTCCAGTACTTCTCGGGGCGGAAGTCGATGCGGTCGTTGCCGAACCAGTGGCCCTCGACCGGCACGGACGGCTCGGTCTTGATCTCGATGGCCTTCTCGACGTCCTCGGGGGCGGTGATCCCGCGGTTGAAGTGGACCGAGAACGGCATCCCGACGCCGACCTTCGAGCCGTCCTCCGGAGTGAACTGGCCGACGAAGGTGTTCTTCGGGGTCAGCGTCGTGAACGAGGTGTCCTTGGCGGACTCGCGCCCCCCGGAGTCCTTCGCTATCGCGTGGACCTTGTACTTCGTGGAGGCCGCCAGGTGGTGCGCGGGCGTCCACGTCGCACCGCCCGAAGTGATCTTGCCGGGCACCGGATTGCCCTTGCTGTCCTCGACCTCGACCTGGGACAGCTTGCCCTTGTCGGCGGCTATCTTCAGGGCCCCGCTGGTGGCCACCGACTCGGCGCCGTCCTTCGGGGCCACGGTCACCACCGCCGTCGACGGCGCGTTCTTGTCGGCCGCCGAGTCGGCGGACTTGCCCTTGCCGTCGCCGCCCGAGTCCGAGCCGCCGCCCCCGCCGCAGGCCGTGACCAACAGCAGTGTCACACCCGATGCCACCGCAAAGAGGCCCTTGGTCCCCCGCCGCCGTGCGCTCCCCCGCGCACCAACCGACGTCCCCGATATCGGTCGCCCGTTCACGATGTTGTCTCCCCTCACACGGCCTGGTCAGGCCCGCACCCCAGTGCATCGGCGCGTGCCGACACGCGCCCCGCGCTAGATAACCACACGGTCCTGACCGATGACTCCCCGCCAATGTCACTGTTCAGTCCCAACTGCGCATGCGGTGCGGGCCCCACCTCAACTCCTGGCTTCAGGCTTGGCCTCCGGCTTGGCTCCGGGCGGTGCGGTCCAGTCCTTCCACTCCATGTTCCAGCCACCGAGCCCGTTGTCAGGAGCGACTTTCTTGTCATGGCTGTTGACAACTTCCACGACGTCACCGATCAGACTCCGGTCGAAGAACCACCCCGCCGGGGTCTGTGAGCTGCCGCCCTTCACATCGCGCAGGCCGACACAGCCGTGGCTGACATTCGTGTTGCCAGGGGCGTTCGGCGACCAGTAGTTGCCGTGCAGGAAGGTGCCGGACGTGGTCAGACGCATCGCGTGCGGCACGTCCGGGATGTCGTACTCGCCGCCGAAGCCGACGGTGCGGCTGTTCATGCGGGTCACCTCGAGCATCTCGGTGACCACCATCTTCCCGTTGTACGTAGTCGTCTTCGGGGCCCCGGCCGTGATCGGCACCGTGGAGAGCAGCTCGCCGTCGCGGCGGACCTCCATGGTGTGCTCGGCGGCGTCGACCAGGGACTCCTGGCTGCGGCCGACGGTGAACCCGAAGCTCTTGTCCTGGAGGCCGTAGACGCCGGGGGCGGCCTCGACGTCGCGCAGGCGCAGGCCGACGGTGACCCTCGTGCCGGGCTTCCAGTACTTCTCGGGGCGGAAGTCGACGCGGGTCTTGCCGAACCAGTGCGGGCGTACGTCGACGGCCGGCTCCGCGGTGACGTGGATGGCGCGCTGGACGGCCTCGCGGTTCTCGATCTCCCGGTTGAACTCCAGGGAGACGATCATGCCGGTGCCGACGGTGGAGCGGTTCTCCGGCGTCACGTATCCGATGAACCGCTCGTCGGGGACGTACGTCGTGAACGTCGTGTGCCGGGCCGAGCGGTGGCCGTGGCCGTCGAGGGCGACGGCGTGCACCGAGTACTTCGCGGCGAGCGCCAAGTCGCCCTCGTCCAGCGGCTTCCAGGTGGTGCCGTCCTCGTCGATGCGGCCGGGCACCGGGAGTTCCTGGGCGTCCTGCACCCGGCTGACCTTCACCGATTCCAGGCGTCCGTCGGGGACCTTCACCTGGAGCCGTTCATCGCCCTTGACGTCTTTGCTGCCGTCGTCGGGGGTCACCCTGATCGCGTCGGCGGGCGAGCGCGGCTTGCCCATGAGGCGGTCTATGCCGCCTCCGTCACCGCTGCATCCCGCGGCTCCGGCCAGCAGTCCTGCCCATGTCACTACGGCGGCCAGCGCGGCCCCTGCGCGCCGTGCGCGCCTCGCTACCTGTCTCACGTCCGTCCCAACGACCGTCCCCCTCCTGGGGAAACGTGAGTGCGACGCACCCGGTGGGCAGAACAGTGGGGAGGACGGCGCGGGGAGCCTTTGGGTCCGCTCGCGTCGTCCGGTCTGGTACGCCCCCAGCCGCCGGGACGCGGCGGGGGTCGAGCCGCGGGAGGCGAGTGGGTGTCCAGCGCAGCCGAACAGGAAGCACTCCGGGGTGGGCGGCGCGGGACGGGCGCGGCCGTGACCGGGCAGCCCGCCGCCGTGAACGGGACATCGGCGGGTGCGCCCACCGCGCGCGCCTCGGCGCGGGACGCCGCCGACGCGCGTCGGCCGCCGGTGTGGCCGGGGGCGCCGACGCCGCTCGGCGCGCGGTTCAGGGTGGGGCCCGACGGCGTCGCGGGCACCAACTTCGCGCTGTGGGCGGGCGGCGCGGAGGCCGTGGAGCTGTGCCT
>NZ_SRIC01000422.1 GCF_004684775.1 Streptomyces sp. MZ04
CCCACCCGATTGCCTGGCGACTGTCTTTTTCAGAACCCTTAGGGTCGAGCCCGTGATGAGCGATGACGTGACGCTGGCCGCGGGTGACGCGGAAGTTGCCGTGCAGGCGGGGAACGGCTGCCGGGTGGGGAGTCTGCGGGTCGGCGGCAGGGAGCTGCTGCGGCAAGGGGAGCGGTACGGGTGCTTCCCGATGGTGCCCTGGTGCGGGCGGATTCGGGACGGGCGGTTCCGGAACGGCGGGACGCGTCATCAGATGCCCCTCAACTCGCCGCCGCACGCCATCCACGGCTTCGCCCGCGACGCCCAGTGGAAGGTCGCCCGATCCTCCGCGACCGAGGCCGTGTTCACGTACGACCTCACCGACCCCTGGCCCTACCAAGGCCGCGTCACCCAGATCGTCGCCCTCACCGAGGACTCCCTCACCCTCACCCTCGGCATCGAGACCTACGGCGACTCCTTCCCCGCCCAGGCGGGCTGGCATCCCTGGTTCAACCGGAACTTGGGGGAGGGACAAGGGGAGGGACAAGAAGACGTGCGCGTCGACTTCAGTGCTGCCTGGCAGGAGGAGCGCGGCGATGACCACCTGCCCACCGGCAACCGCATCACCCCCACCCCCGGCCCCTGGGACGACTGCTTCGGCATGCCCGACGGTGTCGACGTCACCCTCACCTGGCCCGAGCAGCTTCAGCTCCAGGTGAAGAGCCGGGAGCCGTGGGTCGTCGTGTACGACGAGCAGGACGCCGCCGTCTGCGTCGAGCCGCAGACCGGTCCGCCGGACGGGCTCAACACCCTGCCCCGCCTCGTCACCCCGATCGACCCCCTCGAGACGGCGACGACCTGGACCTGGACCCGGCTCCAGCGGCTTTAAGCTGGCAGGCATGACTGACGACGTACGTGGCGCCCTGCTGCAGCAGATCAAGGACAAGGCCGTGGTGCACGGCAAGGTGACCCTCTCCTCGGGTCTCGAGGCCGATTACTACATCGACCTGCGCCGCATCACCCTCGACGGCGAGGCCGCCCCGCTGGTCGGGCAGGTGTTGCTCGACCTCACCGCGGATCTCGATTACGACGCCGTCGGTGGGCTCACCATGGGGGCCGACCCCGTCGCCGGTGCGATGCTGCACGCCGCCGCCGCGCGGGGCGAGAAGCTCGACGCGTTCGTCGTGCGCAAGGCCGCCAAGGCGCACGGCATGCAGCGCAGGGTGGAAGGGCCCGACATCAAGGGCCGCCGCGTACTCGTCGTCGAGGACACCTCCACCACCGGCGGCTCGCCGCTCACCGCCGTCGAGGCCGTGCGCGAGGCCGGTGCCGAGGTGGTCGGCGTCGCCACCATCGTCGACCGCGCCACCGGGGCGGGCGAGAAGATCACCGACGGCGCCGGGGTGCCGTACCTCTTCGCGTACTCGAAGGACGACCTCGGACTGGACTAGGTCTGGCGACCGGAGCCGTCCGGAGAGTCTGGAAGGATGGGGGCGACGATGACGTCGCCCCCCTAGGTCAGGGCCAAGCACACACCCGCACATCACAAGGAGCGGACACATGCCCATCGCAACCCCCGAGGTCTACGCCGAGATGCTGGACCGGGCGAAGGCAGGCAAGTTCGCCTACCCGGCCATCAACGTGACCTCCTCGCAGACCCTGAACGCGGCCCTGCGCGGCTTCGCGGAGGCCGAGAGCGACGGCATCATCCAGATCTCCACCGGTGGTGCGGAGTTCCTGGGCGGCCAGTACAACAAGGACATGGTGACGGGCGCCGTGGCCCTCGCCGAGTACGCGCACATCATCGCCGCGAAGTACGACGTCACGGTCGCGCTGCACACCGACCACTGCCCCAAGGACAAGCTGGACACGTACGTCCGTCCGCTGATCGACGTCTCCGCCGAGCGCGTCAAGGCCGGCCGTGACCCGCTGTTCCAGTCGCACATGTGGGACGGCTCCGCCGAGACCCTCGCCGACAACCTGGCCATCGGCCAGGAGCTGCTCGCGAAGGCCGCCGCCGCGAAGATCATCCTTGAGGTCGAGATCACCCCGACCGGCGGCGAGGAGGACGGCGTCACGCACGAGATCAACGACGAGCTGTACACGACCGTCGACGACGCGCTGCGTACGGCGGAAGCCCTTGGTCTCGGCGAGAAGGGGCGCTACCTGCTCGCCGCCTCGTTCGGCAACGTGCACGGCGTCTACAAGCCGGGCAACGTCGTCCTGCGCCCGGAGCTCCTCAAGGACCTCCAGGAGGGCGTCGGCGCCAAGTACGGCAAGAACTCCCCGTTCGACTTCGTCTTCCACGGCGGTTCCGGCTCCACCGAGCAGGAGATCGCGACCGCCCTTGAGAACGGCGTCGTGAAGATGAACCTCGACACCGACACCCAGTACGCCTTCACGCGCCCCGTCGCGGACCACATGTTCCGCAACTACGACGGCGTCCTGAAGGTCGACGGCGAGGTCGGCTCGAAGAAGCAGTACGACCCGCGCACCTGGGGCAAGCTCGCCGAGGCGGGCATGGCCGGGCGCGTCAGCGAGGCCTGCGCGAACCTGCGCTCCACGGGTACGAAGCTGAAGTAACCGGCACCTGCCGAGGCCACGGGCCCGGCATCCCGCCTTTCAGGACGGGGTGCCGGGCCCGACGCGCGGCGTCATGGCGCAGACTGGAACCCATGGCCATTCACAAGGATCTGCTCGGGGGACCGCCCCCGACCCACCTGCCCGACGACCCCGAGCCGCGCGAGCTGCTCGCGAACGGCGCGGCGCCCGCCGACGTCGCCGCCAAGTACCCCACCTCCTCCCTCGCCTGGGCGCAGCTCGCCGACGAGGCGTTCGAGCGGGGCGGCGTCGTCGAGTCGTACGCGTACGCCCGTACCGGCTACCACCGCGGCCTGGACTCGCTGCGCCGCGCCGGCTGGAAGGGCCACGGCCCGGTGCCGTGGGAGCACGAGCCGAACCGCGGCTTCCTGCGCGCCCTGCACGCCCTGGCCCGCGCCGCGCAGGCCATCGGCGAGCAGGAGGAGTACGAGCGCTGCGCCGGCTTCCTGAGGGACTCATCGCAGACGGCGGCGGACACGCTGGGCTAGCCCCTGACCAGCCACTGACGTCGCCGTATACGGTGACGTACATACCTGTGAGACCTGCCTGGACGCCGCTGTGACCAGGCAGGTCTTGCTGTTTCGTGGGATGTTGCGGAGGATGCCGGTGGGGACCGGGGCCCCCGTGTCGGTAACGGCAGGGGCGGACCGCTACCCGTAGTACGTATTCAAGGAGACCGCGATGTCCGCGATGTCCCACGAGGCGGAGACCCCGAACCTCGATTTCGCCGGCACCACCCCTTACGAGGATTACGTCCAGGCGGACGTCCTCACCCACCTCCAGCACCCCCGTTCCGAAGACCCCGGAGAGATGGTCTTCCTGGTCACCACCCAGGTGATGGAGCTGTGGTTCACCGTCATCGTCCACGAGTGGGAGACCGCGTCGCACGCCCTGCGCCGCGACGACATCCCCGTCGCGGTGGCGGCACTCAAGCGCAGCATCCGCGAGCTGGAGGCGCTGAACGCCTCCTGGCGCCCGCTGGCCCAGCTGACGCCCGGACAGTTCAACTCCTACCGCGCCGCGCTCGGCGAGGGGTCCGGATTCCAGTCCGCGATGTACCGCCGCATGGAGTTCCTGCTCGGCGAGAAGTCCGCGTCCATGCTGGTGCCGCACCGGGGCGCGCCGCGCGTCCACCAGGAGCTGGAGAAGGCGCTGCAGGAGCCGAGCCTGTACGACGAGGTTCTGGCGCTCCTCGCCCGGCGCGGGCACGCCGTTCCGGACGCCGTGCTGCAGCGCGACCTGACGCAGAAGTACGAGCCGTCGCCCGAGGTCGAGAAGGTGTGGACCGACCTCTACTCCGGCGACGAGAGCGATGAACTCGCCCGCCTGGGCGAGACGTTGACGGACGTCGGCGAGCTGGTGTGGCGATGGCGCAACGACCATCTGGTGGCGACGCGCCGCGCGATGGGCTCCAAGACCGGCACTGGCGGCTCCGCCGGTGTGGCCTGGCTGGAGAAGCGCGCCGTGAAGAACGTGTTCCCCGAGCTGTGGACTGCGAGGAGCCATGTCTGAGGCCCTGCTGAAGGCGCGAGCGGCGAAGCTCGACGCCGAGGACCAACTCGGCGCGAAGCGCAAGGAGTTCGTCCTCGACGACACGGTCTACCTGGACGGCAACTCGCTGGGCGCGCTGCCCGCCGGCGTGCCGGAGCGCGTCGCGGACGTCATCTCCCGGCAGTGGGGGCAGCTGCGCATCCGCTCCTGGGACGAGAGCGGCTGGTGGACCGCGCCCGAGCGCATCGGCGACCGGATAGCCCCCCTGGTGGGCGCCGCCCCCGGTCAGATCGTGGTCGGCGACTCCACCAGCGTGAACGTCTTCAAGGCGCTGGTCGCCGCCGTACGCATGGCGGGTGACCCGGCCGGGGGGCGCGACGAGATCGTCGTTGACGCGACGACGTTTCCCACGGACGGGTACATCGCCGAGTCCGCGGCGCGCCTCACCGGCTGCCGCGTCGTGGCGGTCGCGCCCGGCGAGGTGCGGGGCGTCCTTGGCCCGCGTACCGCGGCGGTCCTCCTGAACCACGCCGACTACCGCACCGGACGCCTGCACGATCTGCCGTCCCTGACGGCCGCCGTGCACGAGGCGGGCGCGCTCGTCGTCTGGGACCTGTGCCATACGGCCGGTGCGCTGCCGGTCGGGCTCGACGAGCACGGCGTCGACCTCGCGGTCGGCTGCACGTACAAGTACCTGAACGGGGGGCCCGGTTCGCCTGCGTACATCTACGTACGGGCGGATGTGCAGGGGCGCTTCGACTCGCCGCTGCCCGGCTGGAACTCGCACGCGGAGCCCTTCGGGATGCGGGCGGAGTTCGAGGCGGCGGAGGGGGCGGTGAGGGGGCGTGTCGGTACGCCCGACATCCTCTCGATGCTGGCGCTCGAGGCGGCGCTCGACGTGTGGGACGGCGTCTCGATCGAGTCCGTGCGGGCCAAGTCCCTCGCGCTGACGGACTTCTTCCTGGAGTGCGTGGCGGCGTACGTCCCCGCGGGGCGGGTTGAGCCGATCACTCCGGCCGCTCATGCCGAGCGGGGCAGTCAGGTGGCCCTGCGGTGCGAGGACGCCGGGGATGTCATGCGGCGCCTCGTCGAGGCGGGCGTGGTGGGCGACTTCCGGGCGCCGGATGTGCTGCGGTTCGGTTTTACGCCGCTGTATGTGGGCTTCGCCGATGTGGAGCGGGCGGCGGGGGTGCTGGCCGGGGTGCTGGCCGGCTCCTAGCCTCCCC
This sequence comes from Streptomyces sp. MZ04, assembly GCF_004684775.1. Taxonomy (GTDB): domain Bacteria; phylum Actinomycetota; class Actinomycetes; order Streptomycetales; family Streptomycetaceae; genus Streptomyces. The sequence goes on from NZ_SRIC01000422.1 coordinate 5,298, forward strand.
GTCATCGGGAAGGGGC
>NZ_SRIC01000423.1 GCF_004684775.1 Streptomyces sp. MZ04
ACCGAAGGGAAGCGCCCGGAGGAAAGCCCGAGAGGGTGAGTACAAAGGAAGCGTCCGTTCCTTGAGAACTCAACAGCGTGCCAAAAGTCAACGCCAGATTGACAACCCCGTCTCGGCCGTCATGGTCGGACGCGGTTCCTTTGAAAAGTCCACCCTTTGTGGTGGCAACATCAGCGAGGACGCTGTGAACCGGAAGATTATTCCTCTTCCTGGTTCCGCTCAACGCGGATGCGCACCCGATTACGGGTAAACATTCACGGAGAGTTTGATCCTGGCTCAGGACGAACGCTGGCGGCGTGCTTAACACATGCAAGTCGAACGATGAAGCCCTTCGGGGTGGATTAGTGGCGAACGGGTGAGTAACACGTGGGCAATCTGCCCTGCACTCTGGGACAAGCCCTGGAAACGGGGTCTAATACCGGATGACATCCCCTCTCGCATGGGAGGGGGTTGAAAGCTCCGGCGGTGCAGGATGAGCCCGCGGCCTATCAGCTTGTTGGTGAGGTAGAAGCTCACCAAGGCGACGACGGGTAGCCGGCCTGAGAGGGCGACCGGCCACACTGGGACTGAGACACGGCCCAGACTCCTACGGGAGGCAGCAGTGGGGAATATTGCACAATGGGCGAAAGCCTGATGCAGCGACGCCGCGTGAGGGATGACGGCCTTCGGGTTGTAAACCTCTTTCAGCAGGGAAGAAGCGAAAGTGACGGTACCTGCAGAAGAAGCGCCGGCTAACTACGTGCCAGCAGCCGCGGTAATACGTAGGGCGCAAGCGTTGTCCGGAATTATTGGGCGTAAAGAGCTCGTAGGCGGCTTGTCACGTCGGTTGTGAAAGCCCGGGGCTTAACCCCGGGTCTGCAGTCGATACGGGCAGGCTAGAGTGTGGTAGGGGAGATCGGAATTCCTGGTGTAGCGGTGAAATGCGCAGATATCAGGAGGAACACCGGTGGCGAAGGCGGATCTCTGGGCCATTACTGACGCTGAGGAGCGAAAGCGTGGGGAGCGAACAGGATTAGATACCCTGGTAGTCCACGCCGTAAACGGTGGGAACTAGGTGTTGGCGACATTCCACGTCGTCGGTGCCGCAGCTAACGCATTAAGTTCCCCGCCTGGGGAGTACGGCCGCAAGGCTAAAACTCAAAGGAATTGACGGGGGCCCGCACAAGCAGCGGAGCATGTGGCTTAATTCGACGCAACGCGAAGAACCTTACCAAGGCTTGACATATACCGGAAAGCATCAGAGATGGTGCCCCCCTTGTGGTCGGTATACAGGTGGTGCATGGCTGTCGTCAGCTCGTGTCGTGAGATGTTGGGTTAAGTCCCGCAACGAGCGCAACCCTTGTTCTGTGTTGCCAGCATGCCCTTCGGGGTGATGGGGACTCACAGGAGACTGCCGGGGTCAACTCGGAGGAAGGTGGGGACGACGTCAAGTCATCATGCCCCTTATGTCTTGGGCTGCACACGTGCTACAATGGCAGGTACAATGAGCTGCGAAGCCGTAAGGCGGAGCGAATCTCAAAAAGCCTGTCTCAGTTCGGATTGGGGTCTGCAACTCGACCCCATGAAGTCGGAGTTGCTAGTAATCGCAGATCAGCATTGCTGCGGTGAATACGTTCCCGGGCCTTGTACACACCGCCCGTCACGTCACGAAAGTCGGTAACACCCGAAGCCGGTGGCCCAACCCCTTGTGGGAGGGAGCTGTCGAAGGTGGGACTGGCGATTGGGACGAAGTCGTAACAAGGTAGCCGTACCGGAAGGTGCGGCTGGATCACCTCCTTTCTAAGGAGCATCTAGACTGCCAAGCTTGCTTGGTGGTCCAAGAGCCATTACGTCGGCAAATGTTCGACGGTGGTTAGCTCATGGGTGGAACGTTGACTACTCGGCACGATCGGGATGAGGACTGTTAGTACTGCTTCGGCGTGGAAAACAGAGCTTCAACTGAACGTGTCGGGCACGCTGTTGGGTATCTGAAGGTACGGCCGGTTTTCGGCTGCCTTCAGTGCCGACCCCAGTGCACTCGAGCTTCTGGTTCGGGGTGATGGGTGGTTGGTCGTTGTTTGAGAACTGCACAGTGGACGCGAGCATCTGTGGCCAAGTTTTTAAGGGCGCACGGTGGATGCCTTGGCACCAGGAACCGATGAAGGACGTGGGAGGCCACGATAGTCCCCGGGGAGTCGTCAACCAGGCTTTGATCCGGGGGTTTCCGAATGGGGAAACCCGGCAGTCGTCATGGGCTGTCACCCGCTGCTGAACACATAGGCAGTGTGGAGGGAACGCGGGGAAGTGAAACATCTCAGTACCCGCAGGAAGAGAAAACAACCGTGATTCCGGGAGTAGTGGCGAGCGAAACTGGATGAGGCCAAACCGTATACGTGTGATACCCGGCAGGGGTTGCGTGTGCGGGGTTGTGGGATCTCTCTTTCACAGTCTGCCGGCTGTGAGACGAGTCAGAAACCGTTGATGTAGGCGAAGGACATGCGAAAGGTCCGGCGTAGAGGGTAAGACCCCCGTAGTCGAAACATCAGCGGCTCGTTTGAGAGACACCCAAGTAGCACGGGGCCCGAGAAATCCCGTGTGAATCTGGCGGGACCACCCGTTAAGCCTAAATATTCCCTGGTGACCGATAGCGGATAGTACCGTGAGGGAATGGTGAAAAGTACCGCGGGAGCGGAGTGAAATAGTACCTGAAACCGTGTGCCTACAAGCCGTGGGAGCGTCGGACAAGCACTTGTGCTTGTCTCGTGACTGCGTGCCTTTTGAAGAATGAGCCTGCGAGTTTGCGGTGCGTTGCGAGGTTAACCCGTGTGGGGAAGCCGTAGCGAAAGCGAGTCCGAATAGGGCGATTTTAGTAGCGCGCTCAAGACCCGAAGCGGAGTGATCTAGCCATGGGCAGGTTGAAGCGGCTGTAAGAGGTCGTGGAGGACCGAACCCACCAGGGTTGAAAACCTGGGGGATGACCTGTGGTTAGGGGTGAAAGGCCAATCAAACTCCGTGATAGCTGGTTCTCCCCGAAATGCATTTAGGTGCAGCGTCGTGTGTTTCTTGCCGGAGGTAGAGCACTGGATAGGCGATGGGCCCTACCGGGTTACTGACCTTAGCCAAACTCCGAATGCCGGTAAGTGAGAGCACGGCAGTGAGACTGTGGGGGATAAGCTCCATGGTCGAGAGGGAAACAGCCCAGAGCATCGACTAAGGCCCCTAAGCGTACGCTAAGTGGGAAAGGATGTGGAGTCGCAGAGACAACCAGGAGGTTGGCTTAGAAGCAGCCACCCTTGAAAGAGTGCGTAATAGCTCACTGGTCAAGTGATTCCGCGCCGACAATGTAGCGGGGCTCAAGCGTACCGCCGAAGTCGTGTCATTCCAGCAGATACCCCCAACGGGGGCTGGGATGGGTAGGGGAGCGTCGTGTGCCGGGTGAAGCTGCAGCGGAAGCTAGTGGTGGACGGTTCACGAGTGAGAATGCAGGCATGAGTAGCGATACATACGTGAGAAACGTGTGCGCCGATTGACTAAGGGTTCCTGGGTCAAGCTGATCTGCCCAGGGTAAGTCGGGACCTAAGGCGAGGCCGACAGGCGTAGTCGATGGATAACCGGTTGATATTCCGGTACCCGCTGTGAAGCGTCAAACATTGAATCAGGCGATGCTAAGTCCGTGAAGCCGTCCTGGAGCCTTCGGGCAAAGGGAAGTGGTGGAGCCGACGGACCAGACTTGTAGTAGGTGAGTGATGGGGTGACGCAGGAAGGTAGTCCAGCCCGGGCGGTGGTTGTCCCGGGGTAAGGGTGTAGGCCGTGCGATAGGTAAATCCGTCGCACACAAGGCTGAGACCTGATGCCGAGCCGATTGTGGTGAAGTGGATGATCCTATGCTGTCGAGAAAAGCCTCTAGCGAGTTTCATGGCGGCCCGTACCCTAAACCGACTCAGGTGGTCAGGTAGAGAATACCGAGGCGTTCGGGTGAACTATGGTTAAGGAACTCGGCAAAATGCCCCCGTAACTTCGGGAGAAGGGGGGCCATCACCGGTGATCGGATTTACTCCGTGAGCTGGGGGTGGCCGCAGAGACCAGCGAGAAGCGACTGTTTACTAAAAACACAGGTCCGTGCGAAGCCGTAAGGCGATGTATACGGACTGACGCCTGCCCGGTGCTGGAACGTTAAGGGGACCGGTTAGTCCGACTTCGGTCGGGCGAAGCTGAGAACTTAAGCGCCAGTAAACGGCGGTGGTAACTATAACCATCCTAAGGTAGCGAAATTCCTTGTCGGGTAAGTTCCGACCTGCACGAATGGCGTAACGACTTCTCGACTGTCTCAACCATAGGCCCGGTGAAATTGCACTACGAGTAAAGATGCTCGTTTCGCGCAGAAGGACGGAAAGACCCCGGGACCTTTACTACAGTTTGATATTGGTGTTCGGTTCGGCTTGTGTAGGATAGGTGGGAGACTTTGAAGCGGGCACGCCAGTGTTCGTGGAGTCGCCGTTGAAATACCACTCTGGTCGTGCTGGATGTCTAACCTCGGTCCGTGATCCGGATCAGGGACAGTGTCTGATGGGTAGTTTAACTGGGGCGGTTGCCTCCCAAAGAGTAACGGAGGCGCCCAAAGGTTCCCTCAGCCTGGTTGGTAATCAGGTGTTGAGTGTAAGTGCACAAGGGAGCTTGACTGTGAGACCGACGGGTCGAGCAGGGACGAAAGTCGGGACTAGTGATCCGGCGGTGGCTTGTGGAAGCGCCGTCGCTCAACGGATAAAAGGTACCCCGGGGATAACAGGCTGATCTTCCCCAAGAGTCCATATCGACGGGATGGTTTGGCACCTCGATGTCGGCTCGTCGCATCCTGGGGCTGGAGTCGGTCCCAAGGGTTGGGCTGTTCGCCCATTAAAGCGGTACGCGAGCTGGGTTTAGAACGTCGTGAGACAGTTCGGTCCCTATCCTCTGTGCGCGTAGGAATATTGAGAAGGGCTGTCCCTAGTACGAGAGGACCGGGACGGACGAACCTCTGGTGTGCCAGTTGTCCTGCCAAGGGCATGGCTGGTTGGCTACGTTCGGAAAGGATAACCGCTGAAAGCATCTAAGCGGGAAGCCTGCTTCGAGATGAGTATTCCCACCCCCTTTGAGGGGTTAAGGCTCCCAGTAGACGACTGGGTTGATAGGCCAGATCTGGAAGCCCGGTAACGGGTGGAGGTGACTGGTACTAATAGGCCGAGGGCTTGTCCTCAGTTGCTCGCGTCCACTGTGTT
>NZ_SRIC01000424.1 GCF_004684775.1 Streptomyces sp. MZ04
GACTACCGCCCCGCCCCCAACGCCCCTCTCTGCGGCACCACACTCCCCGTAGGCACCGCCCGCTGCCGCGCGGGCGTCCCCGTCCAGCACGTGCCCCTGCGGGACAGCAGGCGGCGGAGCCAGAGTTCTGTGGAGACAAGGTCGGCCAGGCCGTCCAGGGGGAGGGGCTCGCCCTCTGCCGCCGATCGCAGGGCCTTGCGGACCACGCGGGCCTCCACCAAGCCCGCCTGGGCGAGGAGAGGCGTGTCGAAGAGGGCGATCAGGTCGTCGACGGCCACCCGCAGTCCCGTCCGTGCCGCCGCCGCGGCCGACGCGTGGGAGGGAGCTCCCCAGCCGGGCGGCAGTTCGGCGACTCCTGCGCCTTCCAGGACCGTACGCAGGATCGCGGCGCGGGCCCCCGGCTGGACGCGCAGGGCCACGGGGAGCTCGCGGCAGGCCCGGACGACCTGGTTGTCCAGGAAGGGCGCGTGCAGCCGCTGGAAGCGGACCTCGGCGGCCTGCTCCAGGACGCGCAGGTCCGCCGCGTGCCGGGCGAGCGCCGCTCGGGCGCGGAACTCACCGGGCCGCTGGCCCGGCCCTGCCCCGGGCCGGCCCGTCGTGTCGTGGAGGCGAACCGATACTTCAGCGAGCGCCTCGCCGGTCAGCCAGCGCGCGGCGGGGCCCGGTCTGGCCCACGCGAGCGCGGCGAGCGACGCCCCCACGGCCCCGCCCGGCTCGTCGAAGCGGCGCTGCAGGAGGCGGTCGGCGAGCGAGTCGACGCCCGCGCGGTAGGGCATCCGGGCGAGCTTGCGCGCGGCGCCGTACACGCGCGCGGAGACCATGACGGAGCCGTCCGCCTTGGCGAGCGCCGCGACGGGCCGCACCAGATGGCGCCGTCTGCGGTCCATCAGGAGGTCGGCGAGGCGGGCCGGGTGCGCGTCCATGACCTGCCGTGCGCCGTACCCCGTGAAGTGGTCCGCGCTGCCGGAGGAGAGCCGCGCGCGGTGCCGCTGGGCCGTGACGAGGGAACCGCTCGGCTCGTCCGTCAGAGGGCCGTCCAAGTCCGCGTAGGGGAGGGCCTCTTCGCCCGCGGCGACCACTACGTGGTGCAGGCGCGGGTTGGCCGCGATGGCACCCGCCCGCTCCAGCTCGGCCTCCCGGCCGTTGATCGCGAGGTCGTTGAACGTGACGGCCAGGAGCCGCTCCCCCGCGCCCGTGCCGTGGCCGAGGACCGTGCCGGGCATTCCCGGGAGGCCGGCCGCGAGCAGGGCGAGGGTGCCGGACGCGGGGCCTCCGGAGAGGTCGGCTCCGATGCCGGGCACCGGCATCCCGCGCGCCGCGCGCCGCTCGGCGGGACCCATGCCGGGCACGGGTCCGGGGTCGATGTCCGGTCCGACTCCGGGGACGTGGCGCGGGGCGCCGAGGCGGGCGCGTACGGCCTCCACGAGCGCGTCGCGCACTCCGTCCACGGCGCTGGTCGCGTCGGCCGACGGCGCCGCGACCGCGAGGGAGGCCACCGCTTCGTAACCGGCGATCTCCCGCGCGCCCGCGCGCAGGATCAGCGCGTGCCCCGGCGGCACGCGGCGCACGCCCTGGTAGGGCGTCGAGTCCTGCAGCGCCTCCGGGACGTCGGGGGCGGCGAGCAGCGCCGCGAGGTGACCGATGTCGAGGTGGGCCTCGATGAGGTCGGCGAGCGGCAGCGCGGCCGTCGCGTACGCGGTGCCGTCGTCCCACGGGGTGTAGAAGACGGGCCGGGCTCCGGCCAGGTCGCCGGCGACCATGACGCGGCGTCCGACCTGGACGACCGCCGTGTAACTGCCGGACCAGGCGGTCAGGTGCCGCAGGGCGCCGCCGCGGGCGGCGAAGAGACCGACCCTGAGCTCCTCGTCGCTGGCCCCGCAGGTGCCGAGCACCGCGATCCGGGTCTGCTCGTCGGCCTTGACCGTGCGCACCTCGTCGGCGCGCCAGTCCCCCACCGCCCAGAGCGGATCCGGGTCGTCCCACAGGCGTTGGGAACCCACGGGATGGACGGTCTCGCCGTTCTCACCGGTGGCCCCGGCCGAACCGACCATCGAAGGCTTCGCGGCAGTGCTGCTCCACCCCACCAACCACCGCATCGCTGCCTCCACAGGCTGTGGACAACCAGTGCACCGAAGAACTGGGGTCCCATGCTGCCACGAAGGAGGCGTGCGGGAGTGGCTACGGGGCTGCTCGCGCTCCCCTTGATATCCCTGGAGGGAGCGGTACTTGAAGGGCTCAACAACGCCCTCCCCCTTGCGCGTGGGCGAATTGTCCCGGCCTCCGAGGAGGCGATTTTCGGCCAAATCATCGATTGGCGCCCGCGCGGAGGAACCGTCAAACGCAACACTCAGTCCGGGAGGCGGAGTTCGCCCCCCGGACCGGTCCGCCGCCCGCGGGGATGGAGGCGGCGGTGTCCCCCAGCCCACTGACTCCAGCGCAGCGGGCCGACCCACGCACCATCCATGGAAGCGCTCCCCATATGGCCGGTGAAGAGCGCACACGCAGGCGCACGGCCACACACCCGGAGCACGCCCCGGCACCCCCGCTCTTCCCTACCGGCAACAATCTCGCCATCCGGAACTGGGCCTCTTAACGCTTGGGATGCGGCGAACTACGCTGTGTGTGCTGATGTTTTCGCGGAGGCATATACCTGGGGGCTCGGCCAAATGCTCTTGCGGCCGAGGTTCCAGGCCACGGAGGTCGTCGTCACGATCGCCGCTGCCCCTGGGGGAACGCAGCACGAATGCCGCGCGGTCAAGCCATCGCACGGCAGCCGTCTGTGTCGAGGGGTGGCGCATGTCCAGGGAGCAACGCGGGCCGAACGAAAAGCTCGGCACCGTTCTCGCCCTCGCGGGAATCAGCAATGCGGGACTCGCGCGCAGGGTCAACGACCTCGGCGCCCAACGCGGGTTGACGCTTCGTTACGACAAGACATCGGTGGCCCGGTGGGTGTCCAAGGGCATGGTGCCGCAGGGCGCCGCCCCGCACCTCATCGCCGCCGCCATCGGGCAGAAGCTCGGCCGGCCCGTGCCGCTGCACGAGATCGGCCTCGCGGACGCGGATCCCGCGCCCGAGGTGGGCCTCGCCTTCCCGCGTGACGTGGGCGCGGCGGTGAAGTCGGCCACGGAGCTCTACCGCCTCGATCTGGCGGGCCGCCGCGCGGGCGGCGGCGGCATCTGGCAGTCGCTCGCGGGCTCCTTCGCGGTGAGCGCGTACGCGACACCGGCGTCGCGCTGGCTGATAACCCCGGCCGACAGCTCGGTCGCCCGTGACGTCACCGGTGAGCCGCCCCGCGAGACGGGGCACCCCGACGACGGCGGGCCGCCGATGAAGGTCGGCCACAGCGACGTGGTGAAACTGCGGGAGGCCGCCGAGGACGCCCGGCGCTGGGACTCCAAGTACGGGGGCGGCGACTGGCGTTCATCGATGGTCCCGGAGTGCCTGCGGGTCGAGGCGGCGCCCCTGCTGCTCGGCTCGTACTCGGACGAGGTGGGCCGCTCGCTCTTCGGGGCATCGGCCGAACTCACCCGCCTCGCCGGGTGGATGGCCTTCGACACCGGCCAGCAGGAAGCCGCCCAGCGCTACTACATCCAGGCCCTGCGCCTGGCCCGCGCGGCCGCCGACGTGCCCTTAGGGGGATACGTCCTGGCTTCCATGTCCCTCCAGGCGACCTACCGCGGCTTCGGCGACGAGGGCGTCGACCTCGCGCAGGCCGCCCTCGAGCGCAACCGCGGTCTGGCCACCGCGCGCACCATGAGCTTCTTCCGCCTCGTCGAGGCACGCGCGCACGCGCGCGCCAGTGACGCACAGGCCGCGGGGGCGGCGCTGCGGGCCGCCGAGGGGTGGCTGGAGCGGGCGCGGGACGGCGACAACGACCCGTCGTGGCTCGGCTTCTACTCCTACGACCGCTTCGCGGCCGACGCCGCCGAGTGCTACCGCGACCTGAAGGCGCCCCGGCAGGTGCGCCGCTTCACCGAGCAGGCGCTCTCCAGGCCGACGGAGGAGTTCGTCCGCTCGCACGGGCTGCGCCTCGTGGTGTCGGCGGTCGCCGAGCTGGAGTCCGGCAACCTGGACGCGGCGTGCGAGCAGGGCACGCGGGCGCTCGAGGTCGCCGGGCGCATCTCGTCCGCGCGGACGACGGAGTACGTGAAGGATCTGCTGCACCGCCTGGAACCGTACGGCGACGAGCCCCGAGTGGTGGAGCTGCGGGAGCGCGCTCGGCCACTCCTCGTGGCTCCGGCGTAGGCCGGATCCTGACGCCGCCCCGGTCCATGCCCTCTACACACAGTCTGATCGGCAACAGCAGTTACGCACTCCGTAACCCTCCGGTCCTCGTCGGGTTTGAGGGCGTTGTCAGTGGCGCAGTGCACTATCTGGTGGAGGAGATCCGGTTGGGCGATCTGGTTGGGAGGTGATGCGGGATGGTCCGGGACGTGGCGTACGACTGCGATGTGCTGGTGATCGGCGGCGGAATCGTCGGTCTCTCGACGGCGTACGCCATCACGCGCGCCGCCCCGGGGACACGGGTCACCGTCCTGGAGAAGGAGCCGGGCCCCGCCCGGCACCAGACGGGGCGCAACAGCGGCGTGATCCACAGCGGGATCTACTACCGCCCCGGCTCCCTGAAGGCGCGGTACGCGGTGCGGGGCGCCGCCGAGATGGTCAAGTTCTGCGCGGAGTACGGCATCGCGCACGAGGTCACCGGCAAGCTGATCGTCGCCACGGAGCGGGACGAGCTGCCCCGCCTGCACGCCCTCGTGCAGCGCGGCAGGGAGAACGGCATTCCGGTGCGGGAGCTGGGCCCCGCCCAGATCTCCGAGTACGAGCCCGAGGTTCGGGGGCTCGCCGCCATCCACGTCGGGACGACGGGGATCTGTGACTACGGAGCGGTGGCGGAGCGCCTCGCGGACGCTTCCGGGGCCGAGGTTCGGTACGGCGCGGAGGTCGTCCGCATCGACCGGCGTGCGGCGCTCGGGGTGGCCGTGCGCACCGCCGACGGGGCCGTGGTGCGGGGGAAGGCGCTGGTCAACTGCGCGGGGTTGCAGTGCGACCGGGTCGCGATGCTCGCCGGGGACGACCCGGAGATGCGGATCGTGCCCTTCCGGGGGGAGTACTTCGATCTTGCGCGGCCCGAGCTGGTGCGGGGCCTTGTGTATCCCGTGCCGGATCCGGCGTTCCCCTTCCTGGGGGTGCATCTGACG
>NZ_SRIC01000425.1 GCF_004684775.1 Streptomyces sp. MZ04
CACCCCACCCCGCACCCCTCGGAGGTGAACTGTCGTGAGTGCCCGCGACGATGACGAGAGCGTCCTCCCCGCCAAGATCCCCGCCGATGTCGCGAAGAGTGATCAAGTTCTGGGCCCGCTCACCGCACGGCAGACCGCGATCCTCGCCACCGCCGCTCTCCTGCTGTACGGCGGGTACTGGGCGAGCCGCTCCTTCATGGCGCCGCTCGCGTACCTGGTCCTCGTCGCGCCGGTCGCCGTGGTGGTGACCGTGGCTGCGGTCGGGCGGCGCGACGGAATCGGCATGGACCAACTCCTGCTCGCCGCCGCCCGATTCCACCGCACCCCCAAGCGGCGGGTACCGGCCCCCGAAGGCGTCCCTCCACTGCCTGCAGTCACCCCCGCTCCCTGGAAGGCGCAGGCGTCTCGGCCCCCGGCGCCCTTGCACCTCCCCTGCCGGTCCATCGCCCCCACCGGCATGCTCGACCTCGCAGCGGACGGCCAAGCCGCCCTCGCCGCGTGCAGCACCCTCAACTTCCATCTGCGTACCGGCGGTGAGCAGCAGGCCCTCACCGCGGCCTTCGCCCGCTGGCTCAACTCCCTGACCGGCCCGACCCAGATCCTGGTACGCGCCCACCGCCTCGACGCCACCCCGTTGATCGACGAGGTGGCCCAGACCGCGCCCGCACTCCCCCATCCCGCATTGGAGCGGGCGGCACTCGCCCATGCCGCCTTCCTCGGCGATCTGGCCGCCGAGCGTGACCTGCTCACCCGCCACGTCCTCCTGGTGGCTCGCGAACCCACCCCCTCCGGCGCGGCACGCGCCGGTCACCGCATCGCCGAGGCCACGCGCGCCCTGGAGGCCGCCGAGATCACCGTCTCGGCCCTGGACGCCGACACCACCGCGGAAACCCTGCGCCTGGCCGCCGACCCTGATGCCGCCCCGCTGGCAGGTGCGTGATGCTCCGATTCCTCCGCCGTGATGTTGCCCAAGCCGCCTCGGTCCACGCGCACCACATATTGGCCGCGCTCGGTCCCGACGGGCTCGAAGTCCACGCCCGCACCCTGGCGGTGGGCGGGTACCTCGCCGCCACCCTGGTGGTCACCGGCTACCCCAGTGAAGTCGTCCCCGGCTGGCTGGACCCGCTGCTCACCTACCCCGGCCGTCTCGACGTCGCCCTGCACATCGACCCGGTCGCCAGCCCTCTGGCCGCCCACCAGCTCAAGAAGCAGCGCGCCCGCCTGGAATCCTCCCGTCGCACCGGCCTGGACCACGGACGGCTCGACGACCCCGACACCGAAGCCGCCGCGCAGGACGCCGCCGAACTCGCCTACCGGATCGCCCGCGGCGAGGGCAAGCTCTTCCAGCTCGGCCTGTACATGACCATCTACGGCCAGGACGAAGAGCGGCTGTCCGACGAGGTCGCCTCGGTCCGCTCGATCGCTGAGTCCCTCCTGGTGACGACCGCGCCCGCCACCTATCGGGCGCTGCCCGGCTGGCTGGCCACCCTCCCGCTCGGCCTTGACACCCTGAAGGTCCGACGAACCTTCGACACCGAAGCCCTCGCGGCCTGCTTCCCCTTCGCCTCCCCCGACCTGCCCGCCGACGCCGCGCTGTCGGCGGGCGGTGTGCTCTACGGCCTCAACACCGCCAGCGGCTCCCTGGTGCTCTGGGACCGCTTCGCCCAGGACAACTACAACTCGATCACCTTGGCGCGTTCCGGCGCTGGCAAGTCGTATCTGACCAAACTCGAACTGCTGCGGCTGCTGTTCGCCGGCACCGAAGCCATGGTCATCGACCCCGAGGACGAGTACGTCCGCCTGGCCGAGGCCGTCGGCGGCACCGTCATCCGCCTCGGCGACCCGGCCGTACGGCTCAACCCGTTTGGCCTGCCGCCCCGCGCGGACGGCGAGCAGGACGCGCTGACCCGTCGGGTGCTGTTCCTGCACACCTTCCTCGCCGTCCTGCTCGGCGGGGAACTCAACCCAGCCGAGCGGGCCGCACTGGACCGGGCCGTCCTTGCCACCTACCACCAGGCCGGCATCAACACGGATCCCTCCACCTGGTCGCGCCCGGCCCCGCTCCTGGCCGACCTCGCCGCGCAGTTGGCCGCCCTAGCCGACCCGGTGGCCAGCGACCTGGCCGTGCGTCTGGACCCGTACATCAACGGATCGCACCGCCAGCTGTTCCACGGCCCGACCACCACCCGCCCCACCGGACACCTGGTCGTCTTCTCCTTGCGCGAGATCCCCGAGGAACTCAAGACCGCGAGCATGCTCCTGGCGCTCGACGCGATCTGGCGGCAGGTCGCTCACTCGGGCTCCCTCAAGCGGCGTCTGGTCGTCGTCGACGAGGCCTGGCTGCTGATGCGCGACGGACACGGGGCACGCTTCTTGTTCCGTATGGCCAAGGCTGCCCGCAAGTACTGGACCGGCCTGGCCGTGGTCACCCAGGACGCCGACGACGTCCTCGCCTCCGACTTGGGCCGGGCAATCGTCTCCAACGCCGCGACCCAGCTCCTGATGCGTCAGGCCCCGCAGGCCATCGACCAGATCGCCGCCTCCTTCCACCTGTCCCGCGGTGAACGCCACCATCTGCTGTCCGCGCCCCGGGGTTGCGCACTCCTGCTCGCCGGACGAACCAAGATCTCCTTCAGCCCCCTCGCGTCCCCCGACGAACATGAACTGATCACCACCGATCCAGTCGAGCTCCAGGCACACGAGTCGTGCGCGCAGGACGAGGACGGCGACCCGTACGGCCTTCCGGACCTGACGGGGCTTCGGCTGTGAGCGGCACCCAACCGGGCGGTTTGCTGGGTGAGTTCCTGACCAATCCCGAGGACTTGATCTCCGGCCTGCTACGCGGCGCCGCCAGCCTTCTCATCGGCTCCTGGCCGTGGCTCGCCCCCTGCGCCCTGCTCACAGTCATAGGCCTGATCACCGGGCGCATCACGCTCCACCGGCGCCGCCAGGTCACGTTCAGCGACGGCGCCCAGCTGGTCACGGTGCTCGCGCCGCCTACTGTTTCCGGCAAAGGCGGCGAGGTGCTCTGGGCCCAGCTCTCCGGCCTGCTACGGCCCTGGCACCAGCGTCTACTGCACGGGCAACCACACATCGGCTTCGAATACGTCTGGAGCACCGGCGGCCTGAGCGTGCGCCTGTGGCTGCCCGGCACTATCCCCACCACTCTCGTACGTCGCGCCGTGGAGGCCGCCTGGCCCGGCGCGCACACCACCGTCCGCGACGCGACGCCGCCGATCCCGGCCACCCACCAGTGCACCGCAGGCCGCCTGCGCCTGGCCCGCCCGGAAATCCTGCCGCTGCGCACCGATCACCGCGACGACCCACTGCGCACTCTCCTCCAGGCCGCGACCGGCATGGCCGACGACGAACACGTCCTCGTCCAGGTCCTCGCCCGCCCCGCGACCGGAGCCCGACTGCGCCGCGCCCGCCGTAGCGCCCGCCGGTTGAAGGCAGGCCACACCGCACCGCGCCTGTCCTCCCTCTTCCGGCTCTTCGCCCACGCCCCGCAGCGCACCTCGCCCTCCATCACCGACCCCTCGCACGGCGCCGAGGTACGCCAGAGCGTCGGCAAACTCACCGGCCCCCAGTGGGAGATCCACCTCCGCTACGCCGTCGCGCTCCCGGCCAAGGCTGCAGCCCCGGAGGCGACGCAGGCCCAACTGCGCGGCCGGGCCCACGCCCTCGCCTCCTCCTTCTCCCTCTATGCCGCCCGCAACTGGCTGGCCCGCCACCGCCTGCCCACACCTCACTCCGCCCTGAACAGTCGCCACTTCCCCGGCCGCGGCGACCTGCTGTCCGTGCCCGAACTCGCCGCCCTCGCCCACCTCCCCACCGACGCCGATGCCCCCGGCCTGGCCCGCGCGGGCGCCCGCTCCGTCGCCCCACCTCCAGCCATCGCCCATCCCGGCCCCGGCATCAAACCGCTCGGGCACGCCGACACCGGCAGCCGACGAGGCATCGGCCTCACCGTCCCCGACGCCCGCCACCACCTCCACCTCATGGGCGCCACCGGCTCCGGCAAGTCCACCTTGATCGCCCAACTCGCCCTCGATGACGTCGCCGCGGGCCGCGGCGCGATCGTCATCGATCCCAAGGGCGACCTCGTTGCCGACCTCCTGCACCGCCTGCCCGAAACCTGCGCCGACCGGCTCGTACTCATCGACCCCGACGACGTACACGTCCCGCCCTGCCTGAACGTCCTGGACGGCGCGGACATCGACGTCGTTGTCGACAACATCACCGGCATCTTCCGCCGGATCTTCTCCGCCTTCTGGGGTCCACGCACCGACGACATCATGCGTGCCGCCTGCCTCACCCTGCTCCGTCACGCACAGGCCACCAACCGTCTGGTCACCCTCGCCGACATCCCCCGCCTCCTCGGCGAGCCCGCCTACCGCCTCCGCATGATCCCCACCATCAAAGACCCCGTCCTCAAAGGTTTCTGGCTCTGGTACGAGTCCCTCTCCGAGCCCTCCCGTGCAGCCGTCGTCGGCCCCGTGATGAACAAGCTCCGCGCCTTCCTGCTGCGCTCCTTCGCCCGCCAGGCCATCGCCTCGGGCGAATCCACCTTCCACCTCGACGACGTCCTGGACGGCGGCATCCTCCTGGCCCGCCTCCCCAAAGGCGCGCTAGGCGAGGAGACCACCCGACTGCTCGGCTCCTTCATCGTCGCCAAAACCTGGCAGGCCGCCGCAGCCCGAGCCCGCACCCCCGAACACACCCGCATCGACGCCTCCCTCTACATCGACGAGGCGCACAACTTCCTCACCCTGCCCTACCCCTTGGAGGACATGCTCGCCGAGGCCCGCGGCTACCGCCTCTCCATGAACCTGGCCCACCAGCACCTCGCCCAACTCCCCCGCGACCTGCGTGAAGGCATCTCCGCCAACGCCCGCAACAAGGTCTTCTTCAACGCCTCCCCCGAAGACGCCAGCGCACTGGAACGCCACACCCTGCCCACCCTGGCCGCCCACGACCTCGCTCACCTCGGCCCGTACCAAGCCGCCGCCCATCTCCTGGCCGACGGCGCCGAAGCAGCGGCCTTCACCCTGACCACCAGCCCGCTCACTCCCGCCGTCCCAGGGCGGTCCACCACGCTGCGGGCCGCTTCCGCCGCCCGCTGCGGCGGCACCACGAGCCGCTCCGCCTACCTCCCCCTATAGGCCCAGGAGAAGGTCATGCCCACGACCAGCC
>NZ_SRIC01000426.1 GCF_004684775.1 Streptomyces sp. MZ04
CGGTGTGATTGGCACCCGAAGCGAACTGCACCCGCAGATCGGGGAGTTCATCCACGTCCGGGATCCGCCACGGCTCCGAACCATTGGCCAGATAACCGTCCGAGAGGAGGAAGACGGGGGTGCGGTACGTCACCGCGATCCGCGCCGCCTCCAACGCCGCATCAAAACAGTCCGCCGGCGTCTTCGGCGCCACGATCGGCACCGGCGCCTCACCATTACGCCCGAACATCGCCTGCAGCAGATCCGCCTGCTCCGTCTTCGTCGGCAACCCCGTCGACGGCCCGCCCCGCTGGATATCCACCACCAGCAACGGCAACTCAAGCGACACGGCCAGCCCGATCGTCTCCGACTTCAGCGCCACACCCGGCCCCGACGTCGTCGTCACCGCCAGCGAACCACCGAACGCCGCACCCAACGCCGCCCCGATGCCCGCAATCTCATCCTCGGCCTGGAACGTACGCACACCAAAGTTCTTGTGCTTGGACAACTCATGCAAAATGTCCGAGGCAGGAGTGATCGGATACGAACCCAGATACAACGGCAGATCCGCCTGCCGCCCCGCAGCAATCAGCCCGTACGACAACGCCAGATTCCCGGAGATATTGCGGTAGGTGCCGGTGGGGAAAGCGGCCGTGGCCGGAGCCACCTCGTAGGAGACCGCGAAATCCTCCGTCGTCTCACCAAAATTCCAGCCCGCACGGAACGCCGCGATGTTCGCCCCCGCGATCTCCGGCATCTTGGCGAACTTCGCCTTCAGGAACCTCTCCGTGCCCTCCGTGGGCCGGTGATACATCCACGACAACAACCCCAGCGCAAACATGTTCTTGCTGCGCCCGGCATCCTTGCGCGAAAGACCAAACTCCTTCAGCGCCTCCACCGTCAACGTCGTCAACGGCACCGGATGCACGCTGTAGCCATCCAGCGAACCGTCCTCCAGCGGCGAGACGTCGTAACCCACCTTCTGCATCGCCCGCTTGGAGAACTCATCCGTGTTCACGATGACCTCCGCACCCCGCGGCACATCCCCGATGTTCGCCTTCAAAGCCGCCGGGTTCATCGCCACCAGCACATTCGGCGCATCCCCCGGCGTGAGGATGTCGTGGTCGGCGAAATGCAGCTGGAACGACGACACACCCGGCAGCGTTCCGGCAGGAGCACGGATCTCGGCAGGGAAGTTCGGCAGCGTCGACAGATCATTGCCGAAGGACGCCGTCTCCGAAGTGAACCGGTCACCGGTGAGCTGCATACCGTCCCCCGAATCACCCGCGAAGCGGATGATCACACGGTCCAGACGGCGGACGTCCTTGTTGGTGGTGGACCCGGTTCCCGGCGGTGCGGCGGATTCCACAGACATACGTGTCGGCTCCTGTCAGTCCGGCGGTCAGTCTTGAATGCGGTGCCGGGTGGATAACGGCTCTGGCCGGAGGCTAACGGGGCGAAATAGAGGGGCACTTTAGCCTTGCGCTCACGTGCGTTCGGTGCTGGACGCGTCGAAGCCGCCACCGCACAGAGCGGCAGCGGCTTCGAAGGGGCATCGCCTCAGACAGCCTCAGGCAGTGGTCACGCGGTCACCTGGCGGCGCTGCTGGAAGGGTCGACCGCCACCTCGGCGGCAGCTGCCGCGTCGGCCGCCTCGGCCGCCTCGGCAACCGGGTCGCGCATCTCGCCGCTCACCTTTTCCAGCGTCACCAGGATGGCCACGGCCGCGACGACGAGGGCTCCGGCACCGATGCGGAACGCCAGGGCGTATCCGTCGGTCTGCGCCACCTCCGGGGACGTTCCGTCCGCGATGTGGTCATTGACGTACCGGAAGGCGAAGGGAACCAGCGTGGCCAGGCCGAGCGCCGCGCCGGTCTGCTGCATGGCCGTCTGGACGCCGGAGGCCAGGCCCGAGTCCTGACCGGTGACCTCGTGCAGCGCTCCGTTGATCAGGGCCGGGTAGGCGAGACCGTTGAAGAAGCCGAACAGGATGAGACCGGGCATGAATCCGCCGGCGAAGCCGGCGTCGGGAGCGAAGCCCTCGGCGGCGATGAACAGCGCCACGGCGCCGCCGAAGAAGGCGGTGGTCATCACTGCCTTCACGCCGACGCGGGGCATCAGCACGGTGGACGTACCCGCGCCGACGAGCGCCATGATGGTCAGCGGGATGTAGGCGAGGCCCGTCTTCATCGGCGAGTAGTCGTGCACCTGTTGGGCGTACAGCGTGAACAGGAACATGTACGTGAAGAACGCCGCGAAGATGGCCACGCTCACGAGGTTGGTCGTCACGCGGGTGCGGTTGCTGAAGAACCGCAGGGGGATCATCGGGTCCGGAGTACGGGACTCCCACACGACCATGAAGATCAGCAGGGCGATACCGCCGAGCAGCGGCACCAGCACCCGCCCGGAGCTCCACGAGTGCTCGGCCGCCTGGAGCAGGCCGTACACCACCGCGACCAGACCGCCGGTGGCGGAGACCGCTCCGACCGCGTCGACGCGGTGGTTGTCGCGGGCCATCCGGCTCTCCGGCATCATGCGCGGCACCAGGATCAGCGCGATGAGCGCGATGGGGATGTTGACGAAGAAGATCCAGCGCCAGCTCACCAGGTCGGTCACCATGCCGCCGACGACCGAGCCGACCGCACCGGCCACCGCCGACAGACCGCCCCAGATGCCCAGGGCCTTCATCCGCTCCTTGCGGTCGGGGAACAGCACGGGGATCAGCCCGAGCGCCGCCGGTCCTGCCAGCGCCTCACCCAGGCCCTGGACGAAGCGGCTGCCGACCAGCATCCCGGAGTTGGCCGCGGCACCACAGGCGACCGACGCGAGACCGAACACCAGCACGCCGGCCATGAAAATCTTGCGGCGGCCGAACATGTCGGCAAGCCGCCCGCCCAGCAGCAGGAACCCGCCGGCAACCAGCACGTAGGCGTTGACCACCCACGCGAGCCCTCCGGGGGAGAAGTCCAGGCTGGACTGGATGTCGGGGAGCGCGACGTTCACCACGGTGATGTCCATGATGAGCATGAACTGCATGGCTGCCAGAACGGTCAGCGCCAGCCAGCGCCGAGGGTCGGCACCGGCGGGGCTGCCGGTCCCACCCCGTAAATCTCTGTCCACGGAACTCATTGCCTTGCTTCTCCTCTGAATAATCTGTAGCCGCTTACTGCGGAAGCCGCCTACTGCGGATTCCCGCCAGGAAGCGCGTCGACGACGTCCTGGAAGCGACGTGGGTCGAAGTAGTCGTGGTACGAGCTGATCAGCCCGTCCTGGAACCGGAGGACCGCGACGTTGTCGCTGGTGTGCACCGCTCCGTCGACGAGTCGCGCGTGGACCTTGTACTCCACGCATATCGCGTCGGAGTTCACGGCGGGGTGGACGCCGGTCAGTTCGGTGTCGAACGTCTCGTACGCCGTGAAAAGGTCCTGGTACGCCGCGACGATCTCGGCCTTGCCCTTGATGAGGGAGGCGGATCCTTCCGGGGCGTACGGCACGGTGATCGTGGCGTCTTCGTGCCAGAGCTCGCCCCACGCGTCGATGTCCTTGGCGTGCAGCAGCTGGAAGAACTGGTGCGCCGTGCCGACCCTGGCGTCGAATATCCCCAGGAACGCGACGGTGTCGACGTGGTCGGTGAACTCGGCGATCCGGTCCCCCTCGAACCGGAAGATCGACGCACCGCGGTTCCGGTAGGTGCCGCCGGCGAGCAGTTCGATCTCCAGCGTCCAGGTGGCGAGGACCTTCTGGGGGTCGGCCATCGGTTCGGCGTCCCACGTGAACCGCGTCTCGCCGAAGAACGCGAAGAACTGGCCGAGCGCGGCCACGATGGTGTCGCGCCCGGCGAACTCACCGGGAACGCCCGCCGGGGTGATGGGAACCCGGTACACCGCGTCCGCCGTCCACAGCTTCCCGAACGCGTCGATGTCCTTGGCCTGCAGGGCGCGGTAGAAGTCGTGCACGATGTCCACGCCGCCTCGGCGCTGCTGATCAGTCATGGGCTCGATGCTTTCCTTGCGGTAGAGGGTGGCGGGGGTGGTGAGGGATTTCCTGCGGTGGGCATGTCACCTCAGGATTTTGTTCAGTACTTCCCACTGCAGCGGCCCGAACTGGAAGTACGACCCGGCGTTGAACTGCTCCCCTTCGGGCGTCCATTTGACGATCGAGATGCTGAAACGATCGCCGGGGTACGTGTACGGAGTGTTCGTCACCCATCGCGCGAATTCCGGTTCCACCCGGTCCTTGATGAGCGGCAGATCCAGGCTGCGGGCAAAGCTGATGCGCTCGATCTTCGAGGAGTCCCAGCCGAGGGTGAAATAGACCCTGAACGACTTACGGGCGGACTCGAGCAACTGCTCATCCGCTTCCGGAAGTCCGAGCTCGCGCAGCATCGACACGATGATCTCCCGCTCGATACCGGTCGGGAGGTGGAAGTACAGGTTCGTCGTCCTGCGCCGGTAGTCGATCGCGATCATCGCCACGGCGTCCAGGCCATGGCGGGCGAAGAAGTCGGCGTTCTCGGCCACGGCGCGCGGCATGGACGGGACGGCGGCAAGCTGGGAGACCGTCTGCGGGTCACGCGGCACGTGCACATAGAGCTTGTTGAATCCGCTGACGACTCCGAAGTCGATCAGGACCTCGTCGACGGAGCATCGCTCCTGGAGGTCCGCGAGCAGGGAGGCGACGGGATGGTCCGTCTCGGGGAGCAGGCCGCTGGAGACGGCGTGCGTATAGGGATCGCCGATCGCCTTCGGCACCTGAATGGTGAGATCGACGTCTGCCCCGTCGCCCTGACCGGCCGTCGAGCTGAAGATGACCCCGCCCTCGAACGGCCCGAACGCCGACAGGATCGGCACGACCTTCTCGGGTGAGCAGGGCACGTTCCGCAGTCCGGCCGCTTCCTCGATGGCCGCGTAGACAACCTCTACTGAGGTGGCTTCGGATGTGATGGCTTCGGACATTCTGTACTCCTGGTCGATACGGTGACGCGTCGGCGCGCTCCCGACGGCGGCAAGGCCGGGGAGCGGCCCGAACACGGTGGTGGCGTACCCGGCGCCGGGCGGCGATGCGGCGGACATCGGCCGGGCCCCGGGTCCATCTGGCCTGTTCCTCCACTGTGTTGTCGATGCATCATGCGGCGCGCGGGGTGCGTACGGCAGTGGCTTCCGGGGCGGTGGCAGGGGGCGCGGG
>NZ_SRIC01000427.1 GCF_004684775.1 Streptomyces sp. MZ04
CGGTGGAGGTGGCGGTGGAGGTGGCGGTGGCGGCGCTTCTGGTGCTGACGATGGTGGACATATAGGTTCCCCTCGATTCCCCTGAACGCTGTTATTCTCAACGTTGAGATAAATATGAACCCCAGGACCTGCGAACGTCAAGTATCTGAACGTTGAGATATTTGCGGATCCAGGGCCAGGGGCTACGACGACGAGGAAGGAACCAGGCGTGGCGGCTGAGCAGAAGACGGACAGGCGGCCCGAGGCGGCGGACACGGACACGGACACCGACGCCATCGACGAGCTGCGAGCTCAATGGCACCGCGAGCGCCCGGACATGGCGGCCGCAGGCCTGGACGCGATGGCTCTGGTGGGCCGCATCAAGCGTGCGGACCACCTGCTGAGCAAGGGTATGAAGCTGATCTTCGCCGAACACGGCCTGGAGTTCGCGGAGTTCGACGTCCTGGCGACCCTCCGCCGGGTCGGCGCCCCGCACGAACTGACGGCGGGCGGCCTCCTGAAGTCCGCGATGGTGACGTCAGGCGCCATCACCAACCGCCTCGACAAGCTGGAACGCAAGGGCTTGATCGAACGCCACCCCGACCCGGCGGACCGCCGGGCGATTCGTGTTCGCCTGACGGCGGCGGGGATGGAGTTGGTCGACCGGGCGGTGGTCGATCATGTCGCCAACGAGGAGCGGATGTTGGGGGCGTTGTCGGCGGAGGACCGCCGGGCGCTGGATGGGGCGTTGCGACGGTTGTTGGTGTCGCTCGGGGATACGCATTTGGGATAGCGCGGCAGCAGATCGATGTCGGGGTGAAGTCAGGCGACGGTGGAACAGGCACGTGGACGGCTGCGGCTCGATACTGGAAGGGAGTTGCGTTGCGGACAGGGAAAGGAGTCCGTCATGGCGCTGCTTGCGTCCGCGCGGTTCCGCGGCGAGCCCGTTCTTGAGCGCGTCCATGCTGCGGATGCGAGCGCCTATCTGAGCCACAACCAGCCCACGCCGCCAATGGTGGAACGCCGTCGCCCCCTATCCGACGGATCTGGCGCACACTCCGTTCCCCACCTCAACGGCCGACGTGCAGGCCAACACGGTGCACCTCATCGACCTGCACTTCTTCATCGACCGCAAGGGAGTCATCACGGTCCTGGGCCCCACCCATATCGAAGCGGGTGCGATCGTGCACCTGGAAACAGACCGCATCGACGCCGCCGCGGCCGGGCTGCCCTATCCATGATGCTGCCCTGGCCATCCTGGTTGAGGGACATGAGGTCGGAAGATCGCGGTGCTCCTTGGTGTTGCCTCGGGTATGAAGATCAGCGAAGCGTCCCGAGCCAGCGGTGTGAGTGCGAGATCGTTGCGGCACTACGAGGACGAGGGATTGATCGTCCCCGGCCGATTCAGCAATGGGTTCCGCGACTACTGCCAGTCCACCATCGACCGGGTGCTCGTCATCCGCTCGCTGCTGGAGTCCGGGCTGCCCGTGCGGTTGATCAGGGACTTTCTGCCCAGCCTCACTGACGAGTCCGATGTCGGCACGGATGTGGTCTGCGCGGAGTTCCTGCACGAGGTGCAGAGCCATCGGGATCGGCTCGCCGCACGTATCGCGATCCTCAGTGATCAGCAGGCGGCACTCGACGCCTACCTTCGCGAGGCCGGCCGAAAAGCTGATCTCTGAGCGCCACTTGACCTTGACGCAAGTGTCAGACTTCTACGTTCAGTGCATGGAGACCACAGAGATCAATCAGCAGCAGCACACTGCCGAGCAGACCGTACGAGCACTGGTCCAGCGGTCGTACCAGGGACCGAAGGACCTGACCCTCACGACCGATCATCCCCGCCCCGCCCCGGGACCCGGCGAGTACCTGATCCGCGTGGGCGCCGCCGGCGTCAACTTCGCCGATGTCATGCAGACCCATGGAACGTACGCAGGCGGACCGCAGGCGCCCTATGCGGCGGGCTTCGAGGCCGCCGGCGAGATCGTGGGCGTCGGCCCGGACGTCGAGAGCCCGCTGCCGCACGGCACCCACGTCGTCGGAGCGGGCCCGGGCGCCTTCGCGCAGTACATGACGATGCCGGCGGCGGGTGTCCTTCCCGTGCCTTCCGGCTGGAGCGATGCCGAAGCCCTCGGCCTGGTGCTGAACTGGGCAACCGCCTTGGCGGCCCTGAAGCCGTTGGGTGAGATCAAGACGGGTGAGGTGGTGTTGGTTCACGCCGCGGCCGGAGGCGTGGGTCAGGCCGCTGTCCGTCTTGCCCGCCACTACGGCGCACGCGTGATCGGCACGGCGTCACCGGCCAAGCACGACACCGTCAAAGCGCTCGGCGCCGACGAGGTTCTGGACAGCCGACGCCCCGACCTGGCTGCGGAGATCAGTCGCCTGACCGGCGGGGTCGACCTGGTCCTTGAATCGGTGGGACAGGCCACGTTCGACACGAGCATGTCGGTCACCAAACCCTTCACCGGCCGCGTTGTCGTGTTCGGCGCCGCTTCCGGCGATGCGACGGTGACCACGCACGATCTGGTCTTCACTCACCAGGTCCAGGTCAAGGGTCTGCACATCGGTGCGCTGGCGGTCGCGGCCCCCTCTGTTTACCGTTCGCTGCTCGTCGAGCTCGAGGCGCTCGTCGCCCAGGGCGTGTACCCGCCCGGCACCCCCCAGGTTCACCCCCTGGCCGAGGGGCCGGAAGTGCTGCGGCAACTGGAAGCGGGCCAGACCCGGGGCAAGCTTGCCCTCGACCCGTGGCGCTAGGAGCACGTCATTTCGCTCTCAGCTTGCGGCTTCCGGCTCGGTTCTTCGCGATGTTTCGTGTCTTCCTGGTGTTGGCCGACTCGGCGACCAGGGCGAGTACCGCCGGCGACGTCGACAGCTCGGCGAGGTAGCGCTGCATCCAGTCCGTGACCTCCGCCAACTCGGCCGGTGTCGGCGCGTGACCGTCCTTGACGGACAGGTAGAACAGCCAGTCGTGGATGCGGCGGCGGATGAACTCGCGGTACGCCTCCGCCTTGAGCTGGTCGATCTCCGGCAGTAGTTCCGCCGACCACCGCCGGAACTCGGCAGGACCGGTCACCTTCCTCGCGATCTCGTCCACGAGGGCGACCACCGCCGTCTTGGATCCCATTTCGTCGGGGTCGCGCAGGATCGTGGCCACGATCCCGCGGTCCCGGTCGCGGCTCCTCGAGGAAGCGGCCACCGAGAGGACGCGTAGGTACGCGGACGTTCGGACGTGGTCGTCCGCGAGGGCTTCGTCGACGTCCACGTCGAGGATGCCGGCCTCCGCCAGCAGCTCGGCCACATCGGTGTGCAGTGTCATCGGTTGGGGGTGGCTTTGAGGTCGGGGTGTGCAGCGGAGAGTCGTCGCAGGGCCGTGGGCAGCAGGCCTGAGATCGCGCTGGAGAAGGATCCTATGGTGATGGCGCCGCGTCGGCCCTCGCCCCAGGCCGCGAGCTCGGACCGCGCGCGCTCCAACTGCGCCGCTATGGCGTCCGCGTGCTGCAGCACCACCCGTGCCTGGCCGGTGAGCCTGACGCCTCGGCCCTGGCGCTCGATCAGGGGTACGCCCAACTCGCGGGAGAGGGCGGCCAGTTGCTGCGACACCGCGGAGGGGGTGAGGTGCATCGCCTCCGCCGTCCTTGCCAGGCTGCCCCTGCGGTCCAGTTCGCGCAGGGCGCCGAGGCGACGCAGGTCTATCGTGAAGGTTCTGCTTACCTCTTCCATCCAGAAACATTAACTGGACCTGATGGGATGGCGCGTCGACGATCGTCTCCATGACGCTGACCTCGAACTCCTCCTTTCTGATCCTCCACGGGTGGCAGAATCACCGCCCTGAAGGACATTGGCAGCGGTGGCTGGCCGGTGAACTCGCCGCGCGTGGGGCTCGCGTGGCCTATCCCCAGCTTCCGGATCCCGATGAACCCGATCTTGAGGCGTGGCTTCTTCGTCTTCAGGGGCTGCTCGATGGGCAGCAGGTCGTCGTCTGTCACAGTCTTGGGGCTCTGCTGTGGCTGCATGCCGTCGGTCGTGGCGGGGTCCGGGCCGATCGCGCACTGCTGGTCGCGCCGCCCTCCGACGACGTGCTTGCGCGGTACGAGGAGGTCGCGGGGTTCGGTGCGCCCCGCGCCACCGCCGCGCAGGTGGCCGGCGCTGCCGATGTGACCCGGCTCGTCGCCGCCGATGACGATCCCTTCTGTCCCGGTGGCGCCGCCGAGCGGTACGGCGTGCCGCTCGGGCTCGACACCGATGTCGTACCGGGTGGTGGGCATCTGGATCTGGACGCGGGGTACGGGGCTTGGCCGTCGGTTCTGGGTTGGTGCATCGACCCCGCTGTGCGGATATCCGCGCGGACAGGCGACATATGCCGGGGGTAGCATATGTGCATGACGATGAAGCGGACCATGGTCTACGCCGACGCCGAGGACATGACCGTCATCAAGGAAGCGGCCACCGAGCGCGGTATAAGCGAGGCCGAGATCATCCGTGAGGCGCTCCATCTCGCGGCGCTGAGATACCGGCGCCGGGCGAAGCCGCTGGGGCTGCGCCGGTTCGACAGCGGGGATCCGACGCTCGCGGACCGCGCCGACTCCATCGTGCGGGAGTCGATGGGACGGGGTTCATCGGGGGCCGAGGGTTGATCCTCATCGCGGACACTTCGGGGATCCTCGCCGCGTTCGACACCGCACATCCGTCCAGCGACGGGGCGTATCAAGCCATGGAAGAGGCAGGACTCACGGTCTTCTCGCCGCTTGTCCTGGCCGAGCTGGATCACGTGGGGCGGCGCGAGCTCGGACCTGCGCGGACACGCGGCATGCTGGAGGACATCGTCGGCGCCGCCGATCGCGGTGACTTCGCGATCGCCGAGACCGGGCCTTCCGTGCTGCTGCGGGCGCAGCGCGTTCAGGCGCGGTACGCGGCGCTCTCGCTGGATCTCGCGGACGCGGTGAATGTGGCACTGGCGGAGGAGTACGAGACGGACGCGGTCCTCACCCTCGATCGCCGGGACTTCCGCACGGTCCTGCCCTTGACGGAGCACAAGGCGTTCCGGGTGCTGCCGGACGATCTGTAGGCGGCCAGGCGGCCAGGCGGCCAGGCGGCCAGGCGGCCAGGCGGCGGTCGGCACGGTGGGGCTTGTGCCCTTGGGGGCGCAAGGTGGATGTTGGGGGA
>NZ_SRIC01000428.1 GCF_004684775.1 Streptomyces sp. MZ04
CTCCGAAGCCGCCGCCTCCGCCGCCCGCCCCGCGGCCCGCGCCTCCCAAGAGCTCGCCGAGGATGATGCCGCCGAGCACCGCGCCGCCCATGCCACCGCCGCGCCCGCCGCCTCCGTAGGGGTTGCCGAAGCCGCGTACGTCGCCCTCGGCGAGCTGCTGCGCCTGCCGGGCCCGGGTGTCGGCCTCCTGGGCCTCCGCGAGCGCGGCAGCGGCGTCGGAGTCGTGGGCGGCCTCCGCGCCCGCCAGATGCCGCTGAGCCTCCGCCAGGCGGGTCCTGGCCGCGCTGCCCACCGCGCCCCGATGTGTGCCGATGAAGTCGGCCGCCGCTCCCACCGCGCTGCGCGCGGTGAGCATGGCCTGGCCGAGGAGGGCGACGGTGCGCCGGTCGGTGACCTCGCGTTCGCGGGCGCCCGCCAGGGACGCGTCGAGGGCGGCGTCGGCCTCCTCGACCCGGCGCAGGGCGTCGATCGGGTCGAGAGGTCCCGCCGCCACCTGCTTGCGGACCCCGGCGACGACCGCGTCCGCGCGGGCGATACGACCGTGCAGGTCAGCCGTCGAGACGCCCTCCAGGGTGCCTTCGAGGAGACCGCGCGCGTCGGCGAGGTCGGTCTCCGCCTCGGTGAGCGCCGCGGGGAGCTTCTCCGCGGCCAGTGTGAGCTCGTCCGCGAGACGGTCGACCGCGTCCACGAAGGTGCCCGCCTGGTCGACGGCTCCCTCGGCGGCCCGCAGATGGACGGCGGCTCTGCCGTTGTCGCCCGCGTCGATCGCCTGCCGTGCCTGGTTCAGGTGCGTCGTGGCGAAGACCAGGCGGTCCTTGGCCTGCTCTGCATGGCCCACGACCTGCGTGGACGCGGACGGCGCGTACTTCTCACGCAAGGTGGCGAGGGTGCTTTCCGCGGTGGTCGTACGCCCGCTGACCTGCCGGAACACTGTCTCGGCGTGCTCCAGGGCCTGCGCCGCGTCGCGTTCGAGCGCGCGCAACTGGTCGAAGCCGGCGGCCTCCGCGTCGAGGCGGCGGCCCGCCTCCGTGCAGCGCGTGACGATCTCTTCGAGCATGGCGCGTTTGGTCGCGTCGTCCTCGAGATGGGCGTCGTCAAGCTGCTGGCGCAGCCGGAAGGCCGTCGTCAGCTCAGCACGGGCGTAGGTGAGCGCGTCGGTGAACGGCCGCACCGTCTCGTCGCCGAACTGGGCGGTGGCGAAGCCGAGTTCCTCGGCACTGGTGCGGATCGCGTCGTCGGTCTCCACCAGGAGCCGCTGGGACTTCTTGTCGAGCTCGGGGAGCGAGGCCGGCAGTGCTCCCTTGCCCCAACCGCCGCCTCCGGGCGTCGTACGCGTGGTGGCGCGCCGTTTGCGGCGGCTGTGGGCGACCAGGGCGATGGCCCCCGCGCCGCCGACCGCCACGATCGGCAGGACCAGGTCGCCGGTCGCCGTGTCGTCGCTGCCGCCCCCGGATCCGCCGCCCGGATCGGGGTCCCCCGGAGTGATCGTCGGGGTGGGCACGGGGCTGCCCGCAAGGACCGCGCTGTAGCCGTTCGCGGCGCCGACGGCCGCGCCCGCCCAGTCGTTCTCGCGCAGCGCGGGCTTGATCGCGGTGGTGGCGACGTCCCGCAGCTGATCCTCGGTGAGCCGCGAACCGCGCTCTACGGAGTAGGCGTACTGGCGGTCGTGGGTGGCGACGGCGAGCAGCACGTCGTCCAGGCCAAGGCCGTTGCGCTCGGCGGTGGTGTCCGCCCAGTCCTGTGCCGAGCGGCCGGAGAAGTCGCGTACGTAGACGACGAAGAGCTGCATGCCACGGTCGTCGTAGAGCCGGTCGAGTGCCTCCTCGGCGGCGCCCTCGCGGTCGCCGAGTGCGCCTGCCTTGTCGGTGGTCTGGCCGTCACGGGAGAGCGTGACCGGGTCTTCGGCCGGTACGGCGAGTGCCGCGGGGGCGGGCAGGAGCAGCAGGCACCACGTGAGCAGTGCGGCGGCTGCCGCTGTCGCCCGCACGGCTATGTGCGAGGGCGGCGTCACATTTGGGAGCGTATGGCCGTCTTCGGGGGTGCGCGACCGGGGGCCGGGGCGACGCCGCGACCGAGGGCCGGGGCGACGGCCGACCCTCGGTCGGTCGCCCCGCTCAGATACTGAACCGCTCCTTGAGCTCCTGCGCGAGCGCGGACGTGGACGGCGGAGAGAGCCAGGGCCTGTGCGGGTCCTGGCTCTCTCGTGTGCGCGTGGGAGGTCAGGCCACGCCGTCAACCCCCGGTCGGGGCCACCCGCCGGGCGTCACGCCGACGGCATCTTCCAGGACTGCCAGGCCACGTTCTCGCAGTCACGTACGTTGATGCCCGCGTGCTCGCTCGAGTCGCCGCGCCCCTGGATGCTCAGGCACTGGCGGTTCACGTCGGTGCGCAGCCACGAACCCTCCAGCTTCCACTGCTGATTGGGCAGGCCGTGGCAGTCACCGACCGCCTGGGCCGGGGCGTCGATCTCGCCGTTGCGTACGTCCAGGCAGTGCAGCTCCGCCAGATTGCGCAGCTTCCCGTCCTCCCAGAACCAGAGTTGGTTGCCGGTGCCCCGGCAGGTCTGCACTTCTACGTTGTCGCCGTTGGTGGCCAGGCATTTGTCGTGCAGGGCGCTGCGGATGTCGAAGGTGTCGCCTGCCGAGGACGCCCGGGGCGCCGCGTGGTCGGCCGCGTACCCGGACTGTGAGGTCGCGAGGAGGGGCAGGGCAGCGAAGGCGAGCGCGGCCATGCCGCGCACGAGGTTCTTTGTCACGAAGCAGGGTGTATCGGTCGCGGCGCTGGTCCCGGAATGCCGGAGAACCGGAAAGCACTCGTCCGAGTGAAGGAATTCACCGACGAAACGACACTCCTCAGGCACGCCGAGCGCGGTGATCGCGAAGGCTAGCCGCAGCCGCAGCCGCAGCCGCAGCCGCAGCCGCAGCCGCAGCCGCAGCCGCAGCCGCAGCCGCAGCCGCAGCCGCAGCCGCAGCCGCAGCGGCCCGCCGTGCCACCGTCACCGGCAGCATCAGCGAGACCGGATCGCCGTCCCGCCCCTCGCCGAGGCGGCGCACCAGCAACTCGACCGTCTCCTCGCCCAGTTGCCGCATCGGCTGCCGCACGGTGGTCAGCGCAGGTCGCGTCTCTCGTACTGAACCGGCCCGAACCGGATTGAAAGAGCATTCACGCCAGGCGCGTACGGTGATCCTGGGCAAGGGCGGGTCCGTTTCGGGCGTCGTCCGTGAAGGGGATGAGTGCAGGTGGACGGGGTTTGGGAGGGTGTACGGGGGCGTGTGCTGGCCCTTCGCGATGCACCGAATTGGCGGGCGGTGTTCGGCGCGGAATTCGGGAGGTACGGCCATGGCTTCGAGCTGAGGCCCGTCCTTACCGAGGAGCAGGTTCTGGCGGTGGAGTGGCGGCTCGGCGTCGCTCTCCCCGCGGAGTACCGGAGCTTCCTCCTCCAGGTCGGCGCAGGCGGCGCGGGCCCCGACTACGGGCTGTTCCCCGTGCGGCCGGCCCCGCCGGGAGAGGCTCCGGGGGACGCCGCGCTCCCCTTCCGCCCCGAGCGCACGCAGGAGCTGGACGCCCACGAGTGCGCGGAGCCCCAGCGGGCGGCGTACTCCGACGAGGAGGCGTTCCTGCGCGACTACCGCACCTGGGACGCGCGCCACGACGAACTCCACGAAGCCCTGACCGAGGGCACCCTGTGCGTCAGCGAGCAGGGCTGCGCCTACTACACGCTCCTCGCCGTCACCGGTCCCGAGTGCGGCACGATGTGGGACGACGTGCGGGCGGTGGGTGAGGGGGTGCTCCCGGTCGAGCGCGCGGGCAAGAAGCGCGTGACCTTCGCCGAGTGGTACCTGCGCTGGCTGGACCACGCGGAACGCAAGGCCCATGGCACACCGCCGGACACTCCGGCGGCACCGGGGCAGCCCAGCGGGACCACCTGACGTCGGCTCACCCTCGGCGCAGGCCCAGCGCGGGCTCACCCCGCGAACTCCACCTCCGGCCACCGCCCCGAAGGACCGTCGAGCAGCCTGTCGTCCTGGCCCCGCAGCCAGCGGTCGAAGAACGAGGAGACGTAGGCCCGTTGGGCCGCTATCGCGCGGGCCGGGGTGACCGTGCCTATGTTCTCCTCGATCACCTTCTGGCTCACCCCGGCCTGCGGCAGGAGCGAGGCCAGGTCCGTGTACGTCTGGTGCTGGGAGCCGCGCAGGGTCAGGTCTCGTTTCCAGGTCTTGGTGTGGGACCAGAACTCCCGCCAGGAAGGTTCCGTCGTGCGGTCGCTGCCCTGCCTGCCCATCAGGAGGAACGGGCGGTCCAGGCCGTGCCGGGCCACTGGCATGAGGTTCGTGCCGTTCGGCTCGGGGTTGTATTCCAAGGTGCCGTCCAGGTTGATGCCTGCCTTCACCCGACGGTCCTCGTACATCGTCTCGGCGGCCGTGATGCCGCCCGCCGACTGGCCGAACATGCCCACACGCCGCAGGTCGACGACCTTGGAGAGGCCGTGCGGCAGGGCACTTACGCGGTCCAGGACGAACTTGGAGTCGGCCACCCGGACGTCGAGGACCTTCTTCAGCAGGGCCGGCATCGCGTCGTTCCGCTGTGCCTCCTCGAGTGCCTTGCGCAGCGGGGCGTCGTCCTTCACCGAGCCGTCGGGGAACTGCACCGCCGGGGCCTCAGAGGTGTGGTCGATCGTCACCACCACATAGCCGCGGCTCGCCAGCTCCTCGACCGTCGAAGTGCCCCACGTACGGGGGTCGTTCGCGCCTGCCCCGTACAGAACCACCGGACGCCGGCCGTCGCTCGTGTCGGCCGGGGCACCTTCGCGGGCGTGTGTCCGCATCGCCGCGAAGTCGATCGAGCCCTTGGGGATGCCGTGCGGTGCCATCGCGTCCCAGCGCGCGGCCGCTCCCGGAGCCATGTACGGCGCCAGGCGGTGTTCGCCGCCCGAAGTCCGCGCCGCCGGATACCAGACGCTGACCATCAGTTCGCGGTACGGCTGCGAGGTCACCCATGGGTCGTGCCGCGAACGGTCGACGAGCCGCGTCGAGAACGTACCGATCGCGTGCGGGCCCGTGGGCGCGGGGAGCCGCGCCTCGACCCCCGCGGAGGTGGGCGGGGGAGTGGACCGTGCCTGCGC
>NZ_SRIC01000042.1 GCF_004684775.1 Streptomyces sp. MZ04
GGAGGCGGGCGGCCGGAATGCGACCTCCGGGGCCTGGCAGCGGGCCAGTTGTCAGTGGTGGCCGCTTTACTGGACGGCATGAGTACGGCACAGCACCTCGCCACGATCGACCTGCTGTGCTCCCGGGAGTTCCCCGCGGAGTACGGCAGGTCGGACGCGGGCGCCGGCGGTCCCGGCTATCACATCGCCGAGTTACTCACGAGCGAGGAGTTCTGGGACGACGACGGCACACGGCGGGAGGAAACCGAGGAGCAGTACGAGGCCGAGCGTGACGGCCTCTCCGTGCTGCTCGCCGACCGCTGGGGAGCACCCGCCGTGTTCGGCCTCTCCAGCCTCTTCGAGCGCACGCTGAGCGCCGGTGAGGAGGGCACAGGCGATGAGATACCGGAGCCGTGGTGCTCACTGAGCTCCTTGGTGCCCGACCTTCATCTCTGGCAGGCCGACGGGCGGTGGGTGGCCCTCGGCGTCTCCCAGTGGGACAAGGAGCTGCCGTTCCAGCTCATCGCGGTCGTCACGGAGATCGATCCGCCGTAGCGGCAGCGGTGACCGCGTGCACGCGGATGGCACGCCCGCAGGCGGGATCCACGGTCCCCCGCTCCACACGCATGCCGAGCTTGTTCATGACGCGCTCCGACGCGTCGTTGCCCACCTGGACGATGCTGACGATCCGCTCCAGGCCGCGGTCGGTCAGGCCGAAGTCGAGCGCGGCGCGCGCCGCCTCGGTGGCCAGGCCCCGCCCCCAGAAGGGGCGGCCCAGACGCCAGCCGATCTCCACCGCGGGCAGCACCTCGGGCAGATAGTGCGGCACGGACAGGCCGGTGAACCCGGCGAGTTCACCGGTGGCGCGGATCTCCACGGCGAACAGACCGAACCCCTCGGTCTCCCACCCGTGTTCCCACATCGCCAGGCTGCCGCGCGTCTGCTCCTCCTGGTCGCGCACCGAGCCGTCGCCGATCCAGCGCATCACCTCGGGATCGGAGTTGATCGTGGTCAGCGGGGCGACGTCGGACTCGCGCCAGCGGCGGAGCACGAGCCGCGGCGTGTGGAGGGTGGTCACCGCGGGTCCGCCTCGGGGCTGAGGCCGAGCCCGGCGTCCTCGTGCCGCTCGAAGTGGCGGGCCACGTCCGCGTCGGTCACGCCGGCGAGTCCGGCGGGCGACCAGTGCGGGTCACGGTCCTTGTCCACGACCTGGGCGCGGATGCCCTCGACCAGGTCCGGCGCCGTGACCGCGGCCCACGAGACGCGGTACTCCTGCTCGAGCACCTGCTCAAGCGAGGTGAGGGCGCGGGCCCGGCGCAGGGCGGCGAGGGTGACCTTCAAGGAGGTGGGCGACTTGGTGAGGATGGTCTCCGCGGTCTCCTTGGCCGCCGGGTCGCCGGAGTCGTACAGCCGGGCGACGATCTCCTCGACCGAGTCGGCGGCGTAACAGGCGTCGATCCACTCGCGGTGGGCGGCCAGTTCGCCCTCGGGCGCGGTGGTCGCGTACGTGCCGAGCACATCGTCCACGTCCGCGTCGGCCAGCGCCCCGGTGAACTCCGCAAGGCGCTCCGAGGGTACGTAGTGGTCGGCGAGGCCGCACAGCAGCGCGTCCGCCGCGCCCACCGCGCCGCCGGTCAGCGCGAGATGGGTGCCGAGCTCGCCGGGCGTCCGGGTCAGCAGATAGGTGCCGCCGACGTCCGGCACGAAGCCGATGCCGGTCTCCGGCATGGCGATCCTCGACCGCTCGGTGACGACCCGCACGCTGCCGTGCGCCGATACGCCGACACCGCCGCCCATCACGATGCCGTCCATCACGGCGACGTACGGCTTCGGAAAGCGGGCGATACGGGCGTTGAGGCGGTACTCGTCACGCCAGAAGGCCACCGAAGCCGCGCCGCCGCCCGCACGGATGTCGTCGTGGATGGAACGGATGTCACCCCCGGCGCACAGCCCCCGCTCACCGGCCCCGGTGAGCACCACGGTCCGGATCGCGTCGTCCCGCTCCCAGCTGGTGAGGGCGTCGTCCATCAGCCGCACCATGGCGTGGTTGAGAGCGTTGATGGCACGCGGCCGATTGAGGACGATGTGCCCGGCGCGGCCGCGGGTGTGCAGGAGAACCGGGGCGGTGGCGTCGATGGAGTCGGGCGTCATGGGCTGGGTGGCTCCTTCGCTGGGCGCTGAGTGCTCTGCTGGGCGTGCGGTGACGGACCTGCGGGCCGGTGGTGGCTGGTCGCGCAGATCCCCCCGCGCCCCTTACGGGGCGCGAGCCCGGCTCAAGCCGTCCCCGGCCGGGGTCCCGCCCCGCCCCCCTGAAACGCCTCCAGGATCCGCTCCGCCGCCGAGGTGGCTGTCAACGTCCCCTGCCGCACACCCTGTTCAAGGCCAGGGGCCAGCAGCCGCACCTCGGCGTGGGCGCGCAGCCGGTCCAGGAGTTCGTCCTGGACCATCGTCCACGTCCAGTCCACCTGCTGGTCGCGCCGCTTGGCGGCGAGACGGCCCGTGGAGTCGAGGAGCGTGCGGTGCTGCTCCAGACGGTCCCAGACGTCGTCCAGGCCGCTGGATTCCCGCGCGCTGCAGCTGAGCACCGGGGGAGTCCATGCCGCGTCCGCCGGGTGCATCAGGCGCAGGGCGCCCGCCAGTTCACGCGCCGCCGAGCGGGCGTCCCGTTCGTGCGGGCCGTCCGCCTTGTTGATCGCGAGGACGTCCGCGAGTTCCAGGACGCCCTTCTTGATGCCCTGGAGCTGGTCGCCGGTGCGGGCCAGGGAGAGCAGCAGGAAGGAGTCGACCATGTTGGCGACCGCCGTCTCCGACTGGCCCACGCCCACGGTCTCCACCAGGACCACGTCGTAGCCCGCCGCCTCCATCACCACGATCGACTCGCGCGTCGCCTTCGCGACCCCGCCGAGCGTCCCGGCGGTCGGGGACGGGCGCACGAACGCGGACGGGTCCACCGCGAGGCGTTCCATCCTCGTCTTGTCGCCGAGGATGGAGCCGCCCGTACGGGTCGACGACGGGTCGACGGCGAGCACCGCGACCCGGTGCCCGAGCCCCGTCAGCATCGTGCCGAGCGCGTCGATGAACGTGGACTTGCCCACGCCGGGCACCCCGCTGATGCCGATCCGCCGCGCCCGCCCGCTGTGCGGAAGCAGCTGCGTCAGCAACTCCTGGGCGAGAGAACGGTGTTGGGGTCTGGTCGACTCGACGAGTGTGATCGCGCGGGCGATCTGCGCCCGCTTCCCGTCGAGTACGCCCTTGACGTACGTGTCGATGTCGATCGTCGGGGCCATCGGCTCACCGGCTCACAGCTCGTGGCCGAGTTCGGCCGCAAGTCGCTTCACCAGGTCGTACGCGGCGTCCGGGATCACCGTGCCGGGCGGGAAGACCGCCGCGGCGCCCATCTCGAGGAGCGTCGGCACGTCCTGCGGCGGGATCACGCCGCCCACGACGATCATGATGTCCTCGCGGCCCTCGGAGGCCAGCTCCGCGCGCAGCGCCGGTACGAGGGTCAGGTGCCCTGCGGCCAGCGAGGAGACGCCGACGATGTGCACGTCCGCCTCGACGGCCTGGCGCGCGACCTCAGCCGGGGTCTGGAACAGCGGGCCGACGTCCACGTCGAAGCCGAGGTCGGCGAAGGCGGTGGCGATGACCTTCTGGCCGCGGTCGTGCCCGTCCTGGCCCATCTTGGCGACCAGGATGCGCGGCCGGCGCCCCTCCGCTTCCTCGAAGGACTCGACGAGGGTACGGGTGCGTTCCACGGACGGGGACGAGCCTGCTTCGGTGCGGTACACACCGGAGATCGTACGGATCTGCCCCGCGTGCCGCCCGTATGAAGCCTCAAGGGCGTCCGAGATCTCGCCCACAGTGGCCTTCGCGCGGGCCGCGTCGACCGCCAGTGCGAGGAGGTTGCCCTCCAGGCCCGGACCGGGGGCCCGCTCGGCCGCCGCCGTCAGCGCCCGCAGCGCGTCCTGGCAGGCCCCCTCGTCGCGCTCCTCGCGCAGGCGCTTCAGCTTGGCGATCTGCTGGGTGCGTACAGAGGAGTTGTCGACTGCTCGGACGTCGATCTGCTCGTCGTTCTCGACGCGGTACTTGTTGACGCCGATGACGGGCTGGCGTCCGGAGTCGATCCGCGCCTGGGTGCGGGCCGCGGCCTCCTCGACGCGCAGCTTCGGGATGCCCGCGTCGATGGCCTTGGCCATGCCGCCGGCCGCCTCGACCTCCTCGATGTGCTGCCAGGCACGGCGCGCCAGGTCGTGCGTCAGCTTCTCGACGTAGGCGCTGCCGCCCCACGGGTCGATGGTCCGCGTCGTGCCCGACTCCTGCTGGATGAGCAGCTGGGTGTTGCGGGCGATGCGCGCGGAGAAGTCGGTCGGCAGGGCCAGCGCCTCGTCCAGGGCGTTCGTGTGCAGCGACTGCGTGTGGCCCTGCGTTGCCGCCATCGCCTCGACGCACGTACGCGTGACGTTGTTGAACACGTCCTGCGCGGTGAGCGACCAGCCAGAGGTCTGCGAATGGGTGCGCAGGGAGAGCGACTTGGCGTTCTTCGGGTCGAACTGCTTGACGAGCTTCGCCCAGAGGAGGCGGGCCGCACGGAGCTTGGCCACCTCCATGAAGAAGTTCATGCCGATCGCCCAGAAGAAGGAGAGCCGCGGCGCGAACGCGTCGACGTCCAGGCCCGCTTCCTGTCCCGCCCGCAGGTACTCCACCCCGTCGGCGAGGGTGTAGGCGAGCTCCAAGTCGGCCGTCGCGCCCGCCTCTTGGATGTGATAGCCGGAGATGGAGATGGAGTTGTAGCGCGGCATCTTCTGCGAGGTGTACGCGAAGATGTCGGAGATGATCCGCATCGAGGGCTTGGGCGGGTAGATGTAGGTGTTGCGGACCATGAACTCTT
The DNA here is from genome assembly GCF_004684775.1 of Streptomyces sp. MZ04. Lineage (GTDB taxonomy): Bacteria > Actinomycetota > Actinomycetes > Streptomycetales > Streptomycetaceae > Streptomyces. Next base: position 4,868 of record NZ_SRIC01000042.1, read on the forward strand.
TGAGAATGTCGTTCTGGATGGTCCCGGCCAGCTTCTCGGGCGGTACGCCCTGTTCCTCGGCGGCCACGATGTAGAGGGCGAGTACGGGAAGCACCGCGCCGTTCATCGTCATCGACACCGTCATCTTGTCCAGCGGGATGCCGTCGAAGAGCTGACGCATGTCGTAGATCGAGTCGATGGCCACGCCCGCCATGCCGACGTCGCCGGTGACGCGCGGGTGGTCACTGTCGTAGCCGCGGTGCGTCGGCAGGTCGAAGGCGACCGAAAGGCCCTTCTGTCCTGCCGCGAGGTTGCGGCGGTAGAAGGCGTTGGACTCCTCGGCGGTGGAGAATCCCGCGTACTGCCGGATCGTCCAGGGCTGGTTGACGTACATCGTGGGGTAGGGGCCGCGCAGATACGGCGCGACACCGGGGTACGTCTCCAGGAAGTCGAGGCCCTCGAGGTCGGCGCCCGTGTAGAGCGGCTTGACCGCGATGCCTTCCGGGGTCTCCCACAGGAGGTCGTCGTCGGCCTTGCCCGAGGACTCCTTGACGGCGCTGCGCCACTGGTCCTTGGAGCCGTCGGCGGGGGCGTCCGACGTCAGATCGACGCCGGAGAAGTCGGGGATCCGCATTACGCCACTCCCATGTGGTCGAGGGTGGAGGAGAGTACGGACACGGCGTCACAGCCCGCGAAGACGTACGCGTCGACGTCGGCGTACTCGGCGGGGCGTCCCGCGAGGAACACCCTTTGTGCGCCCGCCGACTTGAGTGCCCTGGCCACCTCGTCGGCCTGCTCTTCGTAGCGGGCGTCGCTGGAGCAGAGGCACGCCACCGCGGCCCCGCTGGCCTTGAACGCCTCGGCGGCCGTCGTCGCGTCCACCGACACCGGGTCGTGCACGGCCTCGATGCCGCCCGCCTGGAAGAGGTTGGCGGCGAAGGAGGCCCGCGCGGTGTGCGCGGCGGCGGGGCCGAGCGCGGCGAGGAACACGCGGGGGCGGGCCTCGGTCGCCGCGAGGTGTGCGTCCGAACGGGCGCGCAGGGTCTCGTACGCCTCGTCGCGGCGCACGCGCGGCAGGCCGCCCGACGGCTCGGCGGGGGAGGCCTCGCGCTCGACCGGACGCTCCGTCAGGTTCGGGAACTCGCTGACGCCGGTGATCGGTTCACGGCGCGTGGCGAGCTTCTTGCCGCGCTTGGCCCAGGTCGCGGCGAGCCGCTCGCCGATCAGACCGGAGCGCAGGGCCGCGGCCTGGCCGCCCGCGGCCTCGATCTCCTGGAAGAACTCCCAGGCGGCGTGGGCGAGTTCGTCCGTGAGCCGCTCCACGTACCAGGAGCCGCCCGCCGGGTCGATCACCCGGGCCAGATGAGACTCCTCGAGGAGGATCGTCGACGTGTTGCGGGCGATACGGCGCGCGAAGGCGTCCGGCAGGCCCAGCGAGTGGTCGAACGGCAGGACGGTGACGGCATCGGCGCCGCCGACGCCCGCGCCGAGGCAGGCCACCGTCGTGCGCAGCATGTTCACCCACGGATCGCGGCGCGACATCATCACCGGCGAGGTCACGGCGTGCTGCCGCTGGGCACCGGCCTGCGGCGCGCCGCAGACCTCGGCCACGCGGGCCCACAGGCGCCGTGCGGCGCGCAGCTTGGCGATGGTCAGGAACTGGTCGGCGGTGGCCGCGTACCGGAATTCCAGCTGGGCGCAGGCCGCTTCGACCGAGAGCCCGGCCTCCGTGAGCTCGCGCAGACAGGAGACCGCGGTGGCCAGTGAGGCGCCGAGCTCCTGCGCGGCCGAGCCGCCCGCCTCGTGGTACGGCAGGGCGTCGACGGTCAGCGCCCGCAGGTTCGGGTACTCCCGCTCGCAGACGCGGGCCAGTTCGACGGCGGCAGCGGAGTCGAGCCGCTCACCGGTGCGTGCCTCGTGCCCGAGCGGATCCGCGCCCAGGGTGCCGCGCGCCGCGTCCTTGGCGACGCCGCGCGCCTCGTACAGACGGAACAACTCGCGTGCGGCGGGCTCGAATTCGGAGCCCGCGTCCAGGGCGACGGGTGCCAGGTCGAGATAGACGCCGTCGAGTGCCCGCTCGAGTCCGGACACCGGAAGGGCGCCGGGACCCACGCCGAGCCACAGCGACGTGACGCCGTTCTCCAGGTCCGCGAGCACCGTCTCGTTGGTGCGCGCCGGGTCCGTGGTCGCGTGCCGCTGGCGCACGTCCCAGCCGGACGGGGCAGTGCCCGCGGCGCTGCCGCCTCGGACAAAGGGGGCGAAACCCGGGAAGCCGGCGTCGGGCGCGGCTTCTCGGGCGGTGTACAGGGGGCGGGTGCTGAGCCCGTCCTCGAGCGCGGTGGACAGCGCTTCCTCGGCGGCCGAGCCCGATACGTCCTTACCCGACTTGCGCAGCACGCCTTCCACCAGGCGCTGCCACTGCTCATGGGTCGCATCAGGGAACTCGGCGGCCAGCGTAAGCCCGTCGTCAGGCAGGACCGTCATGCCCATGATGCTAGGGCGGAACCCCTGGCACTCGGTGCCGTGTAGGGCTGTGACCTTGACCTCTTCCGAACGCTATTGATCTCAAACGAGCGGACGGCTACGGCGATGGCCGCCTCTGAACGGCCCATGCGCATCCCTCGGCTGCGCCATGTTCGACGCGTTCCGCGATCCGGCGCAGTGCCGTCGCCCCGCACAGCAGCGATCCGTGCTCGGCGCAGGCGCAAGCGCGGGCGCCGTCGTCCATGAGACGCCACAGCGGCGGATTGGCGACCAGTACGTCGGGGTCGAGCACGACCTGACCGCCGGAGGCGTCCCGCAGGACAAGGCGCGGCGCGATGCCGTCGTCGCGGCGTACGGCGACGAGGTCGTCGAGCCGGACGGACCGCCGCAGCAGCAGGCCGCGGGAGACCAGGACTCCCGGGCGGGCTCTGACGCGCGGCGGCGTCAGCACGGCGAAAGGCAGCGCGCCCAGGGTCGGCCAGAGGGCCACGCCCGGCGCGCGTCGAGCCGACCGGTCGCCGCGTCGAGCAGCAGGAGCAGCCCGCAGAGCAGCGCGGCGCAGCCCGCGGCGGAGCGGGCGTCCCCGGACCAGGTGCGGTCGTGCGTCCACGGGTCGTGCGTCCACGGATCGTGCGTCCACGGGTCGTGCGTCCACGGGTCGTGCGTCCACGGGTCGTGTTCGGTGGGGCCCGGGGTCTCGGGGCCGCCGGGAGTACGCCGTGCGGGGCGCGTCATGCGTCGGGCCATGAGGCGACGCTAGGGGCGGCACATGGCCAGGTGCTCCGCGGCGCCCGACCCTTGACGCACCACTGACGCGCCGCCCGACCGCGTTGACGACCGCCTGACGGCAGGGCTGCCGGTTCTCGCGCGCGGGGCGAGCTCGCGGCTCGCGTTGGTGTTCGCGGATGCTTGACAGGAAGCTCGGCCACGAGGAGGAGAGTGATGACCGAACACAGCGGCAGGGTGATCTGCGAGATCACGATCTCGGCCGACGGGTACTCGGCCGGGCTCAATCAGACCGAGGAACGCCCGTTCGGCGACGACGGCGGCGACAGCTGGGGCGACAAGCTGCACGCCTGGATGTTCGAGACGCCGGAGGAGAACCGGGCCGAGGTCGACCAGAGCGCCGGCGCCAAGGCGTTCATCATGGGGCGCAACATGTTCGGCCCCGTGCGCGGCGCGTGGGATCGGCAGTGGAACGGCTGGTGGGGCGACGATCCGCCGTTCCACGCCCCGGTCTTCGTGCTCACCCATCACGCGCGCGAGCCCCAGCCAGCCGCGTTGTTCAGACGGGCTTGATCCGGCGGCGCAGGAGGCAGAATTCGTTGCCTTCCAGGTCCGCCAGGGTGTGCCAGCTCTCGTTGCCGGTCTGGCCGACGTCGGCGGGCCTGGCGCCGAGCGCGAGGAGCCGCTCCAGCTCGGCGTCCTGGTCGCGGTCGGTGGGGTTGACGTCGATGTGCAGGGGGAGCTTGCCCGCACGCGGGTCGCTGCTGGGGCTGAGGACGAGGGTGGGCTGGGGGCCGCCGGAGCCGGCGTCGGGCGGCCCGATCTCGATGCTTCCGTCGTCCTCCCGGCCGAGTTCGACGTAGCCGAGGACCTCGCTCCAGAACGCGGCGAGCCGCTCGGGGTCGGCGCAGTCGAGGATCAGTTCACTGATGCGGCATGCCATGCGCGTGAGTGTACGGAGACAACCCGAGGGGGCGGGCAAAGTGATCCGAACAGACACGCCCTGGCCAGGCGTTCCGGTATCGGTCCCGGATCTCGGGGAGTTGCCGGAATCCGGCCGACTTGTAGGTGGCGACGGCCCCGGTATTGCCGCTCGGCGTGCAGACGATCGCGCTCGAGGAACCCAGCTCCTGGAGTGCGGCCGCCGCTGCGACGCTGATCGCCTTGCCGTAGCCGTGACCGCGATGTTCCGGGTGCACGCCCATCGGCTCCAGCAACCCCGGCTTGCCCGGACCGGCCGACCACACCGTCACCACAGCCACCGCGTCGCCCCGGTCGTCGTACGCGACCAGACACCGGGCGTCGGCGTACGGCAGTCCGGCCGCCATCGACTGCCAGCGCTCCTCCGTGAACGTCGACGTGCCGAACGCCGCCCGCTGCACGGCGGCCCGCACCCGCGCCTGCTCCGGCCCGGTCACTTCGATCCGCACGCCTGGATCACTCACCGGCTCTGTGAGGTCCACCGGCTCTGTGAGGTCCACCGGCTCCGTGAGGTCCACCGGCTCTGTGAGGTCCACCGGCTCCGTGAGGTCGCGGCGCAGCGGCGTCCACGGCTCGTCGGTGCCCCAGCCGTGCTCGTACAGAGAATCGTGGACCAGCGCACCCGCCGGCGCCTCGATGCTCGCCTTCCCCGCAGGCAGCACGCCGCGCTCCGGCTTGGTCACGTCCTCGACCACCTGCCGTGCCAGCTCCTTGTCGCGCAGAGCGTCCGGCGCGATCGTCAGCCGCAACAGCCCGGGCCCGTCAAGGAGACCGACGGCGAGAATCCGTCCGTCACGGCTCCATGTCCGGACCGCCGCGGCCGTCGCCACCGCACCGAACCGCCAGAACCAGCCCAGGTCCCCCGGATGCAGCTGCATCGGCGCCCCGTCGTACTGCCACTCCCGCAGCACGCCCACAACCTCGCCAAGACCGTCAACGCCCGGCTCGCCCAACATCATTGGCCTTTCCCCGATCACATGTCCGGGCGGGTGCCCCGTGCGGCGCCCGCCGATGCCGCCACCACGCACAGCACCGCGATCCACTGCGACACCCGCAGCGACTCCTGGAGCACGATGAGGCCGATGAGGGCCGCCATCGCCGGTTCGAGGCTCATCAGGATGCCGAACACCCGCGGTGGGATCTTGCGCAGTGCTTCCAGGTCCAGCGAGTACGGGATCACCGACGACAGCAGCGCCACGCCGAGCCCCGCGATCAGGACCCACGGCTGAATCAGCGCCGTTCCGCTCCCGGCCACGCCGAACGGCACGGCCACCAGCGCCGCGACGGCCATGCCAAGGGCCAGGCCATTGCCTTCCGTGGTGTGGCGGCCAAGTGCCGCACCGACCAGGATGTACAGGCCCCAGCACGCTCCTGCGGCGAGGGCGAACAAGAGGCCGACGGGGTCGAGTTCGCCGCCGCTTCCCTCCATCAGGAGGATCACGCCGCCTGCCGCGAGCAAGGCCCAGAAGGGACGTCCCTCACCCGCCGGCGTCAACGTCGCGTCATGGAGGGGCAGATGGCATCCCGTGCCGGGCATAACGTCGGCACAGGCCTGTTGGTTCACCGCCCGCGGGCCACCGTTCACCGAACGGGAAGTTGAAGATCCTCTAGGAGGCATTCCATGGCAGAGCTTCAGTGCGGCGAGGACCCCGAGCCCTGTGAACCCGGCCCGGCCGGACCGCTGTTCGTCCCTGTCCGGCCGGGACCCGCGGGCTGTGTGGCCCGCCTGTTCCGCACTCCCGTCGGCGGCCGCACAGCCGTCGCCTTCACCACCCCCCAGCGGCTGACCGCGGCCCTCGGCTCCCGGCAGGCCTGGATCAGGCTCTCCGAGCCGGCACTGCGTGCGCTCACCGAGCCGCTCGGCGTCACCCGCGTCACCGTCGACCCGCGGCTCGCCGCGCACCCGGTCGCCGCACCCCGGCGGCGCACGCCCGCCTGGCGCGACTGGGACCCGCGGGCGGTCGGCGCCCTGCGCGTCACCGGGGCGGCCGCCGTGGTCGGCGCCCTGACCACCTGGATCGGCTGAGGACGAGGCGAGACGAGGCGAAGAGAGAACCTGCCATGACCACTCTGCATGATCCGGTCACCCCGGACGCCACCGCCGACGACGACCTGTCCGTCTGGCCCGCATCCACCGCGCGCCGCGCCCACGGCGACCTCGCCGTCGGCGGCGTACCCCTCACCGAAGTCGCCGAACGCTTCGGCACCCCGGCCTATCTCCTCGACGAGGCCGACGTGCGCACCCGCTGCCGCACCTATCTGCACGCCTTCCCCGACGCCGAAGTGCACTACGCCGCCAAGGCGTTCCTGTGCCGCGCGATGGCGCACTGGGTGGCGGAGGAAGGCCTCGGCCTGGACGTCTGCTCCGCCGGTGAGCTGGAACTCGCCGTCACCACGGGCTTCCCCGCCGAGCGGATCGTGCTGCACGGCAACGCCAAGAGCCCGCACGACCTGGCGGCCGCGCTGCGGCTCGGCGTCGGGCGCATCGTCATCGACAGCGCCTCGGAGATCGCCCGGCTCGCGGCGGCGATCCCGCCGGGCAGCCGGCAGAAGGTGCTGGTCCGGGTGGTGCCGGGCATCGTGGCGGGCGGCCACGCCAAGATCCGTACCGGGACCGACGACCAGAAGTTCGGCCTGTCGATCGCTGACGGCTCCGCGCAGCACGCCATCGCCCGCGTCATCGGCCGGCCTGGTCTCGAACTGACCGGCCTGCACTGCCACTTGGGCTCGCAGATCACCACCGACAAGCCGTTCCTCGCGGCGGTGCGCCGGCTCGTCGGCCTGCTGGCCCGCGTCAAGGACCAGCACGGCATCACGCTCCCCGAACTGGATCTGGGCGGCGGCCACGGCATCGCCTACCGCCCCGGCGAACCGTCCCTGGACATCACCGCCCTGGCCCGCAAGGTGCGCGCCGCGCTGATCGAGAGCTGCGCGGCGGCCGGGCTCACCGTGCCCCGGCTGCTGATCGAACCGGGGCGCGCCATCGTCGGACCGGCCGGAGTGGCCCTCTACCGCGTCCTCGCCGTCAAGCGCACCGGCGGCCGCACGTTCGTCGCCGTGGACGGCGGGATGAGCGACAACCCGCGGCCAGCGCTGTACGGCGTCCGGTACGCGCCGCGTCTGATCGGCCGCCACTCCCTGGTCGCACCCGCGCCCGTGACCGTCGTGGGGCGGCACTGCGAGGCCGGTGACGTGCTGGCGTCGGACGTCGAACTCCCGGGCGACATCAGGCCGGGCGACCTCCTCGGCGTGCCGGTGGCCGGTGCCTACCACCTCTCCATGGCCTCCGGCTACAACCTGGTCGGCCGCCCGCCCGTGGTGGCGGTGGCCGACGGGCACGCGCGGCTCCTGGTGCGGCGCGAGTCCCTGGAGGACTTCCGCAGCAGGGACGTCGGCCTCTGATGCGGCGCCCCGTCTTCAGGAGCCGAGGTAGCGCAGGACGGCGAGGACGCGGCGGCTGTATCCCGTCGTGCCCGTCAGCTCCAGCTTGTCGAAGATCGCGTTGATGTACTTCTCGACGGCACTCTGCGAGACGTACAACTGCCCGGCGATCGCCGCGTTGGTGTGCCCCTGCGCCATCTTGCCGAGCACCTCGCGCTCGCGCGGGGTCAGCCGCCCCAGCGGGTCGGTGTGGCTGCTGAGGGTCAGCAACTGCCGTACGACCTCCGGGTCGAAGGCGGTCCGGCCCGAGCCGACTCGCTCCAGGGCGTCCAGGAACTCGTCGACCTGGACGACCCGGTCCTTGAGCAGCTAGCCGACGCCTTCGGTGGCGGTGGTCAACAGCTCGGTGGCGTAACGCCGTTCGACGTACTGGGAGAGCACGAGCACGCTCGTCCCCGGCCAGGTGTTCCGGATCTCGAGGGCGGCGCGCAGCCCCTCGTCGGTGTGCGTGGGCGGCATGCGTACGTCGATGACGGCGGCGTCCGGCGGATCCTCGGCCACGGCGGCGAGCAGCGCCCGCGCGTCGCCGACCGAGGCCGTGACGGTGTGGCCCTCGTCCGCGAGGAGACGGGCCAGGCCCTCCCGCAGCAGGGTCGAGTCGTCGGCGAGCATTACGCGCATGGGAGCTCCGCGGTGATGAGCGTGGGCCCGCCTGCGGGGCTGTCCACGGTGAGGGTGCCGTCGAGCGCGGCGACGCGCCGGGCCAGACCGAGCAGGCCGCTTGCTGCCGGGGCGGCGCCGCCCCGGCCGTTGTCCTCGACGCGCAGGCACAGCACGTCACTTCGCTGCTCGGCGTGGACGGTGACGAGGGTGGCGCCGGAGTGCTTGACCGCGTTGGTGACGGCCTCGGCGGCGACGAAGTACGCCACCGCCTGCGCGGTCGGGGGAGGCGTCTGGCGCAGGGCGCAGTCGAGCCGTACGGGAATCGCGGCGCGCTCGGCCACCGTCTCAAGGGCCGCCGCGAGACCGCCCTCGTCCAGCGCCGCCGGGTGGACCCGCCAGGCGACGTCGCGCAGTTCGACCAGGGCCCGCCGGCTCTCCTCGTGCGCCTGGGCGAGCAGCCCGGCCGACTTGGCGGGGTCCTGGGTGCGGCGGGCCCGGCCGAGCAGCATGCCGAGCGCCACGATCCGCTGCTTGCCGCTCGCCGGATTCGCCGCGAGCCAGGGCAGGTTCAGCCTCGTCGAGGTCCTGCTCTGGACGACGGCGGGCTCGGTGGTGGGCGCGCTCGCGCTCTACGCGATCGGCGCGCTGCTCGGCCGCGACCGCACGGAGGCGTGGTTCCAACGGCACGGCACCAAGGCGGTCCGTCTTCGTCCTGGTCGGCCACGCCCTGGGTGAGCGCCGGCACCAGGTCACCGACCTGGTGGGCCTGTACTCCAAGGGCGTCCTGGCCGCGGCCGCACTCGCGGTGCTCACCTTTGTCGTGCTGCGGGTACACAGGTCGGGCAAGGGCGAGCACCGGTCGGTGCGGCAGCGGCCGTGACGTACTAGAGAATCGCGCCCGGCGTGTAGGCCGCGGCCTCGGGGTGCTCCTTCAGCAGCGCTTCGATCTGCGCCACGACGACGGAGACCTGGTCGCTCGCCGCACCGGTGAAGGACAGCTTGTCGGCCATCAGCTCGTCAAGCTGCGCACGGTCCAGCGGAATGCGCGAGTCCGCGGCCAGCTTGTCAAGGAGTTCGTTGCGCTCGGCGCCCTGCTCGCGCATGGCGAGCGCGGAGGCGACCGCGTTCTCCTTGATGGCCTCGTGCGCCTCCTCGCGGCCCACGCCCGCGCGCACCGAGGCCATCAGGACCTTGGTGGTGGCGAGGAAGGGGAGGTAGCGGTCCAGCTCGCGCGCCACGACCGCCGGGAAGGCGCCGAACTCGTCGAGCACGGTCAGGAACGTCTCCAGGAGACCGTCGAGCGCGAAGAACGCGTCGGGCAGCGCGACCCGGCGTACGACGGAGCAGGAGACGTCGCCCTCGTTCCACTGGTCGCCCGCCAGCTCGCCGGTCATCGACGCGTAGCCGCGCAGGATGACGGTCAGGCCGTTGACGCGCTCGCAGGAGCGGGTGTTCATCTTGTGCGGCATCGCGGACGAACCGACCTGGCCCGGCTTGAAGCCCTCGGTGACGAGCTCGTGCCCGGCCATCAGCCGGATCGTCTTGGCCATCGAGGAGGGCCCGGAAGCGAGCTGCACGAGTGCCGTGACGACCTCGTAGTCCAGCGAGCGCGGGTAGACCTGCCCGACCGAGGTGAAGGCGCGGTCGAAGCCGAGGTGCCCGGCGATCCGCTGCTCGAGCTCGGTGAGCTTGTCGGCGTCGCCGCCGAGCAGGTCGAGCATGTCCTGGGCGGTGCCGACGGGGCCCTTGATGCCGCGCAGCGGGTAGCGCCGCAGCAGATCGTCGACGCGGCGGTACGCCACGAGCAGTTCGTCGGCGGTCGTCGCGAAGCGCTTGCCCAGGGTCGTCGCCTGCGCGGCGACATTGTGCGAGCGACCGGCCATGACGAGCTCGGCGTACTCACCGGACAGCTTCCCGAGCCGCGCGAGCACGGCCACCGTGCGGTCGCGCACGAGCTCCAGGGAGAGCCGGATCTGCAGCTGCTCCACGTTCTCGGTGAGGTCGCGCGAGGTCATGCCCTTGTGGACCTGCTCGTGCCCGGCGAGCGCGTTGAACTCCTCGATACGCGCCTTCACGTCATGGCGCGTGACCTTCTCGCGCTCGGCGATCGAGGCGAGGTCGACGTCGTCGATGACGCGCTCGTAGTCGGCGAGGGCGGCGTCCGGCACCTCGATCCCCAGATCCTTCTGGGCACGCAGCACGGCGAGCCAGAGCTGACGCTCCAGCTTCACCTTCTGCTCGGGCGACCAGAGGGTGGCGAGCTCGGCGGAGGCGTAACGCCCGGCGAGGACGTTCGGGATACGGGGCTTTGCAGGCGCAGTCACGTGTACGGATTCTACTGGCCGTTCGTGCAGGCCAGCGCCACGGCCCGGTTTGTCGGAAGCTACGAGAGCGAGCCGTCGTAAGGCAGCAGGTCGGGGCGCTTGGGCGGCATGCCGTCGCCGGAGGAGCGGCCCGTGAGGCGGCGGCCGATCCATGGGACGAGGTGTTGCTTGGCGAAGCGGGCGTCGGCCACTCGGCGGGCCGTCCAGTTCGGCGGGGCCGTGGCGGGCAGTGCCGCCTGCCAGTCGTCCTCGGGGGCGTGGCCGAGCGTCTGCCAGACCGCCTCGGCGACCCGCCGGTGGCCCTCGGACGTCAGGTGCAGCCGGTCCACGTCCCACATCCGCTGATCGCCGAGCGCGGCGGCTCCGTACAGGTCCACGACCACGGCGCCGTGCTTGGCCGCCAGTTCGTCGACGTACGCGAAGAGTTCCTCCATGCGCGGCCGGAAGCGTTCCATCACGGGGCCGTTACGGCCCGGGCTGCGCATCAGGACGAGCTGCTCGCAGGCGGGGGCGAGGCGTTCGACGGCCTGCCCGAGGAGGTCGCGCACCCGGACCATGTCGCACTTGGGCCGCAGGGTGTCGTTGAGGCCGCCCACCAGGGTGATCACATCGGGCCGCATCGCGGCGGCGACGTCCACCTGCTCGTCCACGATCTGCCCGATGAGCTTCCCGCGCACCGCGAGGTTCGCGTAGCGGAACCCGGGCGATGCGGCGGCCATCCGTGCGGCGAGCAGATCCGCCCAGCCGCGGTAGCTGCCGTCGGGCAGCCGGTCCGACATGCCCTCGGTGAAGGAGTCGCCGACCGCGACGAGACTGGTGTGTTTGGCATTCATCTGCATGGCGGAGAGATCGTATCCCGAGGCAAGTGTTGTGGGGCATCTGGGGTCGCTGGTTATGTATCGGTGTGGAACGGTGGAAAACGGATAAATGCCCTACCGGGCGCCCACCGAGTGAGGGGAACGTCATGTCCTCGAAGCGACGCCGCAAGAAGAAGGGACGCCGCAAGCACGCGGCCAACCACGGAAAGCGGCCCCAGTCCTGACCGTGCACTCCTGACCCGTGCAGTCCTGACCCGTGCAGTCCTGACCCGTGCAGTCCTGACCCGTGCACTCCTGACCCGTGCAGCCCTGACCCGTGCGCGGCCGCCGGACGGCCGTCGAGTCATTCGCCCCCGTCCGGCCGCCCGGCCGCGCCGTCCAGCGCCGCGAGGATCCACCGCCGTGAGTCCGCCGGGTCGATGACCGCGTCGATCTCCAGGGCGGCCGCCGCGTTCACCGCCTTGCCGTGCTCGTACAGCTCGGCGACATGCGCCTCGAACACCCGCTGCCGCTCGGCGGGATCGTCGATCGCCGCAAGCTCCTTGCGGTAGCCGAGCCGCACCGCGCCCTCCAGGCCCATCCCGCCGAACTCGCCGCTCGGCCAGGCCGCCGTCGCCACCGGTGCCCGGGTCGAGCCGCCCATCATGGCCATCGCGCCGAGCCCGTACGCCTTGCGCAGGACCAGGCTGACGAGGGGCACCCGGAGCTGGGCGCCCGTCACGAAGAGTGCCGCGAAGTGCCGTACCGTCGCGGTCCGTTCGGCGTCCGGGCCGACCATGAAGCCCGGTGTGTCGCAGAGCGAGAGGACAGGAAGACCGAACGTGTCGCACAGTCGCAGGAAGCGCTCGGCCTTGTCCGCCGCCTCGCGGTCGATCGCGCCGCCCAGATGGCCGGGGTTGTTGGCGAGCAGGCCCATCGGGCGGCCCTCGACGCGGACGAGCGCCGTGATGATGCCGACGCCGAAGCCGCGCCGCAGCTCCAGGACGGAGTCCGTGTCGGCGATGCCGTCGATCGCGGTCCGTACGTCATAGGCGCGGCGCCGGTTCTCCGGGACCGCATGCCGCAGCAGCCGCTCGTCCGGGGTCTCCCAACTGCCGCCCGCCCCAGGGGCGTACGTGAAGTACGTGAGGTACTTCCGTGCCACCCGCACCGCCTCCGCCTCGTCGGCCACGGCGATGTCCACGACGCCGTTCGGCACCTGGACCGACAGCGGGCCGACCTCCTCGGGTCGGAACACGCCGAGACCGCCGCCCTCGATCATCGCGGGGCCTCCCATGCCGATGCTCGCCTCGGGCGTCGCGATCACCACGTCGCAGCAGCCGAGCAGCGCGGCGTTGCCCGCGAAGCAGCGGCCCGACGCGACGCCCACCAGGGGGACTTGTCCGCTCAGCCGCCCCATCTGATGGAACGTCATGACGTCGAGTCCGGCGACGGACGTGGTGTCGGTGTCGCCGGGGCGGCCGCCGCCGCCCTCCGCGAACAGCACCACCGGCAGCCGCCGTTCCCCGGCCAGTTGCAGCATCCGGTCGGTCTTGCGGTGGTTCTGCAGGCCCTGCGTGCCGGCGAGCACCGTGTAGTCGTACGACATCGCCACGCACCGCACGCCGTCGATCCGCCCCGTGCCGGTGACCATGCCGTCGGCGGGCGTCGATGCGATCAGGTCGTCGAGGGAGCGGCGGCGGCGCTGGGCGGCGATCGCCAGCGCGCCGTACTCCGTGAAGGTGCCCGCGTCGCAGAGGTCCTCGATGTTCTCGCGCGCCGTGCGCCGCCCGATGCGGTGGCGTTTGGCGACGGCTTCGGGGCGCCGCGCGTCGAGGCCGACCGCGTGCCGGGCCAGGGCCTCGGCGAGGTCGGGGCGGATGGCGTCGGGGTCGGCGGCCTCCTCGGGGAGCAGGTCGCTCACCTCGCCCGCCGCCGACGCGTCGACCGTCACCAGGGGGCGGCCCTCCGCCGTCGTGGCGCCCACGCGCGCGTGCAGGGCGGTCACGGTGCCGGCGGCGCTCGCGCGCACGACATGCTCCATCTTCATCGCCTCGAGGACGAGCAACTGCTGTCCCGCCGCGACGTGTTCGCCCACGGCGACATCGACGGTGACGACCGTGCCCGTCATGGGGGCGGCGACCGTCGCGCCGCCGCCGGCTTCCGCGGGATCGGTGGGCGCCTGCGGAAGCAGCTCCGCGATGTGCTCCTCCACGAAGGCCGTGTGGGTGCCGCCCGCCGTGAAGCCCGGATGGGCGAGCAGCGTCCACAGCAGCGGGATTCCCGTACGTACGCCCTCTACGGCGAAGGCGGCCAGCGCGCGCGACGCGCGCTCACAGGCCGCCGCGAAGTCCCCTTGCGGCACATGGGCGATGACCTTCGCGAGGAGGGAGTCGTAGCGCGCCCCGACCTGCGCCCCGGTGCGGGCCGCCGTGTCCACGCGGATCCCGGCGCCCGTCGGCACGTCGAAGCGGGTGAGTGTGCCGGTCGAGGGCAGTGCCGAGCCGTCGGCGGCCAGGGACTCGGCGTTGACGCGGGCCTGTACGGCGTAGCCGCGTGGCTCGGGCGGGGGACCGGACAGGCCGAGCGACGCGAGTGATTCGCCTGCCGCCAGGCGCAGTTGGGCCGTGACCAGGTCGACGCCCGTCACCTCCTCGGTGACCGTGTGCTCGACCTGGAGGCGCGGGTTCGCCTCGATGAAGTGGAACTCCTCGCCCTGGAGCAGGAATTCGAAGGTGCCGAGGCCTACGTAGTCGCACGCGCGGGCCATCCGGAGGGCGGCGTCGATCAGCTGCTCGCGAACCGTGGGGGAGAGGCCGGGAGCGGGGGCGATCTCGATGAGCTTCTGGTGCCGTCGCTGGGCGCTGCAGTCGCGCTCCCAGAGGTGGCTGACCTCGCCGGTCGCGTCGCCGATGATCTGCACCTCGATGTGGCGGGCACCGGTCAGCAGCTCCTCGACGTACAACTCGTCCCGGCCGAAGCCCTGCAGGGCCTCCGAACGGCAGCGCTCCCAGGCGTCCGCCAGGTCGGCAGGGCGGTGCACGGCGCGCATGCCGCGGCCGCCGCCCCCGCCCAGCGCCTTCACCATCACCGCGCCCGAAGGGCCGAGCCCGGCAAGGAAGTCGGCGGCATCGGACAGCGTCGTCGGCCCCTGCGTGCCCGCCAGGACAGGCACCCCGAGGCTGACCGCGAGCGCACGCGCGCGTGCCTTGTCGCCGAACAGGCCGAGCACTTCGGGGGACGGCCCCACGAACCGCAGCCCGGCGTCCGCGCACCGCGCGGCGAAGTCCGCGTCCTCGCTCAGGAAGCCGTAGCCGGGGTGCACCAGCTCGCACCCGGAGCGCCGGGCCGCGGCGACGACCGCCTCCGCGTCCAGATACGCGGCCGGTCCGGAACGGCCCAACGGCTGTGCCTCATCGGCGAGTTGGACATGGCGCGCGGCCGCTTCGTCCTCCGCGAACACCGCGACGGTGCGCAGCCCGGCCTCCGCCGCTGCTTGCAGGACGCGGACGGCGATCTCCCCGCGATTGGCGACGAGCACGGCGGCAGAACCCATGAAGCCCCTCCTGAGATATCCGGCCCCCGAGGGGGCGCCGCCATGCTCATTGACATTGGCGTCAACGTCAATATGCTCGCCGCGTGGCACGCGATCAACAGCCCTGGGCAACCCGCACCGCACACGACCGCACTGACGCCCCGGCCCGCGGACGGCTCCTGGACGCCGCCGAGGCCGTCTTCGCGCGGCGCGGCTACGGCCCGGCGACCATCGCCGACATCACGGCCGAAGCAGAGGTCTCACGGGCGGGCTTCTACGTCTACTTCGCCTCCAAGGAGGAGATCTTCCGCGTCCTCGCGGTGCGGGTGCGCGACGCGTTCCTCGCCGCGCAGGACGTGCCGGGCGTCGACCGGGACGACGCCCTCGAGATCTGCCACGCCTCCACCGCCGCCTTCATCGCCGCACGCCCGACACCTGCCGCTGCTACGGCTGTTGGAGCAGCAGGCGCAACTCGACGACGACGTACGCGCCCTGTGGCAGGAGACCCAGGAGCGGCCGATCCACCGCTCGGCCCGCTACATCCGCCGCCTGGTCGCCGAGGGCAGCGCCGCCCCGGTCGCCGATCCCCTGTCCGTCGCCCGCGCGGTCGGCGGCATGAGCATCGAGTTCGCCCGGCGCGCCGCAGCCGACCCACGGACGTACGACGCGGCCGTGCGCGACGTCACCGCCATGTTCCTGCACCTGCTCGGAGTCGATCCCCAACGCTGAGGAGCCGCCCCATGCCCAGCCCCTTGCCCAGCGAAGACCAGTTGCGAGACCTGCGCGCCCGTCAGGCGAAGGCCAGGCGGGGCCGGCAGGCCGAGACGGCGGAACACCGCGCGGGGACACGCACCGTGCCCGGATATGTACGGCACTGGGCGCGGTCCGCACCGGAGCGGCCCGCGCTGGTCTTCGGGGACGAGACGTTCACGTACCGCCAACTCGACGATCTCACCGACCGGTTGGCGGGCCGGCTCGACGCGCGCGGCGTGCGGGCCGGTGACCGGGTGGGCGTGCAGCTGCCCAACTGTCCGCAGTTCGTGATCGCGATGCTCGCCGTGCTGCGGACCGGAGCCGTGCACGTACCGGTCAACCCGATGTTCCGGGCGGCGGAGCTGAGCCATGAACTGCGCGACGCGGGACCGGAGATCGTCATCACGCACAGCTCGCTCGCGGGCCTGCTCGAGGAGGTGCGCGCGGGAACGGCGGTGCGGGAAGTCCTGGTGGCCGACGACGCCGACGCCTGGGACGCCGCCATCGGACACCCGCCGCTCGGCCGCATCGCCGACGACCTGGACGCCCTTGCCGCCCTCAACTACACCGGCGGCACCACCGGAATGCCCAAGGCGTGCGAGCACACCCAGCGCCACATGGTCTACACGGCCACCGCCATCGACAACAGCCGCGGCCCGCTGCCGTTCGACGACGGCATCGTCTCGCTCTGCTTCCTGCCGGTCTTCTGGATCGCGGGCGAGAACCTCGGCATCCTCGCCCCGCTCGTCTCCGGCGGCACGAGCGTGCTGCTGCCCCGCTGGGACCCGGCCGCCGTGCTCGCGGCGATCGAGCGGCACCAGGTCACCACCATGGCCGGAACGGTCGAGAACTACCTCGAACTCCTCTCCCACCCCGACTTCGCACGCCACGACCTGAGCTCCCTGACCGCCCCGCTCACCGTGTCCTTCATCCGCAAGCTCACCCCCGAGCTGCGGGCCCGCTGGCGCACGGCAGTCGGCGACGACAGCGTGCTGCGCGAGGCCTCGTACGGCATGACCGAGACCCACACGAGCGACACCAGCACGGTCGGCTTCCAGGACGGCGACCACGACCTGGCGGGCGACGCGACCTTCTGCGGTCTGCCTGCCCCCGGCACCGACGTCCTGATCGTCGACTTCGAGACCGGCCGTCCGCTGCCGATCGGCGACCCCGGCGAGATCATCGTCCGCGGCCCCTCGGTCCTGACCCGCTACTGGCGTGCCCCCGAGGCGACGGCGGCGGCACTGCGCGACGGCTGGCTGCACACCGGAGACATCGGCCGCCTCGACGAGGACGGCTGTCTGCACTACCTGGGCCGCGACAAGGACATGATCAAGGTGAAGGGCATGAGCGTCTTCCCCGCCGAGGTCGAGACGCTGCTCGCCCGGCACCCGGACGTCCTGGCGGCGGCCGTCGTCGCCGTCCCGGACGAAGCCGCGGGCCAGCGCCCTTATGCGTACGTGCGCACCGTCCAGGGCAGCGCCCTCACGGCGCGGGAGCTGCGCGACTGGGCGGCCGGTGCCATGGCGACGTACAAGGTGCCCGCCGTGGAACTCCTCGACGAACTGCCGCTCACCGCCACCGGCAAGATCAAGAAGACGGAGCTTGCGGCACGGGCCGCGACCAGGCGCTGAGGTCGCTGAGAGAGCCGAGGAAGTCGAGCGCGGCCTGCGCCGTGAACTCGCTCTGCCCGCCCCGCAGCAGCAGCCCCGCCGACGCGAACGCGGGGGCGTCCGCATGGGCGGCGACATAGGGGATCGCGATGCAGCGCATGCCGGCCGCGTGCGCCGCCGTCGCGCCCGGAGCGGCGTCCTCCAGGACCACGCAGTCGGCGGGGTCCGCGCCCAGGAGCGCGGCCGCGGCGAGGAAGACGTCGGGGGCGGGCTTGCCGTGCGCGACCTCGTCCGCGGAGATCACGGTGGTCAGCTGCGCGTCCAGGCCCGTGCCGGAGAGGATCGCGTCGATCGCCGCGCGCGAGGAGCCGGAAGCCACGGCCATCGGCACTCCGGCGCCGTGCAGCTGCTCCACGAGCTTGCGCATCTCGGGGAAGACGTGGGTGTCCGCGCGGGCCAGGGCGAGATAGCGGCGGTCGAGTTCGGTGAGCAGCTCGGCGACGGGCACGTCGATGCCGTACCGGTCCTTCCAGGTGGCGAGGGTCTCCTGGGTGCCGATGCCGACGTAGGCCTCGTTGTCCGCCCAGGTGTAATCGACGCCCAGCTCGGCGAGCAGCGCGCGTGACGCCTCGTAATAGTTCGGCTCGCTGTCCACGAGCGTGCCGTCGAGATCGAAGATGACCGAGGTGCAGCCGTTGGTGCTCATGCCGTCCAGCATGCCAAAGGCCCGGCTCACCGCTGCCCGGCCGCGGCCCGCCCGATCGACTCGACCAGCGGAAGCAGCCGGTGCGGCACGCGCTCGCGCAGCGCCATCTCCGTACGGGTGCGCACCACGCCCGGCAGTTGGATCAGCTGCTGGATGACGTCTTCCAGGTGGCCGTTGTCCCGGGCGACCACGCGGGTCAGCAGGTCGCCGCCGCCGGTGATCGAGAAGGCCTCGATGATCTCGGGCACGGCGGCCAGCGCGTCGCCCACCTCGTCCAGATGCCCCTGGGTGACCTCGATGTGCACGAAGGCGAGGACCGGGTGGCCGAGCGCGGCGGGGGAGAGCGAAGGACCCGTCCCGGTGATCACACCGTCCCGCTCGAGCCGGTCGAGCCGGGCCTGCAGGGTGCCGCGGGCGACACCGAGTACGCGAGCGTACTCACGGACACTGGTGCGCGGCTGCTCCAGGAGCAGCCGCAGGATGCGGGTGTCGAGTTCGTCGACGGCCATGGTGCGGGTCTTTCAGGTGTACGAAAAATGCGGAGCTGATCGGTGGTGACTGTATACGCAGCCCGCGCCGCGCCGGACGATCCCCGCGCCTCACGCGTCCCGTACCCGCAGCAGCACCCCGCCCATGACCAGCGCCGCTGCCGCGTAGGCGGCGAGGACCCCGATGCCCGCCCAAGGGCCGATCGGCAGCCGGTCCAGGTCGATCGTCGCCTGGATCGCGAGGCCGGCCGTCGCGGGCGCCGCCCGCCGTGCGTTCTCCTGCCAGTCGGGGTCGGCAAGGAGACCTGCGAGCAGCGGGAAGGCGTAGAAGAGGGCCAGGGCCGTGGTGACGGCGGTCGCCGTGTCGCGCAGGGCCGTGGCCGCGCCCAGGCCGGTCAGGGCCGTGAGCGTGAGGTAGAGGACCGTGCCCGCGGCCGCGCGTACGGTCGGTCCATCCGTCAGCGCGGGTGCCGCGAAGCCGTCGGCGGACAGCAGCAGCCGGCCCGCGAGCAGCGCGCCGAGCACGCCGACGGTGCTCGCCGCCGCGGTCAGGGAGCAGAGCACCACCGCCTTGGCCGCGAGGACCCGTACCCGGCCCGGTTCCGTCGTGAGGGTCGTGCGGATGGTGCCCGTGCCGTACTCGCCGCTCATCGTGAGCACCGCGAGGACGACGACCGCGCCCTGGCCCAGCCACACCCCGGTCAGACTGAGCTTGACCGTGTCCTCGTGGCAGTCGGCCGGGACCGGGCAGTCACCCGCGGTCAGCGACGCGGTGGAGGCGACGCCCGCCAGGACCGTCAGGGCGATCAGGGCGAACAGCAGCCACCAAGTGCTGTGCAGCGTACGGAGTTTGGTCCACTCGGCATGCAGCGCGCCGAGCGAGCGCTCGGCGCTCCTCATGCGTCCCTCTTTCGCACCCGCCACACCGCGACACCGAGCACCACGACCACGTACGCGGCGAGCGTGCCGAAGCCGGTCCACGCGCCCTGCGGATAACAGCCGTCCTCCGGGAGGCAGCGGCTCGCCACCTGGTCGTAGTGCGGCGTCGTCTCCTGGATCGCGAACCCCGCGACGGGCGTGAGCCGTTGCAGCCACTGCGAGAGGCCGAGTGGCACCATGCTGACCAGGATCAGCGGCAGGACGATCACCACGACGACCGTGGTGATCGCGGCCGCCGTGTTGCGCAGCAGCGCGCCGAGACCCAGGGCGAGCACGGCGATCAGGGCGAGCAGGGCCGCGGTGCCGAACACGGCCCGCAGCACGGGCCCGTCGGTGAGCGAGAACTCGGGGAAGAGCGGCGGCTTGTGGCCGCTGTCGCGCAGTGCGGGCATGCTCAACAGGTAGGAGAGGAAGGATGCCACGAGCCCGGTCACGAAGGTGACCGCGCCGATCACCACCGCCTTGGCGAGCAGGACGCGGCCGCGGCGCGGACTGACCACGAACGTCGTGCGGATCATCCCGCGCCGGTACTCGGCGGTGATGAACAGGACGCCGAGCGCGGCGACCAGGACGAGGCTCAACTGACTGCCGTTGAGGGACGTCGCGACGAGGTCCGGCTGCATCGGGGTGCCGGGGGCGATGTCGCCCGAGCCGGTGACGGTGAACGCGCCGCCCGCCCGGCGGAGTTCACCTTGCCCGGCGCCGGTCGGTTGCTCGGGGCCGGCCGGCTGTCCGTCTCCCGTCGGCTGCCCGCCCCCGTTCGGCCGTCCGACGTCCGTCAGTCGCCAGTCGCCGCCTACGGCCCCCTTCACCGTCACCTCGTCGAAGCGTCCCGACGACCGCGACGGTTCGTCGCTCACCGACACGTTGCCGAACCTCCGCTCCATGGACCGCGTGTCGGGCGACGCCACGAAGAGACCGACCTGGACCGCTTCGGCCGACGTCCCGAGCCGGGCGGTCCCCACCTTGTGCCATGTGCGCCCGTCCGCGGACTCGTACGCCGTGACGGTCGCGTCCTCGCGGACAAGGCGGAGCCAGTGCGGCGTGGTGGCGGACGCGGCGCCGCCCGCCACGTCGCGGACGAACTCGCTCTGCAGCCGCACCCCGTGCCCCGCGGTGACCATCACCGCCGCGTAGTCCGACCCCGGATCGGTGCTCTCCTTGATCAGCACCCCGGCCTTGGCCCACTCGGGAGCCTCGCGCGGCTGCTCGCCGGTGGGTCCTGTCACCCGGGCGGTGATGGCACCGTCGCCGGTGAGCGTGCGGTGTACGAACGTGAAGTCGTCGCGGATGGACACTCCGCCGGGCCCGGTGGGCGCGGGTGAACCGCCCTCGCCGCCACCGCGCGTCGTCTCGATGCCCGAACTCGACGCGGAGAAAAGGGAGATGAGGACGGTCACCACGACCGCGGCGAGCAGCGTGAGCCCCCAGCGGCGCACCGTGCGCAGCTTGGTCCACTCGGCGCGCAGCAGCTGCGGGAAGCCGTCGCGGCCGACGAGCGCGGTGCCGGGGCGGCGGGGCGGGCTGACGGTGGTCATCGTGTGCCCTCCCCGGAGGGGTTCGGGGCGCCAGGTCCGGAACTCCCGCCGGATGCCTGTCCGCCCGCGAACTCGACCTCGTCCCTGGTGAGTTCCATGTACGCCTCCTCCAGCGTGGCCCGGTGCGCCGCGACCCCCGAGAAGCCGACTCCCGCGCCGCCGAGCAGTTCCACGACACGGCCCGCCGCGAGGTGCGAGACGGTGAGCGTGTCGCGTCCGGTGGCCGCGACGCTCGCCCCCGCGCCCGCGAGCACGGTCATCGCCGCCGCCCGTTCGTCCGTGCGGACCTCGACCCGGTCGCCGGACGCCGCGGCGAGCAGCTCCCGCACGCTCGTGTCGGCGATGACACGGCCCCGCCCGACCACGACCAAGTGGTCGGCGGTGTCCTCCAGTTCACTCATCAGGTGGCTGGAGACGAGCACGGCACGGCCCTCGGCGGCGAGACCCTTGAGGAAGCCGCGGATCCACCGGATGCCCTCCGGGTCGAGTCCGTTGACCGGCTCGTCGAAGAGCAGGACGGGCGGGTCGCCGAGCAGCGCGGCCGCGATGCCGAGTCGCTGGCGCATGCCGAGCGAGTAGCCGCCGGCCCGGCGCCGCGCCGCCTGGCCGAGCCCGACGAGGTCGAGCACCTCGTCCACTCGGCGCACGGGAAGCCCGTGCGAGTGCGCCATCCACAGGAGATGGTCACGCCCGCGCCTGCTGGGATGCACGGCCGCCGCGTCGAGCAGCGAGCCCACTGCGAGCAGCGGCGTGCGCAGCGCGTGATAGGGGCGGCCGCCGATGAGCGCGGTGCCCTCGTCGGCGGAGTCCAGACCCAGGACGATGCGCATGGTGGTGGACTTGCCGGCGCCGTTGGGGCCGACGAATCCGGTGACCTGCCCCGGAGTCACCGTGAAGGAGAGACCGTCGACCGCGGTGACCGGCCCGTAACGCTTGCGCAGTCCGCGCACTTCGATCGTCGCCGCGTGGCCGACGGGCGCCGCCCCGCGATCAGTTGTTGCCGTGATGCCATCCATGAGAAGCGAGGCTAGGGACCGCACGGCCGCAGGTCGTCACGCCCGGGAGCCGTCTTCGTATCCCTCACGTGAGGGACTCCGAGGGGCCTCGTGACGGTGACAATGAAGCGCGTGAGCGTCACAACTCCCGCCAGGGGCATGCGCGCAGGCGGACACATACGTATGCGCGGCGTCCTGCGCCACCCGCGGACACCGCCCGCTGCCGCGGCACTCCTGTCACTCGCCGCCGCCGTGGAACTGCTGCTGCGCGCGAACGGCGACATCCCGCTGCCGCTCGCCCTCTCCCTCGCGCTGGGGACGACCGTGCCGGTCGCGGCGCTCGGGGGCGGTGCGACACTGGGGAGGGGCAGCCGATCAAGCACTTCTGGCGCCGCCCTGCCCGCCTCCGCTGCCGCGATGCTCGCCCTCGCGCCCTTCCACGTACTGACTCTTGCTGGTCTGTGCGCCCTGCTCGTGGCCCTCCACCAGGCGGGTCGCCACGGCCCGAGGCTCCTGGCGGTGCTCCTCGCGCTGCCCTTCGTCGTGTACGCGGTCACGGCGGCGTCGGCGGAGGGTGCGGGGGAGCGGGTCATGACCGTGCTGGTCGCGGTGTGCGCGGGCGTCGCCGCCGGTACGGGGATCGCCCGCAGCGCCCGCGACACCGCCCTGGTGAACAGCGCGGCCGAGCGGGCCATCGCCGAGACCCTCCACGAGCACGCCGCCCGGGGCGAACGGGCCAGGATCGCCCGGGAGCTGCACGACGTCGTCGCCCACCACATCTCCATGATCGCCGTACAGGCGGAGACCGCACGGCTGACCACCGCCGGACTGCCCACCGCGGGCGCCGAACGCTTCCTTGCCATCGGCGACACCGCCCGCACCGCGCTCACCGAGATGCGCCGCCTGCTCGGCGTGCTGCGCGAGGACGCGGGACCCGTCACGCCGGACCGCCGCCCGCAGCCGGGTCTCGAACAGATCGGCGAGCTCGTCGACGAGGCGCGGGACGCGTCGGCCGCCGCCGTACGGCTCATCGTCGAAGGCCCCGTTCGCCCCCTCGACCCCGGCGTCGAACTCAGCGCGTACCGCATCGTGCAGGAGGCCCTCACCAACTCGCGCCGCCACGCACCGGGCGCCCCCGTGGACGTCGAACTCCACTACACCCAAGACGCCCTGCGGCTGCGCGTGCGCGACAACGGGCCGAGCCCGCACAGCTCGGACGGCCTCGACGCCGGCCACGGTCTGCTCGGGATGCGGGAGCGCGCCACGATGGTCGGCGGCGAGCTGCGCGCGGGCCCCGCGCGGCGCGGCGGTTTCCTCATCGAGGCGACGTTCCCCGCACCGGTGCGGGAGCATGCCGCATGAGCGAGAGTCCGAGCGGCAGCCAGGCGCCCCTGCGCATCGTCATCGCCGACGACCACGAGGTCGTCCGCGCCGGATACGCCGGGCTCCTCGCCACCCAGCCCGACTTCACCGTCGTCGGCACGGCCGCCGACGGCGCCCAGGCGGTCCGGCTCTGCCGCGAGCTGCTGCCCGACCTGGTCCTGATGGACGTCCGCATGCCCGTGATGGACGGCATCGAGGCGACCGGACGGCTCGCCGGCACCGGCACGCGCGTCCTCATCCTCACCACCTTCGACCTGGACGAGCACGTGTACGACGCGCTGAGCTCGGGCGCCGCCGGGTTCCTGCTCAAGGACGTCACCGCGGAGCACCTCTTCGACGCCGTACGCGTGGTGGCCGCGGGCGAGGGGCTGCTCGCGCCCACCGTGACCCGCCGGCTCATCGCCGAGTTCGCCCGCCTCAGGCCGGGACCGCCCGGCGGATCCGCCGCCCGTCTCGACGCCCTGACCCCGCGCGAGACCGAGGTGCTGCGGCTGATCGCGGAGGGCCTGTCCAACCCGGAGATCGCCGGACGGCTGCACGTCAGCGAGGAGACCGTGAAGACCCATGTGAGTCGGGTGCTCGCCAAACTCGGCCTGCGGGACCGCACACAGGCGGTCGTGGCGGCGTACGAGACGGGGCTCGTCGTGCCGAGGCGCCGTGGCTGCCCGGCTTCGAAGGCTCGCGGCCCGTCCGCTTCGGGAACGCCGCGGTGACCCAGCTCCAGCTGGATGTGTACGGAGAGGTCCTGACACGCTCTGTCTGTCGCTGCGCGCCGGGATTCCGATGGAACCCCACATGTGGAGCCTGGTGAAACACCTGATCCGCCACCTGCGGGAGCACTGGCGCGAACCGGACCAGGGGCTGTGGGAAGTCCGCGGCGCCAGGCGGCAGTTCGTCCACTCCAAGGTCATGTCGTGGGTCGCCGCCGAGGGCGCCCTGCGCATGGGCGAGCTGCTCGGCAGGAACGAATGCGCGCCCGAGTGGCGGGCCATGCGCGACGAGGTGCACCGGGAGGTGTGCCGCGAGGGGTGGGACGAGGAGCGCCGTTCGTTCACCCAGTCCTACGGCTCGCCCGCCCTGGACGCGTCGGCCCTGCTGATCCCCAAGGTCGGCTTCCTGCTGGCCGACGACCCGCGGGTGCGCGACACCGTCCTCGCGATGCGGGCCCTGGACAACCACGGATTCGTACGGCGGTACGCCCACAACGGAAGCGGCGTGCACGGCGTGGACGGCATGCGCGGCTCCGAGGGCACGTTCGTGGTGTGTTCTCTCTGGTACGCCGACGCGCTGGCGGCGACCGGCCGGCTCGAAGAGGCCGGGAAGACCTTCGAGCGCGTCCTGGACGTCCGCAACGACGTGGGTCTGCTCGCGGAGCAGTGGGACCCCGAATGCGCGCGCCAACTGGGCAACGCGCCCGAGGCGTTCAGCCACATCGCCCTGGTCGAGACGGCCTTCGCGCTGCGCGACGCGGGCGTTCAGGAGGGGCGGCGGACGGCCGTCAGGAGCACCATGCCGGAGTCGCCGTAGTCGGGCAGGGTCGGATCGGCGTCGATCCGGGTGACCACGAGCCGCCGGGTGAGCGGCGCGAACACCTCCGTGACGACGTCCGGGTCCACCGGGCAGCCGGGCCACCGCGACGCGGGACCGATGCGGTAGGTGGGCATGTTCTCCATGAACGCGGCGACCAGGTGCCCGCCGGGGCCGACGGAGCGCACGAAGCGGTGGCAGAAGTCGGTGAACTCCATGAAGTCCTCGGTGACGCCCTCGGCGACGAAGTTCATCGACGCGATGGCGTAGCCGCCGGGTGCGAGCGCCCGGATGTCGCCGTGCACCACGCGTACGCGCGTCAGGGCCTCCCGCAGGCTGCGGGGCAGCCCGGGTTGAGGCTGCGGCACAGCCTCTAGAACGGCGGCCAGCTGGCGTCCGGCGGCCGTTCGAGCTGCCGGGTCAGATGGGCGACGCCCGCCGCGCTCGCCTCCACGGCGTCGATCCGGCGGCTCGCGGCGGCGGCGAGCATCAGCGGATAGAGGTTGGGCCCGGCCCCGAACTCGAGGGAGCGGGCGGCGCTCCCCGGAGCGAACTGCCGGTAGAAGGCGGAGTGGTGGGCGATGACCGCGGCGTCGGAGGGCGGCCGGCGTCACATAGATGCCCTGCTCTCACAGGAACATGGCGACCGCGTCCAGGTCGTCGGCGTTCGCCAGGGGGATCTCCACGATCGGCAGCTGGTCGGAGTTGAGCCCGCACGACGCTGTTGCCGCGCAGCCCGTACGGGCACAGTTCGTCGGCCCCG
This sequence comes from Streptomyces sp. MZ04, assembly GCF_004684775.1. GTDB lineage: Bacteria > Actinomycetota > Actinomycetes > Streptomycetales > Streptomycetaceae > Streptomyces. The sequence goes on from NZ_SRIC01000042.1 coordinate 30,443, forward strand.
CGCTCGCCACCTACCGCGTGGCCCTGCGCCATCCGAACGTGGTCCCGCTCCTCGCAACCCGCCTCCTGTCCACCCCTCTGGCCCGGCGGCCCGTGGCCGTGCTGCGCAGCGACGAGCGCGTCCTGGCGCTGCTGCAGGACGCGGGGCTGAGCGACGGCCGCGCCGTGCGGGTGCACCGCGCGTTCACCGCGTGGCTGCTCGGCTATCTCTTCGTGGAGCTGCGGGCCATGGACGACGATCCGGGCGAGCCGGACCCCGCCTTCCGTCTCGGCCTTTACCGCATGCCCGCGCAGGAGTTCCCGCGGCTGCGGGCCACCGCCCTCGCCATGGGCGACCGCGGCGGGCCCGAGCAACTGTCCGCGGGGCTCGAGGCGTTGCTCGGGTCATGAGGTGCCGTTGCGTACGGCGTCGAGGTACTCCGCGATGGCGTCCCTGTTGCGGCTCAGGCAGTTCACGCGCTCGGTCATGCGGTCCCGCTGGTGCTCCAGGGTGGCGATCATCTCGGGCGTCGCGTCCGGGAAGTAGATCGTGCGGGGCTTGTCCAGGCAGGGGAGGATCTGTTTGATGATCCGGGTGGGAAGGCCCGCGTCGAGCAGCCCGCGGATCTGCAGGACCCGGTCCACGAAGCGTTCGTCGTACTCGCGGTAGCCGTTCGCCGCGCGCTCGGCCATGATCAGGCCCTGCTCCTCGTAGTAGCGCAGCAGTCGCCGGGGTGTGCCGGTGCGCTCCGACAGCTCTCCGATCCGCATCTGATCGACCTCGCAGCCTCTCGCTTGACCTTCACACCAATGTGAGGGTTCGAGCATAGGCGACATGAGCAACCACACCGCACAACACGTGGGTTCCCGGGGCGGATCCGGGACCCAGAAGCTGCCCCTCGCCGCACTCCTGGCCCTCGCCACCGCCGTCTTCATCACCAGCCTCACGGAGACGCTGCCCGTGGGACTGCTGCCCGCGATGAGCGCCGACCTGGGCGTCGGCGAGTCCGCGACGGGCCAGACGGTCACCGTCTACGCGATCGGCACCGCGCTCACCGCGATCCCGCTGACCGCGGCCACCGCGGCGTGGCGGCGCAAGCGGCTACTGCTGACCGCGATGGCGGGCTTCGCCCTCGCCAACACCGTCACAGCGGTCTCCGGCAACTACGCGCTGACCATGGTGGCCCGGTTCGTCGCGGGCGTGGCGGCCGGTCTCGCCTGGGCGCTGCTCGCCGGATACGCCCGCCGCCTGGCGCCGGTCCATCTGCAGGGCAGGGCGATCGCCATCGCCATGGCCGGCATCCCCCTCGCGCTGTCGCTCGGCGTGCCCGCCGGGACCTTCCTGGGCAAGGCGCTCGACTGGCGCGTCGCGTTCCTGCTGATGACGGTGCTCACCGTCGTGCTGCTGGCCTGGATCACCGCTTCGGTCCCCGACCACCCCGGACAGCGGAGCGAGGGCCGCACCCCGGTCCTTCGGACCCTGCGCATCCCCGGCGTGACGCCGGTCCTCACCGTCACGCTGGTCTTCGTCCTGGCCCACACCATCCTCTACACCTACATCGCCACCTTCCTCGACCACCTCGGCATGGGCGGCTCCACCGACGTGGTCCTGCTCGTCTTCGGCGCCGCCTCCCTGCTGAGCATCTGGATCGTCGGCGCCCACATCCACCGCAGGCTCCGTACGCTCACCATCGCGAGCGCCCTGCTGGTCGCCGTGGCCGCAGCGCTCCTCGCGGTGCTCGCCGACAGCCCCGCCCTCGTGTACGTGGCGGTGACGCTGTGGGGGCTCGGCTGGGGCGGGGCTCCCACGCTCCTGCAGACCGCCGTCGGCGACGCGGGCGGCGATTCGGCGGACGCCGCGCAGGCCATGCTCGTCACGCTCTGGAACGCGGCCATGGCGGGCGGCGGCGTCGCCGGCGGCATCCTCCTCGGGCGGCTCGGCGCGGAGTCCTTCCCCTGGAGCGTCCTCGCCCTGCTCGTCCCGGTGCTCGTCGTGGTGGTATCCGCCCGCGGGCACGGGTTCCCCGCCCGGCGTCCGGGAGCGGGCCCCGACGCCGCCCGGGCGCCGGAACTCACCGAGGAGACAAAGGAGTTCACATCCGCTTCGCCCCGGCCCTGATGGCCTCCCGGATCCGCGTGTACGTGCCGCACCGGCAGATGTTGCGGATCTCGTCCAGGTCGCCGTCGCTGATCTCACGACCGGCGTCGGCGGCCTGCCGCACCTTGGCGACCGCCGCCATGATCTGCCCCGGCTGGCAGTACCCGCACTGCGACACGTCGAGCTCGAGCCAGGCCTCCTGCATGGGGTGCAGTTCCTTGCCGACCGTGCCGGGCAGGCCCTCGATGGTGGTGATCTCGTCGTCGGAGCCGATCTTCGACACGGGCACCGAACAGGGGTTGAACGCCTTGCCGTTGATGTGGGACGTACAGGACTGGCAGACACCCAGTCCGCAGCCGTACTTGGGTCCCGTGACGCCGAGCAGGTCGCGCAGGACCCACAGGAGGCGTACGTCGTCCTCGGCCTCGACGGTGATCTGCTCGCCGTTGAGCTTGAAGGTGTGGCTTGGCACGGAGGGCTCCTCAGTAGGCGCGGTCGAGACCGTCGGTGGGGGACTGCGGCGTCGACGGCTCGAGCGGCAGCGGTTCGAAGCTGAGCGTGCCGTGGTTGATCGGGAAGCTGGTCGGCAGCGTCCCGGTGGCGCGCGCGTAGGCGCAGGCGATCGCGGCGAACGCGGGCGCGACGCCCAACTCGCCCGCCCCGGAAGGCTTGTCGCCGGTGCTCGGCATCACGACGACCCGCAGATCGAGCGGGGTGTTCCACTGCCGGGTGTAGAAGTAGTTGTCCCAGCTGCCCTCCAGCGGGATGCCGTCCTTGATGTGCAGGCTGGAGGTGAGCGCCATGGCGAGGGCGTCGTTCATGCCGCCCATCATCTGGGCCTCCAGGCCGCGGGGGTTGATGGCGAAGCCCGCGTCCACGACCATCAGCGCCTTGGTGACGCGCGGTCCGGTGACTCCGTCCCTGACCTTCCTGTTCACCGTCTCGGGCCGGCAGTCGATCTCGACGAGCGCGGCGACCGCTCCCCGGTACTCGGAGTGCAGGGCGATGCCCTGCGCGATCCCGGCGGGCAGGGACTTGCCCCACTCGCCTTCCTCAACCGCCTTGTCCAGTACGGCTCTCAGCCGCTTGTCCTTGAGGAACTCGCGCCGGAACGCCACCGGGTCCTTGCCGAGCTTCGCCGCGAGCAGGTCGACGACCAGCTCCCTCGCACACGCCACGTTCGGCGAGTAGATGTTGCGCATGCTGCCCGTGTTGAACTTCAGCGGCACCTCGTTGAGGAGCTGCGTGGTCACCCCGAAGTTGTACGGCGTTGACTGGGTCAGCTGGAAGATGGTCTCGGCGAACGTCAGATTCCCCGCCACCGGAAGCTTCGCCGCCGTCGAGGTGATCATCTCGCCCAGGCCGTGCCCGAAGTCGGTCTGTGAACTGGTGTGCCGCTGCTCGTAGCTGAGCACATTGCCGAGCGCGTACGTCGCGCGGACGCGCGAGACGCACATCGGATGGGTGCGCCCCTGCCGGAAGTTGTCCGTACGGGACCACGACAGCTTGACCGGCTTGCCCATCTTCTGCGAGATCTCGGCGGCTTCGGCGGCCACGTCGTGGAAGAGATGCCGCCCGAACGAGCCGCCGCCCTCGATCACATGCACGGTCACCGCCTTCTGGGGCAGCCCGAGCTGGGTGGCGATCTCCCGCTGGGCGACGATCGGCACCTTCAGGCTCGACCAGATCTCGGCGCGGTCGGCGCGCACGTCGGCGATCGCGTTGTCGGGCTCCAGCGGGCTGTTGCTGGCGAACGCGAAGGTGAACTCCGCGTCGACCTTCTTGGTCAGCAGCGGCGGCACGACCATCGGCAGCGCAGCCTTCTTGAGCTTGGCGAGGACGGTGTCGTCCGACTCCCCGTCGACGGTGCCCCGGCCCCAGGTCACCTTCAGCGCCCGCAGCGCGTCGATGCACTGGCCGAACGTCTCGCCGCGCACCGCCACACCGTGCCGGACGGTCACGACATCGGTGATGCCGGGCATGTCCCGTACCGCGTCGGCGTTCTCGACGGACACGACCGTTCCGTTGATCGTCGGCGGCCTGCGCACCATCGTCGGCTTGGCGTCCGGGACGTGCATGTCCATGCCGAACGTCTTCCGCCCGGTCACGGCGGCCAGCGCGTCGACGCGGTTGTGCGGGGTGCCGAGGACGGTGAACTCCGAGGGGTCCTTCAGCCTGGCCGAGGCCTGGACGACGTGCGTGCTGGCCGCCGCCTTCGCGAGCGATCCGTACGTGGCGCTCTCCTTGGATCCGTACGTGATGACGCCGTCCTTGGTGGTCAGCTCGGCCGCGTCGACGCCCCACCGCTCGGCGGCCGTGGCGACGAGCCGCTGCCGGGCCACGGCCGCCGCGACGCGCACCGGGCGGTAGATGCTGCGCATCGAGTTCGAGCCGCCGGTCAGCTGGTTCATCAGGAGCTCGGGGCGGGCGTCGGCGAGCGTGACCTTGACCTTGCCGATGGGCAGGTCCATCTCCTCGGCGATCATCATCGCGACCGCCGTGGTCATGCCCTGGCCCACCTCCGCCCGGGGCACCGCGAAGGAGGCTGTGCCGTCGGCGTGCACCTGGACGGCGATCAGGCCCGCGGTCGGGGCCGCCGCCAGGTTCTGCAGATCGCCGAGGTCGAGGAGGTTCTCGGGCTGCGGCGGTGAGGGCACCACGGCCTCGGCGCTCTCGCCGGCCGAGTCCACGCCGAGGCGTACGCCGACGGCCAGCGTGGGCGCCGCGAGCAGATAGGCGAGCACCTTGCGGCGGCCGGGCCCCTCGGACCCGTCGGGCCCATCCGGTTCAGCCTCCGCATCCTGTGCCGAACGGCGCTGTGCTGCCATGGGTGCTCCTCCCGGGAACGTGAACGATCAGGCGGGGGAGCCTATGGCGCGGCGGCGGGAGCCGCAGGCGGGGGGCGAAAAATCCACAGGGCCGCCACAGGAATTGACCGAAAGTCAGCTCAGCGGCACGTTCTGCGGCACGTTCTGCGGCACGTTCTGCGGCACGTCGAAAGGGGGTGCGGCAAGGATTCCGGTCAAGAGCGCGTCCGTCGCGGGCCGGAAGAGACGCTCTCCCTCGGGCACGGACTCCAGGCCGATGACGAGGGCGATGCACAGGTCGGCCGCCTCTGCGGGGTCCACCGTCGCCGGGGTCCCCGCCTCGGCGAACAGGCCGATCAGCAGGTGGCGCAGCGTGCCGGTGAAGCCGTCGCAGATGTCGCCGAACAGGCGGGCCTTGGCGTCGAGGAGTTCGGCGGAGTGCGGCGAGTCCCCGGCCAGGCGCAGGACCAGGTCGAGCTTGGCCGCGAGGACGCCCCGGACGCGTTCGGCGTGCGGGGCGTCCGGGTCGGCGGCCGCCCGCTCGGCCCGCTCCAGCGCCTGGGTGTGCAGGCGCCGGGCGAGCTTGCGGAAGGCGTCGTCCTTGTTGCGTACGTACTGATAGACCGCTGACCGGGACACGCCCATGGTGCCGGCGATGTCGTCCATCGTGGTGCGCCGTACGCCGTACCTGGTGAGGCAGTCGTAGGCGGCGTCGAGGACCTCGTCGAGCCGGTCGGTGCCCATCGAAGTCAGGCCAGCTTCTTCAGGAGTTCGGTGGCCAGCGGGGCGGCGGACGCCGGGTTCTGGCCGGTGACCAGGTTGCGGTCGACGACGACCTTCGGGGCCCACGGCTCGCCCTCCTGGAAGTCGGCGCCCGCCACGACCAGGCGGTCCTGGAGCAGCCACTTGGCCTTGTCGGCGAACCCGGACTGGGTCTCCTCGACGTTGGTGAAGCCGGTCAGCTCGTACCCCGCGAAGGCGTTGGAGCCGTCGGCCTTCGCCGCCGCGAGCAGCGCGGCCGGGGCGTGGCAGACGACTCCGAGCGGCTTGCCCGACTCCAGGGCGAGGGTGAGAAGCCTGCCGGAGTCCGCGTTGACGGCGAGATCCTCCATGGGGCCGTGGCCGCCGGGGTAGAAGACCGCGGCGTAGTCGGCCAGGTCGGCCTCTTCGAGCTTGATGGGGTGGTTCAGCTCGTCGATCGAGTCGAGGGTGGCGGCGACCTTGTCGGCGCCTTCCTGGCCGCCGTTGAACTCGGGCGCCAGGCTGGCCCGGTCGACGGGCGGGACGACACCGCCCGGCGTCGCGACGACGATCTCGTGGCCCGCGGCCTTGAACGCCTCGTAGGGCGCGACGGCCTCCTCGGCCCAGAAGCCGGTCGGGTGCTGGGTGCCGTCGGCCAGGGTCCAGTGGTGGGCGCCGGTCATGACGAACAGGATCTTGGACATGTGTCTCTCCGAGGCTTCCGAGGCTGGAGTCCCTGACGTTCCGTGCTCAGAACGTCAGTGCGTTGATGTCCTCGAAGGTAGGTGGGCCGGCCCAAGGAAATCCAATAGGCTGAGCCATATGGGAAATCAGGATTCCGATGGGTCGCCGGGGATGACGCAGGCGGCGACAACGGGTGCTCCGCTGGACCTGAACCTGCTGCGCACCTTCCTCGCCGTGTACCGCTCGGGGTCCTTCACCGCCGCCGCGCGCCTGCTCGGCCTCTCGCAGCCCACCGTCACCACCCAGATCCGCGCCCTGGAGCGGCAGGTCGACCGGGAGCTGTTCGAGCGGCTGCCGCGTGGCGTCGCCCCCGCCCCGTTCGCGGACGCCCTCGCCTCCCGGATCGTCGATCCCCTGGACGCCCTGGCGGCGGTCACCGGTCACGGCGGCCCCCTCGAGGGCGCCCCCGCCGAGCCCGTCCACCTGGCGGGCCCGGCCGAGATGCTCTGCCACTGCGCGCTGCCCGCCCTCGCGCCTCTGGTCGAGAAGGGCGTCCGGCTGCGGGTCACCACCGGCCTGACCGATCCGCTCCTGGAGGAGCTGCGCGCCGGACGCCACGACCTGGTCATCGCCACGGCCCGGCCCCGCGGCCGTTCCCTGAACGCGGTGCCGCTGGCCGACGAGGAGTTCGTCCTGGTCGCCGCCGCATCGTGGGCCGAGCGGATCGGCGGCCCTGACCGGATCGCCGCCGAAGGACCCGCGGTGCTGCACGGCGTCCCGCTCGTCACCTACGCCGAGGACCTGCCGATCGCCCGCCGCTACTGGCGTCACGTCTTCGGCAAGCGCCTGACCTGCGAGGCCTCCGTCACCGTGCCCGACCTGCGCGGCGTGCTCGCCGCCGTGATCGCGGGCGCCGGCTTCTCCGTGCTGCCCCGCTACCTGTGCCGCGACGCGCTGGCCGCGGGCGGCCTCGTCCTGCTGCACGATCCGCAGGACGCCCCGATCAACACCGGCTACCTGGTCCAGCGCCCCGGATCCGCCGACAACCCGCACGTCGCGCTGGTCCGCGACCACCTCATCCGGTCCGCCCGCACCTGGTAGCCGCGGGCCCGGCTCACTCGCCGGCCGCCTCCTCGGTGATCCGCTCCCACTGGGCGCCCATCGCGGCGGCCAGCGCCTGCGCGGCCGAAAGCGGCCGCACCATCACCGTGAACTCGTCGATCAGGCCGTCCTCGTCGAGGTGGAGGAAATCGCAGCCGCTGATCTCGCGGTCGCCGACGCGCGCGGCGAAGACGAGCGCCGAGTCACGGCCGCCGGCGTCATTGATCTCGCGTACGTAGCGGAAGTCCTCGAAGACGCGCGTGACACCGCGCAGGATCGCCGCGGTGGTCGCCTTGCCGGTGTACGGGCGGAACACGACGGGGCTGGTGAAGACGACGTTCTCGGCGAGGAGCGCCTCGATGGCCGTGTGGTCGCCCGCCTCGACGGCCTTGCGGAATGCCTGCATGCCACACCTCACTGCTCGTAAAGACCTGCATAGTCAATTTGTTGAGTAGGTGCGTGGGAGACTAATCACATCGGTGTACGGTGTCCAGATGTCTCTGAAGTACGCGGTCCTCGCGGCGCTCCTGGAAGGCGAGTCGTCCGGCTACGACCTGGCGAAGGTCTTCGACGTGTCCGTGGGGAACTTCTGGTCGGCCACGCCCCAGCAGCTCTACCGCGAGCTGGAGCGCCTGGGCGGCGAGGGCCTGATCGAGGCGCGCGTGGTGGAGCAGGAACGCAGGCCGAACAAGCGGATGTTCACGCTCACCGGCAGCGGCCGCCGCGCGCTGCACGCCTTCGCCGCCGAGCCGCCGCGGCCGACCGCCATCCGTGACGAACTCCTGGTCAAGATCCAGGCCATGGACGGGGGAGACCCGGCCGCCACCCGGGCGCTGCTCGAGGAGCGCGTGACGTGGTCGCGCGGCAAGCTCGCCGGCTATGAACGGCAGCGCGAACGCCTCCTCGCCGGACGCGACGAGGAGGCGTTCCTGCGCGAAGCCGAGCGCGTCGGCCCCTACCTCACGCTGATGCGCGGCCGCGCCTTCGAGGAGGAGAACCTGCGCTGGTGCGAGCGGGCCCTGGAGATCCTGGCCCGCCGCGATGCGTCGCCCTACCCGGCGGCGTACACGTCCTCGACGTAACGCCCCGCCCCGATCAGCTCGTTGAGCCACTCCTCGGAGTCGGCAGCCGTGGCCCCCGGTGTGCGCTCCCGGTGCAGGGTGCGGAAGGCGTCGCGTACGCCGGGCGCCATCCGGGAGCCGTCGCCGCAGACGTAGACGCGGGCGCCGGCGGTCAGCAGCTCCCACATCTCGTCGCCTTCGGCCGCGATGCGGTGCTGGACGAACGTGACCCCGTCCACCGGCGCCTCGCTGAACGCGGGCCGCAGCGAGACCGCCCCCGCGGCTTCGGCGGCGCGCAGCTCATCGGCGTGCAGGAAGTCGGCGTCCGGCCGGTCGCAGCCGAAGTAGCAGAGAGCGGGCGGGAGTTGGGATCCTGAGGCCATCAGCGCTGCGCGGTCCGCGACCGTACCCCGGAAGGGCGCGAGGCCGGTGCCCGCGGCGACCATGACGACCGGCGCTGTGTCTGCTGTGTCCCCGTGATCGATGCGGAAGGCCTCGCGGCACGGCTGGACGCGGGCCAGGACCGTGTCCCCCGGCCGCAGGCCGACGAGATGGCCGGAGCCCGTCCCCCGGTAGAGGCGGCCGCTCCCGGAGCGGGCGGGCGCCTGCAGCAGGGAGACCATCAGGTCCACATGGCCGGGCCGTACGGCGGGCGACGAGGACACCGAGTAGTGGCGCGGACGCAGCGGCGTGAGCACATCGAGCAGCGTCGGCCAGTCGAGCGCGCCGCGCAGGGCCGGGTGCGCCTCGACCACTTCGAGCAGCGTGCGCCCGTCGGCGGCCCGCGCTTCGGCGTCGTCGGCGAGCGCGGCGAGAGCGGCCCGTTCCGGCGGGCAGGGGTTGGCCGCGGCGAGCACGGCAAGCTGCCCGGTGGTCGGGCGCTCCTGCAACTCGACGTGACGGGACAGGAGTTGGCGGACCGTCAGCGGGCGGTCGACGGCGAGACCGGCACGGCGCGGGCGGCCCGCGCGGATGTCGAGGACCGCGTCCAGGTCCACGCCCAGCGCGCCGGCGGCTCGTTCGACCACTGCCGGGTCCTGCACCGGCAGCACGGTGAGGTGGTCGCCGGTGCGGTAGGTCACGCCGTCGGGCAGCGCGAGCCGCACGAACCGCTTGACGCGGGGGTGGCCGGGCGCGGTGAGGTCGTGCGCCTCCGTGACGGTCATCGGGACGAGCCCGTGGCGCGCCGCCAGGGCGTCCAGCGGGCCGCCGGTCAGCTCACGGACGTCGTACGCGTTCTCGTGTGCGCCCCCGTGAGCGTCCGAGGCGTGATCATCTTCCACGTCTGCCGAGTCGGGGTCCCCGTACCGCTCAAGCAGCGCGGTGCGCAGCCGGGCCGTGAAGTCCCGTACAGCGCCGCCGAGATCGCCCGAAGCGTCGGCCGCCGTGCGCTCCAGGAGCCGGGTGCCGCCCAGCTCCGCGAGCCGCTCGTCGAAGCGGGTCGGGACGTGCTGATAGGTGGCCGCCCAGTTGCGGTCGCCCACGCCGAGCACCGCGTACGAGAGGTTCTGGGCGGTGCCCGCGGGCGCGTCGTCCAGCCAGGCGGCGAAGGCGGCCGCGTCGTCGGTGGGGCGGCCGTTGTAGGAGGCGGCGGTGATGACGACCGGGCGGTCGACGGGCAGCGAGTCCGCGTACGCGTCCAGCGGCGCCACCTCCGTCTCGCAGCCCAACAGGTCGGCCGCGTCGGCGAGTTGGGCGGCGAAGTCCCGGCAGGTCCCGTAGTTGCTGCCGTGCAGGAACAGCGCGCGGGTGCCGGAGCGGACCCTCGCCGGAAGTGTCGCGGTGTCGGGCTCGGCCGCCGCGCGGTGGGCCGTCGCGCCCGGCAGTTCGCCGTGCACGCGGTCGGCGGCGGTGCGGGGCGTGAGGGTGAGCGTGAAGCCCTCGGGCTTGAGGGTGAGCGTCTCCTTGACGGTGAGCCGGTAGTCGGCGTGGTCGTGCAGCCGGTAGCGGTGGACCAGCATGGCGAGGAGCATCGTCGCCTCGTGCAGCGCGAACTGCCGCCCGATACAGGCCCGTTCACCGGTGCCGAACGGCAGATACGCGTGCGGGGAACGGGCCGCCTCCGCCTCCGGGGTGAACCGCGAGGGGTCGAAGAGCTCCGGGTTGTCGCCCCACACCGGCTGCCGGTGCAGCATCGGCGTCAGGACCGTGACGCCCTGCCCGGCGCGCAGCGGGATGCGGCCGCCGAGGAGCGTGTCCTCGCGGGCGTGGCGGCCGAACGCGGCGGCCGTCGGCCACAGCCGCAGCGCCTCGTTGAGGACTTGGCGGGTGTACGTGAGCCGCCCCACCTCGTCGAACGTCGGCTCCGGGTCGGCGGTGTCGCCCCAGAGCGCGTCGACCTCGCGGCGCACGAGCCGCAGCACGGCGGGGTGCTTGGCCAGGTAGTAGAGGGCGAACGACATCGCGCCCGACGTCGTCTCGTGCCCCGCGATCAGGAACGTGATCACCTGGTTGCGGATGTTGGCGGTGCTCAGCTTCCCGCCGTCGCCGGGATGCCGTGCGGTGAGCATCAGGCCGAGCAGATCCTCGGCGGACTCCGCCGTGCCCGGCGCGTCGGCGCGCGCGGAGACGACCTCGTCGACCACCTGCGCCAGATGGTCGGCGTCGGCCCGGAACGCCGCGTCGGCCGCCGAGTGGTCACCGCCCGGCGTACGGCTCAGACGCGTCATGCTCCACTCGAGGCAGCGGACCATGGAGTCGATGAAGGGATGCGGCTCGGCCCGCTCGAAGGACCCGAAGTCGTAGCCGAACCCGGCGAGGCCGATGGTGTCCAGCGTCATCCGGGTCATGTCGCCGGGCACGTCCACGGGCCGCCCGTCGCGCGCGCCGCGGTCCCACGACTCGATGAGCCGGTGGGCGACGCGCAGCATCACGGGGTGGTAGGTCCGCATCGAGCCCAGCGCGAACGCGGGCATCAGGATGTCGTGCGCGCGGGCCCAGTCGGGCTCGTCGTTGTACGCGGTGAACAAGCCGTCCGCGGTGAACTCGCGCACGTTCTCCAGAGCAGGACCGACATGCTTGGCGAAGCGCCGCTCGTCGGCGAGTTCGGCGACCAGGTCGAGATCGCTGACGAACAGGGCGTCCCTGCCGTGCAGCCGCCGCCGCACCACCGGGCCGTGCCGCCGGGTCAGTTCCATGGCCTGCTGCAGCGGGGCGGGCCCTGGCCCGGTCGCGGAGACGTCGATCAGCGGGATGCCGTCGAGGCCGTCGAGGCCGTCGAGGCCGTCGAGCGCGGGTCGGGGTCCTGACGTGTCCGGGAGCGCTGCGGTGGGGGCG
>NZ_SRIC01000429.1 GCF_004684775.1 Streptomyces sp. MZ04
GCGCTGGGGTCGGGGCCGGGTTCGGCTCGGGGCCCCGAGAGAGTCCGTTGCAAGGTGTGCAATGAGCTTTGCGCAGGATGCTTGTGCCGGGCAGGATGCAGCTATGACTTCCCCCTCCGCCTCCGTCCTCGATCTCGCCCCCGTCGTCCCCGTGGTCGTCGTGGAGGACCTCGCCGACGCCGTGCCTCTGGCGCGCGCGCTCGTCGCCGGCGGGCTGCCCGCCATCGAGGTGACGCTGCGGACGCCCGCCGCGCTCGACGCGATCCGGGCCATCGCCGCCGAGGTCCCGGACGCCGTGGTCGGCGCGGGCACCGTCATCTCGGCCCGGGGTGTCGCCGACACCGTGGCCGCCGGGGCCCGCTTCCTCGTCAGCCCGGGCTGGACGGACACGCTGCTCGGCGCGATGCGGGAGTCGGGGGTGCCGTTCCTGCCGGGCGTCTCGACGACCTCGGAGGTCGTCGCGCTGCTCGAGCGCGGCGTGCGCGAGATGAAGTTCTTCCCGGCGGAGGCCGCCGGCGGGACCGCCTACCTCAAGTCCCTCGGGGGCCCGCTCCCGCAGGCCCGCTTCTGCCCGACCGGGGGCGTCTCCCTCGCCTCCGCGCCCTCCTACCTCGCGCTGCCCAACGTCGGCTGCGTGGGCGGGAGTTGGATGCTGCCCGCCGACGCGGTGGCGGCGAAGGACTGGGACCGGGTCGAGTCCCTGGCCCGCGAGGCGGCAGCCCTGCGCTGACACCGCCGCGGCGCCGCGCCCCGTAAGGGGCGCGGGGCTGTGACATGTGCGGCTCCGCCGCGAAGGGGGTCCCCCCTGTTCGAGCGAAGCCGAGAACTTGGGGGAGCGACCAGCCACGACGGACCCGCGGACGAGTACCGCACTTCCCGCGGAGCGCTTAGCGCAGGTGCGCCGTCTCGTTCAGCAGGCGCAGCGACGCGTTGCCGTCCGCGTAGTACGCCACCGCCGACAGCGAGGCCGCCGAGAGCTCCATGCGGAACAGCGCCTCCGGCGGGGCGCCGAGCGCCAGGCGGACCAGGGTCTTGATCGGCGTGACGTGCGTGACGAGCAGCACCGTCCGGCCCGCGTACTCGGCGATCAGCCGGTCACGCGCCGCCGAGACCCGGCGGGACACCGCGGCGAAGGACTCGCCGCCGGGCGGCGCCGCCTTGGCCGAGGACAGCCACGCGTTGAGCTCCTCCGGCTGGCGCTCGCGCACCTCGCCGAAGGTCAGGCCCTCCCAGGCCCCGAAGTCCGTCTCGCGCAGCCCGTCCTCGATCCGTACGTCGAGTCCGAGGCGGGCGGCCACGGCCTGCGCGGTCTCCTGGCAGCGCTTCAGCGGCGAGGAGACGATCGCCTGGATCGTGCCACGTGCGGCGAGCGCCGCCGCCGCGCGCTCGGCCTGCTCGCGGCCGATGTCCGAGAGCGACGGATCGGAGCCGCCGCTGCCCGAGAACCGCTTCTGCGGGGTCAGCGCGGTCTCGCCGTGCCGCAGCAGGACGAAGGTCGCGGGGGCGCGGAGATCCGGGCCCCAACCGGCCGACGGGGCCTGCGCGGCCACGTTGCCCGCGGCACGGACATCCGCCGCACTGCCGGAAGGCACTTCCGGAGCCCGTCGCTCCGCCAGCGCCGCCCGCGCCTTGGCCGCGCCCGCGGCGGCGTCACCGGGCGGCCCCGAAGGCACCGGGACCGACGCCTTCGCGTCCAGCTCAGCGGTGGAAGCCGAAGCCTCCCACTGCTGCCCCCGCTTGCCCGCGTCCATCGCCTCGTTGGCGAGCCGGTCCGCGTGCTTGTTCTTCTCGCGCGGGATCCACTCGTACGTCACCTGGGACGAGGGGAAGACCCGCGCCGCCTCGGCGGCGAGCGGCTTCATGTCGGGGTGCTTGATCTTCCAGCGGCCCGACATCTGCTCGACGACCAGCTTCGAGTCCATCCGGACGTGGACGGACGCCGAGGGGTCGAGGGCGTACGCGGCCTTCAGACCGGCCACAAGCCCCTTGTACTCGGCGACGTTGTTCGTCGCGACGCCGATGTACTCCGCGGCCTCCGCCAGGGTCTCCCCCGTCGCCGCGTCGATGACCACGGAGCCGTAGCCCGCGGGCCCCGGGTTGCCCCGGGAACCGCCGTCGGCCTCGACGATGAACTCGCGCACGGACACTGTCCCTTACAGAATTACAGCTCTACAGGCCGGACTCGGACGTACGGACCAGGATGCGGCGGCAGTTCTCGCAGCGCAGGACCGTGTCGGGGGACGCCGCCTTCACCTCGTTGACCTCGGTGATGTTCAGCTCGAGGCGGCAGCCCTCGCAGCGCCGCTGGTAGAGCTTGGCCGCGCCGACGCCGCCCTGCTGGACGCGCAGCTTGTCGTACAGCTTGAGCAGGTCGGCCGGGACCGAACCCGCCACGACCTCGCGCTCCTTGGTGACCGTGGCGGCCTCGCCGTCGATCTCCTCGAAGGCGGCGTCACGGCGGGCCGTCGCGTCGTCGGTCTTCGCCTGCACGGAGGAGACCCGCTCGCCCAGCTCGGAGACCCGCTCCTGGGCGGACTCGCGGCGCTCCATGACCTCGAGGACCACGTCCTCCAGGTCGCCCTGGCGCTTGGCGAGCGAGGCGATCTCGCGCTGGAGGTTCTCCAGGTCCTTGGGCGAGGTGACCGCGCCCGAGTCCAGGCGCTGCTGGTCGCGGGCCGCGCGCTGACGCACCTGGTCGACGTCCTGCTCCGCCTTGGTCTGCTCGCGGGCGCAGTCGCTCTCCTCGGTCGTCGAGGCGACGTGCAGGTCGCGCAGCTGCGCGAGGTCCTTGTTCAGCGACTCGATCTCGGCGTGCTCGGGCAGCGACTTCTTCTTGTGCGCGAGCTGCTGCAGGCGTACGTCCAGGGCCTGGACGTCGAGCAGTCGGATCTGGTCGGCGGGCGCGGCGTTCAGTTGGGGGCTCCAGATGTGTCAGTAAGCGGTGAGGCCGCGTGGGCGGTCCAGGGGTCGGTGACCGTCTTCGAGACGTGGACGCGCAGTCCCCATCCGTTCCGGTCGGAAATCTCGTCGAGCTGGGCTGCGGCCAGCTCGCACCAGGGCCACTCGGTGGCCCAGTGCGCGGCGTCGAGCAGCGCGAGAGGCGTGCGTTCGCGGGCCTCGGACGCCGGATGGTGGCGCAGGTCCGCGGTGAGGAAGGCGTCGACGCCGGCGGCCCGTACGTCGTCGAAGAGGCTGTCGCCGGAGCCGCCGCTGACCGCGACCGTGCGGATCAGCTGCTCCGGGTCGCCCGCGACCCGGATGCCCTGTGCGGTGGCGGGCAGCCGCTTCGCCGCGCGCTCGGCGAGCTCGCTCAGCGTCAGTGGGTGCTCGAGCTCGCAGATCCTGCCGAGCCCGCGGCGGCCGTGCGCGTCGGCCGGGTCCGGTACGAGGGGCCGTACGACGCGGAGGTCCAGCGCGCCCGCGAGGGCGTCGGAGACACCGGGGTCGGCCTGGTCCGCGTTGGTGTGTGCGACGTGCAGCGCCACGTCGTGCTTGATCAGGTCGTGCACGACGCGGCCCTTGAAGGTGCCGGCCGAGACCGTCGTCGTACCGCGCAGATAGAGCGGATGGTGCGTGACCAGGAGCTGGGCGCCCAGTCTCACCGCCTCGTCGGCGATCTCCTGGACGGGGTCGACGGCGAAGAGGACCCGGGAGACCTCCGCGTCGGGATCGCCGCAGACGGTGCCGACCGCGTCCCACTGCTCGGCCCGCTCGGGGGGCCACAGGGCGTCGAGGGCGGCGATGACTTCAGACAGACGGGGCACAGAGGAAAGGCTACCCGCCCTCCGTGCCCCACCGGCCATGGCGTACGTACCGCTGCCGGCCGCTCACCGGCTGCGTACGCCTACGTGACTACTTGACGAGGAAGCCCTCGAGGTCGTCCAGGACCAGGTTCGCCGCCGTCACTCCGAGACCCAGGTACCAGGTCTCGTCCGGAACGTCCTTCGCCTGGCCCTTCTTGACCGCGCCGAGCTTCTTCCAGAGGGGGTTCCTCTCGGCCTCGGAGCGGCCGGTCTTCTCGGCGTCGCCGTAGACGCCGGTGAAGATCCAGTCGGCGTCGGCCTCGTCGATCTTCTCCGGGCTGATCTCCGCGGCGAGGTCGTTGATCTGCTGGTTCTTCGGGCGGGGCAGTCCGGCGTCGTCGAGGATCGTGCCGATGAAGGACGCCTTCGCGTAGAGGCGGATACGGTCCGGCAGGTAGCGGAGCATCGTGATCGTCGGCTTGTCGTCGCCGAGGTCGCGGCCCAGGGACCTCGCCTTCTCCTCGTACGAGGCGAGCTCCGTCTTCGCCTTCGCGGTCCTGTCGAGCGCGGCCGCGTTCAGGAGGTAGTTCTCCTTCCACGTGAAGCCGGGGCGGATGGAGAAGACGGTCGGGGCGATCTTGGAGAGCTGCGGGTAGAGCTTGGCGGCCCGCAGTTCGCTGCCGAGGATCAGGTCCGGCTTCAGGCCCGCGATCGCTTCCAGGTTGAGGGAGTTGATCGTGCCGACGTCCTTGGGGTTGCCGGCCTCCTTCTTCAGGTAGCCGGGTACGCCGTCGTCGCCCTCGGTGGGGGCGTAGCCGACGGGCTTCACGCCGAGGGACACGACGTTGTCGAGCTCGCCGACGTCCAGGACCACGACCCGCTCGGGCTGCGCCTTCAGCTCGGTCTTGCCGCGGGCGTGCGTGATGGTGCGGGGGAACTCGCCCGCCTTGGCCGTGGTGCCCATCTTCGCCGTCTGCTCGGCGGCCTTGGCGAAGTCGTCGCCGCCCTGGGCCACGGACTTGCTGCCGCTGCCGTTGTCGGACTTGCCGGAGTCCGAGCCGCCGTCGCCGGATCCGCAGGCCGCGAGGGAGAGCGCGCCGGCCACGGCGAGGGCGATCGCGGCGGCGGCGCGGCTGCGGGGGCGTACGGACCGTACGGTCGGGGACATCGGTGCTCCAGGGTGTGTGCCGATCACGGTGGAGCCGGGCCGGCATACCGCCCGCCCGAACCACTCCGCGACCACTTAGGTTCGCCTTACTTTAAGCGCGCTCACCCCACCCAGCACAACCACCCCCGCCCCTGTCTCTTTTACACATCTCCGAGCCCACGAG
>NZ_SRIC01000430.1 GCF_004684775.1 Streptomyces sp. MZ04
GGGGAGGAGCGGTGGACAGGTCGGGGGCCTGGCGGAGCATCGCGCCGTG
The DNA here is from genome assembly GCF_004684775.1 of Streptomyces sp. MZ04. Lineage (GTDB taxonomy): Bacteria > Actinomycetota > Actinomycetes > Streptomycetales > Streptomycetaceae > Streptomyces. Next base: position 50 of record NZ_SRIC01000430.1, read on the forward strand.
TAGGGCGGTCAGTTCCGCTCCGGGGTCGATGCCCAAGTCTTCGGCCAGGCGTTCGCGCAGGTCGCGGTAGGTGTCCAGGGCCTCCGTCTGGCGCCCGGCACGGTAGAGGGCGCGCATGTAGGCACTCCGCAGCCGTTCCCGCAGCGGCTGTTCGGCCACCAGGTCGGCCAACTCGTCGGCCAGCGAGCCATGTTCGCCAGGACCAGCCAGGTCCAGACGGAGCTCCGCCCGTATCTCCTGGGCCGTGAGGCGCTGTTCCTCCAGCCGCGTCACCGCGGCCCGCGCGAAACCCGCGTCCCGGAAGTCCGCGTACGCGGGCCCCCGCCACAGCGCCAGCGCCTCCGAAAGCCACTTCACCTTCGTACGAGGATCAGTACGAGGATCAGTACGCGGATTCGTACGCGGGTCGGCAGCGGCATACGCCGAAGACGTCAGCGCGGCGAACCTGCCCGCGTCCGTCGACTCCGCGGGCACCCGCAGCACATAGCCCGCAGGGCCGTACGCCACCAGCTTCCGCGCGCCCGGCTCCGCCTTCTCCAGGGCCCGGCGCAGCTGGGAGACCTTGGTCTGCAGGGTGTTGGCGGGGTTGCCCGGCAGGCGATCGCCCCACAGGTCGTCGATCAATACGTCCGCCGGGACCGACCGCCCCTCGTGCAGCAGGAGAACCGCGAGCAGCGCACGGACCTTCGGCTCGGGTACCGGGACGACCGCCCCGCTCTCCGTGCGCACCACCAGCGGGCCCAGCACCTCGAATCGCATGCCGCAACGGTAATGCGGGCCCGCGGCAAGGCGATCACCAGCCGCATCTGGGCCCACGGGCGGCGTCCGTGCGTGAACCGTCAGCGTTCCGTGCGCGGCCCCCGGCACGGTAGTCCCATCACCTCAGCCCAACCCCGAACACGAACACGAACACCGAACACCGAACACCGAACACCGAACAGCGAACACACAAGAGAAGGAACACCGCCATGACCAGCAACGTCACCACCGCGATCCCCGAGCCCGCCGAAGGCCAGATCCTCGTACGCAACACCTGGATGTCCGTGGACCCGTACATGCGCGGCCGCATGGACGACGTCCCCTCCTACATCCCGCCCTTCGCCCTCGGCACCGCCCTCGAAGGCAGCGCCATGGGCGAGGTCGTCGCGTCCAGGGCCCCCGGCATCCCGGTGGGCGCGAGCGTCTCGCACTTCCTGGGGTGGCGGGAGTACGCCGTGGTGGACGCGGCGGCGGCCACCGTCATCGACACCGCGCTCGCCCCCGAGGCCGCCTACCTCGGCCCGCTCGGCACCACCGGCCTGACCGCGTACGCCGCGCTCACCCGCACCGCACCGGTCCGTGAAGGCGACGTCGTCTTCGTCTCGGCGGCCGCCGGCGCGGTCGGCAGCGTCGCGGGACAGCTGGCCCGCGAGCTCGGGGCGTCCCGGGTGATCGGCTCGGCGGGCGGACCGGCGAAGACGAAGAAGCTGCTCGACACGTTCGGGTACGACGCGGCCATCGACTACCGCCAGGGCGGCATCGCGGAACAGCTCGCCCAGGCCGCCCCCGACGGCATCGACGTCTACCTGGACTCGGTGGGCGGCGACCATCTCGAAGCCGCCATCGGCGCCATCCGGACCGGCGGCCGCATCGCCCTGGTGGGTGCCATCAGCGGCTACAACACCACCGAGCCGGCGCCGGGTCCGAACAACCTCTTCCGTGCCGCCACCCATGAGGCGACCCTGCGCGGCATGCTCGTCAGCAGCCACTTCGACCTGTTCCCCGAGTGGATCGGCAAGGCCGCCGGCCTGCTCGCCGACGGCACCCTGCGCACCGAACAGACCGTCGTCGAAGGCATCGAGCAGGCGCCCGACGCCTTCCTCGGTGTGCTGCGCGGCGCCAACACCGGCAAGATGCTCGTCCGCCTGGGATGACCCCGAGGGAGGGTCCCCCGGAGGGATCAGCGCTTGAGGCCCACCCCGCCGAACATGGCCACGTCCTCAAGGCCGAACGCCGCATCCGCCTCCGCCTCCGCCTCCGCCTCCGGGCGCCAGCGGTTGCACGACAGCACGCCCGGGTCGAGGAGTTCGAGCCCCTCGAAGAACTCCTCAACCCGCTCGGGGGTGCGCTGGGTGAGCTTCGGTGTGCCGTTCTCGTTCCAGAACGCCACGGCCGCGTCCACGTCGGGCATCGCCGGGCTGGTGATGGTGTGCGAGAGGACCAGGTGGCTGCCGGCCGGCAGCGCGTCGAGCAGGCGGCGCACGATGCCGTACGCCTCGGAGTCGTCCTCGATGAAGATGACGACTCCGAGGAGGATCAGACCGACCGGCTGGTCGAAGTCCAGGGTCTTGGCGGCGTGTTCGAGGACGGCCTCGACGTTGCGCAGGTCCTCGTCGAGGTAGTCGGTCTTCCCCTCGGGCGTGCTGGTGAGCAGGGCCCGCGCGTGGGTGAGCACCAGCGGGTCGTTGTCCACGTAGACCACACGCGCCTCGGGGGCGAGGCGCTGCGCGACCTCGTGGGTGTTGTCCGCGGTCGGCAGGCCGGTGCCAATGTCGAGGAACTGCCGGATGCCGCACTCGGTGACCAGGTGGCTCACCGCCCGCCCCAGGAACAGCCGGTCGGCGCGGGCGTATTCGCCGATGCCGGGGTGCAGCGTGCGGATCTGGTCCCCCGCCGCCTGGTCGACCGGGTAGTTGTCCTTGCCGCCGAGCCAGTAGTTCCAGATGCGGGCCGTGTGCGGCTGGGTGGTGTTGATCCTGCTGTCGGCCATGGTGCGGTTCGCCTCCGTACGTGATCGAACGATCGATCCGCAGCGTACTCGGGCGGGTCAACCCGTAGGGCACTCACGCGAGTTGAAGCCCCCCTCGCCTCGACCGAACCCGCCGCCTCAGAGAATCACATGCGGCAGGAACCTCGCGTACTCGTCCGTGATCAGACCCGACGACTCCCGGATACCCAGCCCCGCCGACTCGTCCTCGACCACCCACGCGCCGAGCACGACACGGTTGCCGTCGAAGTCGGGCAGCGGCGCCAACTCCTGGTAGCAGCACGCCTCTTCGCGTACGACGGGTGGAGAGCCAGGCTCGTGCACCGTGACCCCGGCACCCTCTCGGCCGAGCAGCGGCTTGGCGACGTAACCCCGCTCCGAAGCCAGCTCGCGGGGGCCGTCGAGATAGGCGGGGAGGAGGTTCGGGTGGCCCGGGTAGAGCTCCCAGAGGATCGCGAGCAGCGCCTTGTTGGAGAGCAGCATCTTCCAGGCGGGCTCGATCCACAGGGTGGAGCCGGTGCCGCCGCCGTTGTCGAGGGTGTCCAGGACGTGCGGGGCGAACCGGTCGGTGGTGAGCCACTCCCACGGATAGAGCTTGAAGCAACTGCGCATGAAGCGGAGCTTCTTGTCGACGAAGCGCCGCGAGAGCCGGTCCCAGCCGATGTCCTCCATGGAGATCGCCTCGGTGTCGAGCCCCGCCTGCTCCGCCGTCTCGCGCAGATACGCGACGGTCATCAGGTCCTCGCCGAGCTCGTCGCCCGCGGAGTGCGCGAAGTACAGCGGGCCGCCCGGAGGAAGGAGTGCCGCCTGCTTCTTCCAGGCGTCGACGAGGCGTTCATGGAGGGAGTTCCACTGGTCGGCGCCGGGGAAACGCTCCTCCATCCAGAACCACTGCGGGCTCGCCGCCTCGACCAGGGAGGTCGGCGTGTCGGCGTTGTACTCCAGGAGCTTGGCGGGCGCTCCGCCACGGCCGTCAAGGCTGTCACGGCCGTCGTAGTGCAGGTCGAACCGGCCGTAGAGGGAGGGCAGTTCGGCGCGGCGGTGCCAGGCCTCGGTGACCGCTTCGGCCACGCGCGGGTCCGTGATGCCGAGGTCCGCGAGGCGGTCGTGCTCGACGATGTGCCCGGCCGCCGCGAGGCACATCGCGTGCAGCTCCTCGACGACCTCCTCCAGGGCCTCGACCTCGGGCAGGGAGAAGACGTAGCAGGCGGACTCGTCCCAGTACGGGCGGAGCGAGTCGTCCGGGTAGCGGGTGAGCGGGTAGATGAGCCCCTGGTCCTCGACGGTCTGCTGCCAGCCGGGGCGTGGGGTGAGGGTGCGGCGTTCCATGGTCTCGAACCTCGGTCTGTCCGGTTCCGGCTCAGCCGCCGCCGCTGCCGCTGCCCGAGCAGCCGAAGCCGTCGCGGTCGACGGCCTCGCTGCGGCTGAAGGTGCCGTAGTCGGCGTAACGGCCGTCGACGTCCGCGTCGTAGTACCACTCGGCGTCCATCCGGCCCGACTTGCCCGTTCCCGTTCCCGTTCCCGTTCCCGTTCCGGAACCGTAGGAACCGCCGCCGGTCTTGCAGTTCTTGTCGGCGACGATCTTGTAGCCGTTGATGTAGTCGTAACTGTCCCGGTCCACACACCGCTTGTCCGGCTCCGAGCCGCACGCGCTCAGGGCCGCCGCGAGGACACCCATTCCGCCGAGCACGACCGTGCTGGACCGCAGCCTGCGCCGCTGCTTCTCCGCTGCCATCGGTTCTTTCACTCCCCGTTGTTCGCGTACGCGTTGTTTGCGTACGCGTTGTTTGCGTACGTGATGTTTGCGTACGTGATGTTGTACGTGATCGGCGTTCAGCGTAGGGAAGCGCCCGCCCGCCCTGCCAACCGCCTCCGCCGAATCCCTGTCCTCTACAGTCACTTCGTGTCTCTTGGGATGATTTGCGCGCTCGGTTCAGCGGTCTGCTTCGGCACGGCCTCGGTCCTCCAGGCGATGGCCACGCGGGCGACCGCGCCGGGAACCGGGTCCGGGGTCGATCCCGCGCTGCTGCTGCGGGCGGTGCGCCAGTGGCGGTACATCGCGGGGCTCGGCCTCGACGGACTCGGGTTCGTGCTGCAGATCGTGGCGCTGCGCTCCATCCCCATCTACGCGGTGGGCGCGGCACTTGCGGCGAGCCTCGCCGTGACGGCGGTGGTCTCGGCGCAGCTGCTGCGGGTGCGGCTGAGCGGGCTCGAGTGGGGAGCGGTGGGGGTGG
>NZ_SRIC01000431.1 GCF_004684775.1 Streptomyces sp. MZ04
ATCGACGGATGGCCTTCATCACGGAGCACCTCTGACAGGGCGTATGACGGGGGCGTTCGTACGTCGCGAATCGACGTGTCGCAACGACGTTAGCGGGACGCCGCCCCTGTCACCACGGCGCACAGGGTGCACGCTCCGGGCCGGAGGGTAACGTGACCCGGCGGGGCGGAAGTTGACGGAGACACAGGGGGTACGGGGCGGATGCTCGGGCGGTTGCGGGATTCCTCACCTCGGCGGATAGGTCCGTATACGACGCTGGCCAGGCTCGGCGCCGGCGGCATGGGCGAGGTGTTCCTCGGACGGCCCGCCGCACGCACGGATTTCGGGGTCGGGGATCTCGTCGCCGTCAAGGCCATCCGGAACGAGCTGGCGGCCGACGACACGTTCCGGCGGCGCTTCAGGCGCGAGGCGGAGGTCGCGGCCAGCGTCGAGGGCCCGTTCGTGGCACCTCACCGACACCAAGGAGCTGGAGGGCATCACCCTGACCACTCCGCTCTACCTCGGCGGTGCCGTCTTCGCGGAGTCCAGCGAGGGCCGGATGGTCTCGGGCCGCGCGCTGTAATCCCTACCGCCGGTGGCCGCCGCGATCGCCGCCGTGTCCCAGTAGAACGGCCACACCTCGGCGATCCGCCCGCTCCGCACCGCGATCGTCTGCAGTACCGGGAAGGCGAGTTCACGCCCCGTGGCGCGGGCCCGCGCCACGACCTGGCTGTGGACGACGACCTTGTCGCCCGCCGCGAGGAACTCCTGCTCGCCGATCTCGAAGGACTCCCACGCCTCGGCCATGGCGAGGAAGAACCGCACCATGCCGGCGTGGCCGCGCCAGGTGCCGCCGTACGGGAGGGCGTCGGCCTGGTGCAGGACGACGTCGGGCGCGAAGTACGGGGCGAGCAGGTCGAAGGAGGCCTGGCCGGGGCCGCCGGCGGCCAGATAGCGGCCCTCGGCCTCGTACATGGCGGTGAGGACGGCCACCGGGTCGGTTTCGGACGCTGTCGGCTGGGTGTTCATGCCGCCAGCGTGACCTGCACCGCAGGCACACCGCTGGCGGACATCGGACGTCGACCTGCGACAACACGCACCTCAGCGTTCCGCTCGCGCGGACGGCACCCGCACTCGTCCGAAAATCGCCGCAACCCTCACACCACCCCCACGGGCGATATGGCCGATTCCCCCACGCCGTGTGGTCTTGTAGGGCCCCACAGCACACGAGAGGCTGCCAAGTGGCGCCCGTGGAGATACGGGGGACCCGGCAGATCACCGGTCCAACTCCTCGGGCCGCACGTCAAGTTGGGGAGGGAAGCCAGCGTATGACTTTGTCGCGAACGAAGCGTTTGCGGTGGGCGGGAGCCGTCACCGCCGTCACCACGGCGGCCGTACTTTCGGCCATCACGCTGCCCGCACACGCAGCCCCCGCCGAGGCCCCGCTGGGGCAGATACTCGGCGCCGGGGAGCCCGGTTCCATCAGCGGCAGTTACATCGTCACACTCAAGGGAGGGACGAAGGCCCCCTCGGAGGCGGGCAAGGGCATCGCCGAGAAGTACGGCGCGAAAATCAGTCACACCTACAGCACCGCGCTCAACGGCTATGCGGTGAAGGCGGGTTCGAACGAGGCCAAGCGCCTCGCGGGAGACTCGAACGTCGCCTCCGTCGTCCAGGACAGCATGGTGTCCCTGGACCACACGCAGAAGAATCCGCCCTCCTGGGGGCTCGACCGGATCGACCAGAAGAACCTTCCGCTCGACAAGTCCTACACCTGGCCCGAATCCGCGGGCCAGGGCGTGACCGCGTACGTCATCGACACCGGAATCCGCAGCACGCACACGGACTTCGGCGGGCGCGCGAGCAGCGGCTGGGACTTCATCGACAACGACGCCACGGCGCAGGACGGCAACGGCCACGGCACGCACGTCGCCGCGACCGTCGCGGGCCAGAAGTACGGCGTGGCCAAGAAGGCGAACGTCGTGGGCGTGCGCGTCCTCGACAACGCGGGCTCGGGCACGACCGCACAGGTCATCGCCGGCATCGACTGGGTGACCAAGCACGCCAAGAAGCCCGCCGTAGCGAACATGAGCCTCGGTGGCTCGGCCAACGTCCAGTTGGACGCCGCCGTGCGCAACTCGATCGCGTCCGGGGTCACTTACACGGTCGCGGCGGGGAACGACGGGCTTCCCGCGTTCCTGTCCTCGCCGGCCCGCGTGAAGGAAGCGGTCACCGTCGGCGCGACCGACGCCAAGGACGCCAAGGCAAGCTTCTCCAACTGGGGTGCCAGTCTTGACCTGTTCGCACCCGGCGTCGGCATCACATCGGCGTGGAACACGAGCGACAGCGCCACGAACACCATCTCCGGTACGTCGATGGCCTCGCCGCATGTGGCGGGCGCGGCGGCGCTCTACCTCGCCGACCACGCGGCGGCCTCACCGGCCGAGGTGAGCAAGGCGCTCACCGACCGCGCGGTACCGGGCAAGGTCACCGGCAGCGGCCTCGGCTCACCGAACAAGCTCCTGCAGGTCAACAACCCGTAGAACACAGCACATCCCCGGACCGGCCCCGCCTCGACAGGCGGGGCCGGTCTTATGTGCGCCCGGCATGTGCCCATACAGACTCGCCTTGCTGCCGGTCTTGTATGAGGCCTTACGCACTAGTAGTTAACAAAGCGCCGGATTGCCCACCCGAAAACCGTGGGAAGGCTCCCCCGGTACGCACACAGCGGAACCCTCCACACCCCCGTATCCGCCCCACTCATGTAACGCGGACAGGAGTGGTCATGCCCTCAACCCGCCCGCCGGCGAAGGCTTCGGCGAAGGCCCCCGAGAAGGTGCCCAAGAGCCGGGAGGACCCGGCCGCACAGCGAGCCCCCGCCGCACAGCAGGACCCGGCTCCACAGGACGCACCGCCCGGCCGCATCCCCGTGCTCGACATCGCGCCGCAGGTGCACGGCGGGCGCAGGCCCGCCAAGGCCGTGGTCGGTGAGACCTTCCAGGTCACGGCCACCGTCTTCCGTGAAGGGCACGAAGCGGTCGCCGCCAATGCCGTGCTGCTCGACCCCGAGGGGCGCGCCGGACCCTGGACGCCGATGCGCGAGCTGGCCCCCGGCACCGACCGGTGGGGCGCGGACGTCACGCCGGACGCGGCGGGGAACTGGTCGTACCGCGTCGAGGCGTGGGGCGACCCCGTCACGCAGTGGCGGCACCACGCGCAGATCAAGATACCGGCGGGCATCGACACCGAACTCGTCCTGGAAGAAGGCGCACGGCTGCACGAACGCGCCGCCGCCGCAGCCCCGGTGAGCAAGGGCCGCCGCGCCACCCTGCGCACCGCCGCCGAGGCCCTGCGCGACACCGGACGCCCCGTCGCGGCCCGCCTCGCCGCCGCGCTGACCCCGGAGGTCGACGCGGTCCTCGCCCGGTATCCGCTCCGTGAGCTCGTCACGGAGTCGGAGCCGCTGCCGCTGCTCGTGGAGCGGCGGCGGGCGCTGTTCGGGTCCTGGTACGAGTTCTTCCCGCGCTCCGAGGGCGCTGTCGTGCGCGAGGGCGAGCCCGCGGTGTCCGGCACCTTCCGTACCGCGGCCGAGCGGCTGCCCGCGATCGCCGAGATGGGCTTCGACGTCGTCTATCTGCCGCCGATCCACCCCATCGGCAGCACCTTCCGCAAGGGCCCCGACAACTCCCTCTCCCCAGGGCCGCACGACGTCGGTGTGCCCTGGGCGATCGGTTCCCCCGAGGGCGGCCACGACGCGGTCCACCCCGACCTCGGCACGCTCGACGACTTCGACGCCTTCGTACGCCGTGCCGCCGGCCTGGACCTCGAAGTGGCCCTGGACTTCGCGCTGCAGTGCTCCCCCGACCACCCGTGGGTGGACAAACACCCCGAGTGGTTCGCGCACCGCGCCGACGGCACCATCGCGTACGCGGAGAACCCGCCGAAGAAGTACCAGGACATCTATCCCCTGGCCTTCGACCGCGACATGCCGGGCCTGGTCGCCGAGACCGTACGTCTGCTGCGGTTCTGGATGGACCACGGCGTACGTATCTTCCGCGTCGACAATCCGCACACCAAGCCCGTCGTCTTCTGGGACGAGGTGCTCGCCGACATCCGGCGCACCGACCCCGACGTCATCTTCCTGGCGGAGGCGTTCACCCGTCCCGCGATGCTGCGCACCCTCGCGGCGATCGGCTTCCAGCAGTCGTACACGTACTTCACCTGGCGCAACGAGAAGGGTGAACTGACGGACTACCTAAGGGAGTTGTCGGGCGAGACGGCGCACTACCTGCGGCCGAACTTCTTCGTCAACACCCCGGACATCCTGCACGCCTACCTCCAGGACGGCGGCCGCCCCGCCTTCGAGGTGCGCGCCGTGCTCGCCGCAACCCTCTCGCCGACGTGGGGCGTCTACAGCGGGTACGAACTGTGCGAGAACGCCCCGGCACGGGCCGACAGCGAGGAGTATCTGCATTCGGAGAAGTACCAACTGCGGCCGCGGGACTGGCAGTCGGCGAAGAACTCCGGCTCCACCATCGCACCCCTCATCAGCACGCTGAACCGCGTACGGCGCGCCAACCCCGCCCTGCGCCAACTGCGTGACCTGCACTTCCACTCCACCGACCAGGAGGCGGTGATCGCGTACTCGAAGACGGTCAGGTCCCCGGGCGACCCGGACGGCTCGAACACGGTTCTGGTGGTCGCCAACCTCGACCCCCACCACACCCAGGAGGCGACGGTCTCGTTGGACATGCCGGAACTCGGCCTCCACTGGCACGAGACCGTGCCGGTGCGCGACGAGCTCACCGGCGAGACCTACCACTGGGGCAGGGCCAACTATGTGCGCCTCGAGCCGGGCCACGCGCCCGCGCACATCCTCAGGGTCCTGCGACCGTCCTCACCGTTGATCGGAGGGTCACCCACATCATGATCGTCAATGAGCCCGTCCAGGACACTTTCGAGGACACACCCGCGAAGGACCGCGATCCCGAGTGGTTCAAACGCGCCGTGTTCTACGAGGTCCTGGTCCGGTCCTTCCAGGACAGC
>NZ_SRIC01000432.1 GCF_004684775.1 Streptomyces sp. MZ04
GGGGTGGGAGAAGGGTGGTGCCGGGGGCGATGATCGTGCCGCCGGGCTCGTTGCCGCGCTCGCGTTTCCCGAGCGGGTCGGGCGGCGGGTGGCGGACGGGACGTATCTCATGGTCGGCGGGCCCCGGGGCGAGATCAGGCCCGGGTCCGCGCTGAGCGGCGCCGAGTGGATCTCCGTAGCCGTGGCGGACCGCCCCGTAGGCGCGGGGCACGCGCGTGTGCTGCTCGCCGGGCACATCGACGAGGACGTCGCCCGGAGCGCGGCCGCGCCGCTGTACAGCGAAGGCGATGAGGTCGGCTGGGGCGACGGGGATCTCGTCGCGCGGCACGTCGAGCGGCTGGGGGCCGTGGAGTTGGCGGTGCGGCCCCTCAAGAAGCCCGCCCCCGGACTCGTACGAGAAGGGCTGCTCGCCGGGCTCATGGAAGAAGGGACCGCGCTCCTGAACTGGTCCCAGGGTGCTCGGGAGCTGCGGCAGCGGCTTGCCTTTCTGCACCGGCACATCGGGGCGCCCTGGCCCGACGTATCGGAAAATGCCCTCCACGCGCGCGTGGACGAGTGGCTGGAGCCCGAGCTGTCGAAGGCACGGCGCCGGGCCGACCTGCGGCGCATCGACGCGGGGCAGGCGCTGGGCCGCCTCCTGCCGTGGGCGACCGGTGAGGCCACCCGTCTCGACGCGCTCGCTCCGGAGCGGGTGGCGGTGCCGAGCGGGTCCAGAATCCGGATCGACTACGCCGACCCCGAACAGCCCGTACTCGCCGTGAAGTTGCAGGAGATGTTCGGCCTCGCCGAGACCCCGCGCATCGCGGACGGCACCGTACCCGTCCTCGTCCATCTGCTGTCCCCCGCCGGGCGTCCCGCGGCCGTCACCGCCGATCTCGCGTCCTTCTGGCGGGACGGCTACCGGGCGGTGCGGGCGGAGCTGCGCGGGCGGTATCCGAAGCATCCGTGGCCGGAGGATCCGGTGGGGGCCGAGGCCACGCGGTTCACCAAGGCGCGGCTCAGGCGTTGACCGGTTCCGGCTCGGGGGCCGCCGTGGGTTCCGGCTCGCCCGGCCTTCGACTGCGGGCCTCCAGCCAGAGGGAGAGCGCGAGCAGAAGCAGGCCGAGGCCCAGGAAACCCCAGGGGAGATAGGACGTCAGGAGGAGGACCAGGACGCGTTGGGACTTCACCAGGTCGACCGTGTCCTTGATGTAGTCCTCGCGCATCTTCACGTGCCCGGAGAACACCGTCACCTTGTCGCGCCCCCCTAGGAGCGTGCCGCCGCGCAGTTCGTTCCTCTGGATCTCCTCGCCGTAGACGGGTGCCCCGGTGGTCGGCTCGACCCAGAACTTGCGGACCGTGGTGTACCAGCGGGTGGTGCCGGTCTTGGCGAGGGACTCCGGAGTGATGCCCTTGACCGGCATCGTCTTGGGGAAGGGGACCTTGGTCCAGGGGATCGTCTGCTCGAAGTAGTAGACCTTCACGCCGCGGAACGTCTGCGTGCCCTTGTAGTGGATGGGCTTGGTGACGCGGGCCTGCGCGTCGAAGTACTCGTAGTCCCGCTTCTCGGTCAGGAAGGGCCACTTGAACTCGATGCCCTGGCGCTTGACCGGGTCCCCGTCGACCTCCTCGCCCTTGGCGTGCACCGGCTCCTGGCTGTGCGCGTCGAAGATGTAGCGCTCGGGGATCTTGGAGACCATCTTGCCGTCGGCGTCCTGGACGTAGGAGAGGGCGTCCCAGACGACGACGTCGCGGTCGGCGCTCTTCTCGACCTTCTCCGAGGCCTCCACGTTGCCCTTGAGGGTCTGCACGATGGTGACCTTGTCGACCTTCTTGGCCGTCATGGAGCCGTAGTCGATGAGGGTCGGGTTCTGCGCCTCCAGGACCGCCTCCTGGTACTGGCTCGGCGGGATCTTGGCGAGGCGCGGGAAGGCGTACCAGCGCATGAGCGGGGACATCGCCGTGAAGAAGACGGCGAAGGCGAGCAGGATCAGGCTGGCCTTGCGGCGCATCGCGGCGGCCCTCCCTACGTTATGGGTGCTTGGGGACGGTGGTGAGGAGCGGCTCCGGTGAGGTCTCGCCGGGCGGGGCTCCGATCGACGTGATCGTCAGGACCAGGGCGAAGGCGACGGCAAGACCGGTCGCGGCGGCGATGAGAGCGCGCATGCGGATCCTCCCGAGGCGGGGACACTGTTGACAGCAACCATGAACTGACAGGGCGTCAGGGCTGGGGCACCGTAGCAACGCGGCGGCGAGATGAGAACACGTTGCACACACAGGAACGCCCCTGCGCCGTGCGGGCGCAGGGGCGTTGCTCGGGAGACGTGCGGTGCGGCTAGGCCGCCGGGGCCGCCACCTTCAGTTCGACCGTGAGCGTCGCGCCGCCCGCGGTGGTGATGCGGAGCAGATAGGTGCCCGCCGTGTCGTCCGCGTACATCTTCGGGAGCTTGAGCACGCCGTCGGCGTCCGTCTTCAGAGTCTTGAGCGTGCGGACCGGCTTGCCGTCCGCGTCCTTGAAGTAGGGGCCCTTGTCGTTGGCCGTGGGGTCGTCCATCGACTTGATCATGGTGGCGGTGGCCGCGACGCCGTCGGCGGCCGCTCCCTTGTACGTCGCCTTGACCTCCACCTGGTCGGCGAACTCCGCGCCCGGCGCGCAGGTCAGCGCCTTGTCGCCGGTCCTGACCAGGGCGTCGGCCTGGCGCGCGGTGACCGTCGCCGTGTAGTCGAGGCCGGGCAGCGAGCGGCCGACGACCGTGGCCCGCACCGTGAACTCACCGCTCTCCTCCCCCGCCTTGATCACCGGAGCGGTGGCCTTGCCGGTGGCGCTCGTGGTGACCGTGGCGCTCGTGGCGCCGCCGTCGAAGCGGGCGTCCGTGTCACCGACGATCGCGAACTTGACCTGGACCTTGGCCACGGTGGATCCCGACGCGGACTCCGTACGCACCACGACGCGTCCGGCGAAGGCGTCGCCCGCCGTCGCGGAGAGCTTGCCGGTGCCCGCGTCCTCCAGGCGCGAGACTCGGTCGGTGGGCGAGGGAGTGGGGTCGGGGCTCTCGGAGCCGCCACCGCCGGGCGGCGTGGTCGGGCCGGTGCTGCCGCCGCTGCCGGGCTCGGTCGGCTTGCCTGAACCGGGCTTGTCCGTACCGGGCTTGTCCGTACCGGGCTTGCTCGGCTTCGGCGAGGTCGAGGGCGAACCGGAGCCGCCCGGCGCCGGGCTCGGGGTGATGCTCGGCCGGCCGCCGTCGCTGCGGTCGTCCGGCAGGACGCCCGTGCCGTCGGGGATCTCGTGGGTGCCCTTGCGGTAGTACTCCAGCCACGTCAGGACCGTGTTCAGGTACGCCGTCGAGTGGTTGTAGCTCAGGATCGCCTGGTGCAGGTCGCCGCCGCCGGACTCGTCGGACAGGTCGCGGTCGCTCGCGCAGAGGTAGTGGCCCGCGGCGAGCGCGGCGTCGTAGATGTTGTTCGGGTTCTTCTTGCCGTCCCCGTTGCCGTCCTGCGCCCAGGTGTCCCACGTCGACGGGATGAACTGCATGGGGCCGACCGCGCGGTCGTGCGTCCTGTCGCCGTCGTACGCGCCGTTGTCGGTGTCCGTGATCTTCGCGAAGCCGTTGCCGTTGAGGACCGGGCCGAGGATCGGCTTGAGGGTGGTGCCGTTCGCGTCCACGCGGCCGCCGCGGGCCTGGCCGGACTCGACCTTGCCTATCGCCGCGAGCAGCTCCCAGGGGAGGTTGCAGCCCGGCTTGGAGGCGGCGAGCGAGGACTCGGCCTTCTTGTACGCGTCCAGGACCGTGGCCGGGATGCCGCCCGCGACCGCGGCGTCCGAGTCGCCGCCGGTGGGCGCGCCGGTCGGCGGGACCGGGGTGTTCAGGGGCGGCAGGTCCGTGTAGTAGGGCGAGTTGCCGGTCGCGGAGTCCTCGGGTGGCGGCGTGGCGTCGGATGCCCCCGCTCGCTCGTCGCGCGGGACGTTCGTCGCGCCCGGGGCCTGGGACGCGGCGAGTGCCGCCACCGCCGCCGCGGCCACCGCGGTGGTCACCGCTCCCCTGCGCAACCGCCTGCCGAATACCGCCGCCATGACCGTGGACCCCTCCCCTTGACGACTCTGCGTGCCGCCACCCGCACTCTTGTGCTCAAGCTCCCCTGCGGGCCGACCCAGGCGACACTACGACAACTTCCGGCGCCCAGGCACCCGTTCGCGCCCGATTTTCACCGGTTGGCCGAGTCCTGTTCGGGTGGGGCTTCCGGCGGGGCCTCGGGCTCGCTCTCCGGCGGGACCGAGCCGTCGGGGACTTCGCTGATCTCGCTCTCCGGGTCAGTCCCTGCCCCGCGGCGCGGCCCTTCCGAGTGCGCGGTGCACGGCCTGTGCGACGCGTTCGATGGTGCGGACCCCGTACTTCATCGTGGGGTTGCCGTGCGAGAGGACGCCTTGGTGCCGCGGGGCATTCCCGCGGGCAGGCCCCGGCGCTGGTCGCGGCGCACCTCGTTCAGCTGCTTCAGGGCGTACGCGCGTGAGGCGGGGTTCAGCAGGGCGCGGGCCCGTGCTGCGGCTTTGGCTCCGGCTCCGGTGAGGACGCCGAGGAGGCGGAGCTGGTCGGCTGCGGTGGTCCGGGTCAGGCCCCAGAGGCCGTACGGGGTGAAGCGGATGATCATGGGGCGGATCCTGCCGCGCTCCCAGGCGGTGAGTCCGCGCCGCCAGTCCTGGGCCCGGCGCAGCGCCGCCTCCATGATCATGACCTTGGCTACGCTCGCCGTGTCGTGGCGGTGGTGGCCGGCCAGGGCGCAATTGAGGCCCCTGTCGGGGTCGTGGACGGCTACGGAGACGGTGCCGCGCCGGGCGGCCAGGAGGGCGCGGATGGCGCGGGAGAGCTGGGCGGCGAGGGCCGGGTCCTTGCGGGCCGTGCACGGGGCTCCGCGTTGCGCTGCACTGGCTTGGGCGGCGGTCGCGGGGAGGTGGGTCACGAGGCTGGTGACCAGTGCCGTGGCTATCGCTATTCGGCACTTTCGCAGGTGAAGGGCCATGCGGTCATCGTGGCGGGGGCACGTTC
>NZ_SRIC01000433.1 GCF_004684775.1 Streptomyces sp. MZ04
TTGAGGGGTTAAGGCTCCCAGTAGACGACTGGGTTGATAGGCCAGATCTGGAAGCCCGGTAACGGGTGGAGGTGACTGGTACTAATAGGCCGAGGGCTTGTCCTCAGTTGCTCGCGTCCACTGTGTTTGTTCTGAAACAACGAACAGTTGTGTCGGCTGAACAGCGTCACTATTTAATTGAAGAGTGTGCTTGTTCGCTGCCCTGTTTGAGATCCGGCGAGTTTTTCGCGGGATATTTCATAGGGTTTCGGTGGTCATAGCGTGAGGGAAACGCCCGGTTACATTCCGAACCCGGAAGCTAAGCCTCAAAGCGCCGATGGTACTGCAGGGGGGACCCTGTGGGAGAGTAGGACGCCGCCGAACAATCTTTGGAGGACCCCTGGTCCCAGCGTCCACGCTGGGACCAGGGGTCCTTTTTGTTTTTGTCGAAGCGCGCCGGCTACCCGGCTGCGCGAGAATGACTGCGGTACCGAAGACTAGGAGTCACCGATGTCCACCAACTCTCCCGACGAGCGACCGGAGCGCGAGCAGCGCCGCCGGGACGGTGGCGACCGGGGCGGATACCGCGGTGGGGCGCCCCGTCGGGACAACGACCGTGGCGACCGCAGTGGCGGGCGCCCTCCGTTCCGCCGCGACGACCGTCCCACTTCTGGCGGACCGCGTCGCGATGACCGTGGCGGGCAGCGTCGCGACAACGATCGCGGCGGTGACCATGGTGGTTTCCGTCGTGACGACAGCCGCGGTGGTGACAGCCGTGGCGGCGACCGTCCCGGGTTCCGTCGCGATGACCGACGTGACGACAGGCGTGACGACCGCGGTGGCGATCGCGGTGGTGACCGTGGTGGCTTCCGTCGTGATGACAGCCGTGGCGGTGGCGGCGGTTACCGCGGGCGTGACGACCGTGAGGGCGGTGGGCGTCCCCCGTTCCGTCGCGATGACCGCTCGACCTCTGGTTTCCCGCGTCGTGACGACCGTCGTGACGGGGATCGTCCGGCCTTCCGTCGTGACGACCGCTCGACCTCCGGCTTCCCGCGTCGTGACGACCGCCGTGACGGTGACCGGCCCGGCTTCCGTAGGGATGACCGGCGTGACGACAGGCGTGACGACCGCGGTGGCGATCGCGGTGGTGATCGCGGTGGTGACCGTGGTGGGTTCCGTCGGGACGACAGCCGTGGCGGGGATCGTCCCGGGTTCCGTCGCGATGATCGCCGCGATGACCGGCGTGACGACCGCGGTGGCGACCGTGGTGGCTTCCGCCGCGACGATCGTCGGGATGACCGCCGTGATGACCGTGGCGGTGACCGTGGTGGCTTCCGGCGCGATGATCGACGTGACGACCGCCGCGATGACCGGCCTCGTGGTGGCGGCGACCGGCCCGGCTTCCGTAGGGATGACCGGCGTGACGACAGGCGCGATGACCGCGGTGGCGATCGCGGTGGTGACCGTGGTGGGTTCCGTCGGGACGACAGCCGTGGCGGGGATCGTCCCGGGTTCCGTCGCGATGATCGCCGCGATGACCGGCGTGACGACCGCGGTGGCGATCGTGGTGGCTTCCGTCGGGATGACCGTCGCGATGACCGGCGTGACGATCGTGGCGGCGATCGCGGTGGTGACCGTGGTGGTTTCCGTCGTGATGACAGCCGTGGCGGTGGCGGTGGTTACCGCGGGCGGGACGACCGTGGGCCGCGTCGTGACGACAGCCGTGGCGGACGGCCCGGTGGTGGGTTCCGTGGGCGTGATGACCGGCGCGATGGCGACCGTGGTGGGTACCGCGGGCGTGACGACCGGGACCGGGACCGTGAGCCGATCAAGCGGCTGCCGATCCCGGACGACGTCACGGGGCACGAGATCGACAAGGACGTACAGCAGGAGCTGCAGAGCCTTCCCAAGGGGCTCGCTGAGGACGTCGCCAAGAACCTGGTGATGGTCGCCAACCTCATCGACGAGGACCCCGAGCAGGCCTACGCGTACTCGCGGGTCGCGCTGCGCCTCGCGTCGCGTGTCGCCGCTGTCCGTGAGGCCGCGGGCTTCGCCGCGTACGCGACGCAGAAGTACAGCGAGGCCCTCGCCGAGTTCCGGGCCGCCCGGCGGATGACCGGCAGCGTCGAGCTGTGGCCCGTCATGGCGGACTGCGAGCGCGGTCTCGGCCGGCCCGAGAAGGCGCTGGACATGGCCGGCGGGCCCGAGGTGGCGAAGCTGGACAAGGCGGGGCAGGTCGAGATGCGGCTCGTGGCCGCCGGCGCCCGGCGTGACATGGGGCAGATCGATGCCGCGATCGTCACCCTGCAGAGCCCCGAGCTGGCGTCGAACTCCACGCAGCCGTGGACCGCGCGGCTGCGGTACGCGTACGCCGACGCGCTGCTCGCGGCGGGGCGTGAGGACGAGGCGCGCGAGTGGTTCGCGAAGGTCGTCGAGTCCGACAAGGACGGCAGCACCGACGCGTCGGACCGGCTCGCCGAGCTGGACGGTGTCGAGTTCGTCGACGCTCTTGATGAGGACGAGGCCGACGGCACCGTCGTCGTGGAGGCGTCGGACAGTGACGTCACCGTCGTCCAGAACGACGCGGACGATGAAGATGATGAAGAGGGTGACTCGGACGGCAAGGGCTGAGCGCTGACTTAGTTGCGACAACGGGCGGGCTCCCACCAGGGAGCCCGCCCGTTGTCGTATCCGCGTGCTGCGGGAGGTTCAGACGTCGAGGCTGCGCAGGACCAGGCCCGTCGCGGGCTTGGGGCCGAAGGACGTCGACTTGCGGGGCATTGTGACCCCTTGGCGGGCCAGGTCGCGTACGACCTCTTCGCGGACCGGGTGCATCAGGATCGCCGTGCCGCCGTCGCGCTCCGCCTTCTCCACGGTCGCTTCGGTGTCGTGGATGTAGGCGATGTGCTCGGGGGCGTCCGGGATCCGCCAGATGTGGTCGAGGAGCGTGGAGTGCAGGACCGTCGCGTCGAGGGTGCGCCAGGCCTCGGGGCGGTCGGCGCGGATCGTACGCGAGAGGAGGTCGGGGGACGGACGGTCGATGAGGTGGTAGCGGCCGTCCCCGGCGAGGAGGAAGGCGTTGCCTTCGGTGGCGGCCTCAGCCAGGGCGTCCAGCGCGCGGGGCAGGGGGCCTTCGAGGGTGCGTACGCGGAAGGTGTCCGCCAGGGCCGCCAGGGCGTCAGCGACCGGGAGTTGGTGCAGGTAGCGGTGGATGGCGCGGACCCGGAGCGGGTAGCGCGCGGTGTCCACCAGGAGGACCAGGCCGTAGTCCCACGGGCTGGGGGACGGGTGCTCGGAGCGCAGCCGCAGGTTGGTCGCCCAGCGGTGGTGTCCGTCCGCGATCAGGGCCTGATGGCGGGCGAGATCTGTCCGGATCTCGGCGAGCTCGGCGGGGTCGGTGACCGCCCAGAGGCGGTGGCTGAAGCCGTCTTCCGTGGTTGTCGACAACAGTGGCTTGTTCAGTGCGGTGCGCTCGATGACCGCCAGGGCGCCTGTGGCGTTGCTTTCGGAGCGGTAAGTCAGCAGCAATGGTTCGAGGTTGGCGCTCGTCGCGCGCATCAGGGCCGCGCGGTCCTCGACGACATGGGGCATGACGTCCTCGTGGGGCAGGACGATGCCGTCCGCCGCCTCCGAGAGACGCAGGGCGCCGATGATGCCGCGCTGCAGGATCTCGCCGTCGCGCTGCTCGTAGATGTAGAGGCTGGGCTCCGGGTCGGGCGCGAGAATGCCCTGGTCGAGCCAGGTGCGCAGGGTGTCCGCGGCCTGGTCGTTGCGGGCGGCGGGCGTGATGGCCTGCGGGAGGATCAGCCGGACGATGTTGTGCGGGTCGGCGGACTCCAGGTGAAGCAGGCCGTCGGGCCGTACGACCACGTCGTACGGCGGAGAGGTCACCGCGGCCAGGCTGCCGACCCGTTGGGGGACGTACCGCACGCCTCGGAACGGGATCAGGTCGAGGCCATGGTCGTCCGTGTCACCCGCTGTGTTCATTGCTGCATCGTATGTGTGTCAGTGGCATGAGCGATGATCGGGGGAGTGGGATCGATCGAGGAGCGATGCGTAATGAGCCAGACCGTCAGGACACGGCCCGAAGGCAGCCGGGGTGTGCTGAGTGAGGCGTACGACACGGCGCTGCTCGATCTGGACGGGGTGGTGTACGCGGGAGGGCACGCGATCGTGCACGCGGTCGAGTCGCTGGGGACGGCGCGGGCGGGCGGGATGCATCTCGCGTACGTGACGAACAACGCGCTGCGCACGCCGGACGCGGTCGCCGGGCATCTGACGGAGCTGGGCATCCCGACCGGGGCGTCGGATGTGATCACGTCGGCGCAGGCGGCCGCGCGGTTGGTGAGCGAGCAGGTCCCTGCGGGGGCACGGGTGTTGGTGATCGGCGGGGAAGGGCTGCGGGTCGCGCTGCGGGAGCGCGGGCTCGAGCCGGTGGAGTCGGCCGACGACGAGCCGGTGGCGGTCGTGCAGGGGTACGGGGGGCCGGAGCTGGCGTGGGGGCGGTTCGCCGAGGCCTGTTACGCGATCGCGCGCGGGGTGCCGTGGTTCGCGTCCAACACGGACCTGACGATTCCGAGTGCGCGGGGCATCGCGCCCGGCAATGGCGCCGCGGTCGAGGTGGTCCGGATCGCGACGGGTGCTGAGCCGCAGGTGGCGGGGAAGCCGTTGCCTCCGATGCACCGCGAGACGATCCTGCGGACGGGGGCCGAGCGGCCGTTGGTCGTGGGGGACCGGCTCGACACGGACATCGAGGGTGCGTTCAACGGCGGGGTGGACTCGCTGCTCGTCCTGACCGGAGTGACGGACGGCGCCCACCTGCTGGCGGCCCCGCCCGAGCACCGGCCGACGTATGTGGACGCGGATCTGCGCGGCATGCTGAACGGACAGCCCGAAGTCACCTCGGCGGAGGGCGGATTCGACTGCGGCGGGTGGACCGCATCGGTGCGGGGGCCCGAGCTGGTGCTTGACGGTGAGGGTGACGTACTGGACGGGCTGCGGGCGCTGTGCGCCGCGGCGTGGACGGACGCGGGGGATGGGG
>NZ_SRIC01000434.1 GCF_004684775.1 Streptomyces sp. MZ04
CGCGAAGGCCGCCTCGACAGGCCCCGCGTTGGGACTCGGATGCTTGCCGGCATCGTCACGCCAAGCTCGCAGCGCCCCGGAGGGCGAGTCCCCGGCAGCAGCGGCGAGCAGGGCGGTGAGCCGGGCCCCGGGCCACCCCAGGACGTCATCGAGCCGAGCGGACGCCCACCCGTACCGGAGGTACTTCGCGGACTTGTGCCCGACCATGGCGTCCAGCGTGTTCACGGCCCGGAACCCGACAAGGCCCGGCACCCCGCCCAACGCCCCCCAGACCAGCGCGCCCACGACGGCGTCGGACGTGTTCTCGGCGACGGACTCGACGACGGCCCGCGCGATGCCATCGGCATCCAGTGCCTGCGGATCGCGCCCGCACAGATGCGGCAGCCGCTCCCGCGCCACCTCGATGTCCCCCGCGGCGAGCGCACCGCCGATGGCCCGCGCCTCACGCCCGAGCGAGGTCCCGCCGACCACGGCCCAGGTCGCGGCGGCGGTCAACGCGACGGATCCGGCGCGCGAGTGACGACGTACAAGAGAAGAGGCCAGGGCGGCGGCACCCGCCGCACCCCCGGCGCACACCGCGGCGTGCAGCGCACCCCACCCGCGGTGGTCCCGCCACAGGACACGCTCGACGGCACCCGCCGCACGCCCGAACGCGGCGACCGGATGCCCGCGGCGAGGATCACCGAGGAGCAGGTCACCGAGGAGCCCGGCGGCGGCGCCGTACGCGAAGTCGCGATCGGCACACATGGGTTCAGCCGACCGTGGTGCGAAGGAGAGCGAGGGGTGCGGCCCGGACGGGCAGGGGCACAGGAACCGGCAACGGGCGGCCGCGCATGGCGATATGTCCTCACTCAGGGTGTCCGCGCCCTGGTTCGACGTGATCGGCGGCGAGAGTTCCTGGCTTCCGGGGAGTCAGCTCCCCGGTGACAGTGGCGGGACCGCGCCGGATTCGCACCGGCTTCCTCTCCTGCCGCCGTAATGGCTCCGGCAGTCCACCACGCCCCGCGAACGCCCGTCAACTCGCCGTTGACCTGCGACGGGAGAGTGTGCCAAGGCCCACATACGAAGGTGGGGCGCAAGGCGCCGAAGCGTCCCGCACCCCACCCTGAACTCCGGTCGTCAGGAGACGATCTCCGGTCGTCAGGAGACGATCTCCGGTCGTCAGGCGACGATCAGATAGATCCCGTACGCCACCGCGGCCGCGCACAGCGCGAAGCACAGGTACGCGCCCGCGCGCGCCGCCACCGCGTTGCCGCCCGTGGCGGCAGAGGCGCCGGAGGTGGCCGCCTCGTGCTTGGAGAGGCCGACGATGCCGAGGGTGAACAGGCCCACCAGGGCGACCGTCACCACGAGGCTGACTCCGAAGACGGAGCCGAGCGCTGCCCAGTCGATGTCCATGCTGATCTGTCCTTACACCGTGGCAGGCCGGGCGGGGTCCGCCACGGAGCCGGTCGGGGCCGGGATGGTGGCCTTGACGTGGTCGTCGTCGGTGGCGGCCGTCGCGGCGGCGCCGGTGGGCGGCGGCGTGACGGCGGCGATCGCGGTGGTCACGACACCGGCGGGCTCCTCGTCGGAGCCGTCGATCTCGTCGTCCGCGACGTTCGTGTGGTCGACGGCATTGCGCCGGGAGAGCGCCCAGATGACGGTCGAGCCGCCGATCAGGAGCGCGGCGGTCACCGCGATGCCCCAGGTGCCCTGCTTGGTGAGGAACTCGGCCCCCGCACCGACCAGGCCGGCGGCCGGGAGTGTCAGACCCCAGGCGACGAACATGCGGGTCGCCGTGGACCAGCGGACCACACCGCCCTTGCGGCCGAGGCCCGCGCCCATCACGGCGCCGGAGCAGGACTGCGTGGTGGAGAGCGAGAAGCCGATGTGCGACGAGGCGAGGATGACCGTCGCGGCGCTGGTCTGGGCGGCGAAGCCCTGCTGCGGCTGGAGGTCGGTCAGGCCCTTGCCCATGGTGCGGATGATGCGCCAGCCGCCCAGGTACGTACCGAGCGCGATGGCCACACCGGCCGAGACGATGACCCACAGCGGCGGGTTCGCGCCGGGGTTGAGGACGCCGCCGGTGACCAGGGCGAGCGTGATGATGCCCATGGTCTTCTGCGCGTCGTTCGTGCCGTGCGCCAGCGAGACGAGGCCCGCGGAGGCGATCTGGCCCGCGCGGTAGCCCTTGGCGGTGGCCTTGGTGTCGGTGTTGCGGCCGATCCGGTATGTCAGGCGCGTGGCCGCCATCGCGGCGAGACCCGCCACGAGCGGCGCGGCGAGGGCCGGGAGGAGGATCTTGGTGACGACGGTGCCGCCGTCGATCGACGACCAGCCCATCGACATGACCGCGGCGCCGATGAGGCCGCCGAAGAGTGCGTGGGAGGAACTGGAGGGCAGGCCCACCAGCCAGGTCAGCAGATTCCAGAGGATCGCGCCCACCAGGGCCGCGAATATGACCTCGGTCTTCAGTCCGTCCTCGTTGACGATGCCGCCAGAGATCGTCTTGGCGACTTCGACGGAGAGGAATGCTCCGACGAGGTTCAGCACGGCGGACATGGCCACCGCCGTCTTGGGCTTGAGGGCGCCGGTCGAGATGGTGGTAGCCATCGCGTTGGCTGTGTCGTGGAAACCGTTCGTGAAGTCGAACACGAGAGCGGTAACGATCACGATCCCGAGGAGAAGCGTGATGTGTTCCATTTACCCAGGCTTCTGTTGGACGTCAGTGGCAAGTGGAACGTAGGCAATCTGGGTGAACGGAAAGTGAACTGGGCCGGGCCGTGCGGTGACTCGATGCGGGGCGCCGCCGCTCCGCTTCCGTCGGAATCGTGAAGGAGATCGTCCGGAGCGGCGGCACGAGGCCTGGAATCCGGGCTTCCGAGGGGGCTGACCGCCCTCGGGCTACCCTCGGGCGAACCTCTTCAGCTGGTTCATCGAGCCGTTGAAGAGATTCTGATCACCCGGCAGGCTGCCCTTGTTGTCGTGCTGCCAGAACGTCCAGTACGACCAGCCCTTCGGCAGCGATCCCGCCGACGACGACCAGCGTGCGAGCCACAGTGCGTGGTTCGACGCGAAGGCGCGGCTGCCGCCCGTGCAGTCGTTCCACCACTTCGAGGTCGTGTAGATCACGGGACGCCGCCCCGTCTGCCGCTTCACCTCATTGCTGAAGGACTTGATCCAGTTGACCGTGGCGGTCTTGCCGAGGCCGTAGCACTTCCGTTTGCCGTACGGATTGTGCTCGATGTCGAGCGCGGGCGGCAGCGTCCGGCCGTCCGCCCGCCAGCGTCCGCCGTGGCTCATGAAGTACGCGGCCTGCTTCTTGCCGGACGACTTGCTCGGTACGGCGAAGTGGTACGCCCCGCGGATCACGCCCGCGTTGCGGGAGCCGTTGTACTGCTGCTTGAAGTAGGGGTTGCGGTACGTGTGGGACTCGGTGGCCTTGATGTAGACGAAGCGTGCGCCCTTGCTCTTCGCCTTCTGCCAGTTGACGTTCTTCTGGTGCGACGACACGTCGTGGCCCTTCGGCTTGCCCGCCGCCGAAACCGGAATCTCGGCGAGGGCGGTCCCCCCTAAGGCCAGTGTCGCCACGGAGGCCGCGATGACGCGGGCGCGGCGACGGGACGGTTTGTGATCACGAGCCATATTTCCCCCCAGATGGCGACGTGCATGACAAATCCCCCAGAGGTTACTGGAAGATCACCCGATGCCGGTCGATCGCCAGCCAACCGATGCCAGAGCCCGGCACCGCGCTGCCGGCTGGCAGGATCGCGGCATGACTGAGCAGCGGCAGGACGCGGTGGAACGGGCCTGGGGCGATCTCGTCGCGGCCGCGCGCAGGACCGTCTCGGACGGCCTGGTCGTCGGCACGTCGGGCAACATCTCCGTACGCGTCGGCGGCACGATCCTGGTCACCCCGAGCGGCGTCCCCTACGACCGGCTGACGCCGCGGGACGCGGTCGGCGTCGACCTCGACGGCGTACGGCTCTTCGGCGACCTCGCCCCGACCAGCGAACTGCCGATGCACCTCGCGATCTACCGCAACACCTACGCCGGAGCCGTCGTCCACACCCACGCGGTGCACGCCACGGCCGTCTCCACGCTGCTGCCGGAGCTGCCGCCGATCCACTACATGGCGGCCTCGATGGGCGGCCCGGCCCGCGTCGCCCGGTACGCGCCGTACGGCTCGGACGAGTTGGCCGAGAACATGCTGCACGCCCTGCGCGAGCGCACAGCTTGTCTCCTCCAGAACCACGGAACCATCACATACGGAGACACTCTGGACCAGGCGTACGACCGCACGGCACAGCTGGAGTGGATGTGCCGCCTCTGGCTGACGGCGAGCGCGATCCCGGGCCACGCGCCGACGCTGTTGTCGGGAGGCCAGCTACGGGAAGCGGAGGAACGGCTGCGGGGGTACGGCCAGCCCTGAGGCCACGCCGCCTCGCTCGCGGTCAGACGTTCCGGTGGCTTTCCGGCCCGGGCTGCCTCGTTTGTGGCAGGCGTTCCGGTGGCTTTCCGGCCCGGGCCGCCCCGTGTGTGGGCAGGCGTTCCGGTGGCTTTCCGGCCCGGGCCGCCCCGTGTGTGGGCAGGCGTTCCGGTGGCTTTCCGGCCCGGGCCGCCCCGTGTGTGGGCAGGCGTTCCGGTGGCTTTCCGGCCCGGGCCGCCCCGTGTGTGGGCAGGCGTTCCGGTGGCTTTCCGGCCCGGGCCGCCCCGCGTGCGGGCAGGCGTTCCGGTGGCTTTCCCACCCAGGCCGCCCCGTGTGTGGGCAGGCGTTCCGGTGGCTTTCCCACCCGGGCCGCCCCGCGTGCGGGCAGGCGTTCCGGTGGCTTTCCCACCCAGGCCGCCCCGTGTGTGGGCAGGCGTTCCGGTGGCTTTCCGGCCCGGGCCGCCCCGTGTGTGGGCAGGCGTTCCGGTGGCTTTCCGGCCCGGGCCGCCCCGTGTGTGGGCAGGCGTTCCGGTGGCTTTCCGGCCCGGGCCGCCC
>NZ_SRIC01000435.1 GCF_004684775.1 Streptomyces sp. MZ04
GGTGGGGGCGGTGGCGTTGAGGGTCTCGTGCTTCCACTCCCCTTCGGCCCTGGCCAGGAGCAGGAGTCGGGTGGGGTGGTGGGCGGTGCGGAGATGCTCGATCAGGCGGCGAACCTGGTGGGGCAGCGTTTCGGCGTAGTCGACGACGAGCAGCCGGGGTCGAGCGGTGTCCAGGACGCTCCAGTCGGGTCCGGGTCCTGCGGGGTCGTCGGTGAGGTTGGCACGCAGGTGCCCGGTGATCCAGCCGGCGTCGCGCAGCAGGGCGGTCAGCCGGCGGGCGAGGCGGGTCTTGCCCTGCCCGCCCGGGCCGGTCAACACCCGTACCGCTAGGGTCTGCGGCTGCTCACGGTGGCACCAGTCGCGGAGATCGGCGAGCTCGGTGTGGCGGTCGCGGAAAGAGACGGCTTCGACGTCGGCCTGCAGCAGCATCGCCGGGGAGCGCAGGTCCCGTTCCTGGGCGGCGGGGGCCAGGAGCGCGGCCGGCTCGACGGCCTCCAGGATGGGCTCCCAGCCGCTGTGCTGGTGGAGCAGGGTGCGGAAGGCGGGTTCGGCCAGCAGGTCACCGGCGCGGACCGCGGTCAGCCTGGCCCCATGGGCCGCCTTGCGGTCCCGGCACAAGACCCCGACCAGCAGGTTCCCGTTCCCGGACAGCAGCGCTGCCCCCGAGATTCCCGACCACTTCGTGGCCTTGGACCCGGGCGCCGGGGCGAAGGCAGGCAGCGGGTCCAGGCTCAGGACGTCGTAGCGGCCGCCCGGGCCGCCGGTGGCGGGGTTGATGTGTCCCTCGAACTGCTCGACCCTGCGGACGGTCGCGTCCTTTTGCAGGCGGGGGAAGCCGCAGGCTCCGACGGGCCCCGGGCGTGTGCCGATGAACTGGCCCCAGCGTTGGGGCGGGTGGGCGCGCAGATCGTGCAGGGAGGCGGGCACCGGCCAGTCGGCTCCGTCGTCGACCTCGAGCAGGGCGGCATCGACGAGATCGTCGTGCCGGCACCACCGCACGGTCGCCGCGAACTGTCCGCCGCCATGTTGGCTCACGAGAACCCCGCCGTGCCCGTCGGCCACCGCGTCGCCCAGGACGTGCGCGGCGGTCAGGACCAGCCGCGGCGCCACCAGGTAGCCGCTGCCGAACCGCGGCTTGCCGTCCGCGCCTCGGTCCGGCCGGGGAACGCGGATCTGAACCACCCGGTCGGTCTGCATGTTCTCCCCCTTGCGCGGCGTGGTTCACGGCGTGGTTCACGGCGTTCTTCACGGCGTGGTTCACGGCGTGGTTCACGGCGTGATCGCCAACCGTCGTACTAGTCCTCGTCGTTGACCTCGTCGTTGACCTCGTCCTCGTCCTCATCGTTGACCTCGACGTCACCAGGATCGCCGCCCCCCGGCAGGTGCGGCTTGAGGCATACGGTGACCGTGTGGGTGGTCCCGCGGGTGCTCTCCTTCTTGCCCCCCAGGCCGATCACACTGAACCGCAGCCCGCCGTCGACGCCGCGGGTGCGGGCCAGTTCCATGCCGAGCTCCACCGTGATCTCGCCCAGACCGAAACCGACCCCCTGGTCCCCATCGGTGACCACGCGCCGCTGGGCCTCGGCGATCTGCTCCCGCAGGAGTGTGATCGCATCCGCGAGGTCCAACTCGTCGTCCCCCGCGCCATTCCCGGCCATCCCGTCCCCTTCCGTCACGCCCCCGCTCGGACCACGGACACCGGATATCAGCGTCCCACCTCCTAGGGGTCGGGAGGAGGGGGAGCAGCTCCTGCCACCAGAAGCCACCCGAAGAGCCACCCGAAGAGCCACCAGAAAAGGAGAAGACGCCATGAGGCCCCGATTGATAACTTCCGGATCATGAAACCCATCGGCGAGAAAGAGATCCGCGCGTCCTTCGTCAACTGCTCCAAGGGCGAGGCCCGCCGGCTCACACTCCCCGCCGGCTTCGCCGAAACCCCCTGGTCAGACCTCGACTTCCTCGGCTGGCGCGACCCCAAGGCACCGGACCGGGGCTATGTGGTGGCGGAGCGGGACGGCGCGTACGTGGGCATCGCGCTGCGCGCGTCGACCGGCGCGCGCAGGAGCCTGCTCAAGTCCAGCATCTGCTCGGTCTGCGTGACCCCGCAGTCCGGCTCGGGCATCACCCTGCTCGTCGCTCCCCTGTCCGGTCCCGCGGGCCGGCAGGGCAATTCGGTCGGCATCTACGTCTGCGCGGACCTGGCCTGCTCCCTCTACGTACGGGGCAAGAAGACGACGGCGCTGGCCCGCCGCTTCGACGAAAGCCTCACGCTCGAGGAGCAGAACGCCCGCACGATGGCGAACCTGCGGAGCTTCCTGGACAAGGTCCTGGAGAGCTCCTCCCAGCCGGCGGCCTGACCATCCCCTGCTCACCCCCTGCTCACCCTCTGCTCACCCCCTGCTCACCCCTTCCCGGGCTCGACCATCTGCAGCTCCAGAGTGGCCGACGGCTGACCCCCGAGCCCGGGCCCACCGGCCTCGGCCCAGGCGACTATCTCGTCGACCGACGCGTCGTCCACGGCGAAGCCGATCCATACCGCCCGGCCGCCCTTGCGCCGCCCCGCCCCGGACGGCTGTACGACGATGATGTTCGCCTGCCCGCAGGGCCCGAGGCACTCGCTCGTACGCACGGCGAACCGCCCCGCCGACTCGGCGGCGGCGGCCCGCAGCCGGGCCAACTGCCACTCGTGGTCGATGCCGGGATTCTTGCGGGCGTCCCCGCAGCAGCAGCCTCGGCAGACGACGAGCGTGCAGGGCCTGGCGGCGGCGGATCCGATGGAGATGACGGGACTCATCCGGTGATCATCTCAGCCCGTCGAGCCGGAGTCGTCGGCCCCTATGCCCGGTTCAGATACGCCAACCCCGGATGCGCATCGCGGTAGCCGTCGGCCAGACGCCTCGCCACCGTCAAGGAATCCACCAGCGGATGCAGCGCGAACGCCTTCACCGCGGTGGTGCGGGAGCCGCTGGACGCGGCCTCAAGGACCTCCCGTTCCACCGCCTTGACCGCGCACACCAGGCCCGTCGCGTGCAAGGGCAGCGGATCCACCGCCATGGGGTGGGCGCCGTTCGCGTCCACGGAGCACGGCACCTCGATCACCGCGTCCGCGTCGAGCGCCGTAAGGGTCGTGCGGTTGCGGACGTTGAGGATCAGCGTCGTCCGCTCGTCACGTGCGATGGCCCGCATCAGGGCCAGGGCGACCTTCTCGTACCCACCGGACTCGAGGTCCTCCGCCGCACGCTCACCCACACCCGCGGTTTCGCGGTTCTCCGCCATGTACGTCGCCTCGCGCTCGGCACGCGTCGCGTCCCAGGCCTTCAGAGCCGACGCTTCGCCCCGCC
This sequence comes from Streptomyces sp. MZ04, assembly GCF_004684775.1. Lineage (GTDB taxonomy): Bacteria > Actinomycetota > Actinomycetes > Streptomycetales > Streptomycetaceae > Streptomyces. Next base: position 3,342 of record NZ_SRIC01000435.1, read on the forward strand.
CCACCTCCTCGTAGAAGCGGGCCTGTTGGTCGCGCAGGAACGCCCCCCGGGTCTGCTCGGCCTCCTGGTAGGCGCGCACCGTCTCGCGGTTGAAGTAGTAGTAGTGCAAGTACTCGTTCGGGATGGACCCCAGCGACTGGAGCCACTCCGCGCCGAAGAGCCGCCCCTCCTCGAACGAGCCGAGCAGCTCCGCGTCGCCGAGGAGCCGCGGCAGCTCGTCCCGCCCCCCGATCCGCAGACCCCGCAGCCAGCCGAGGTGGTTGAGTCCTACGTAGTCGATGAACGCCTCGTCCGGATCGCCGCCCAGCATGCGCGCCACCCGGCGCCCCAGGCCCACCGGCGAGTCGCAGATGCCGATGACGCGGTCGCCGATGTGCCGGGACATCGCCTCGGTGACCAGGCCCGCGGGGTTGGTGAAGTTGATGACCCAGGCGTCCGGGGCCAGCTGCCGCACGCGCCGCGCGATGTCGACGGCCACGGGCACGGTCCGCAGTCCGTACGCGATACCGCCCGCGCCGACGGTCTCCTGCCCCAGGACGCCCTCCGCGAGAGCGACGCGCTCATCGGCCGCCCGCCCCTCCAGGCCCCCCACCCGGATCGCGGAGAAGACGAAGTCCGCACCCCGCAGGGCCTCGTCGAGGTCAGTGGTGGCTGTGACGGCGGGCGCGTCCGGCACCCCGGCCGCCTGCTCGGCAAGCACGCGGGCGACCGCACCGAGCCGCCCCGCGTCCAGGTCGTGCAGCACGACCTCCGTGACGCGGCCTTCGGCGTGGTCGCCGAGCAGGGCGCCGTACACGAGCGGAACGCGGAATCCGCCGCCACCGAGAATGACCAGCTTCACGTCTCAACCACCTTCTGTCGGAACAGCCACCGGCCTGTGTCGGTAGAGCCGCTCCGGAGCACCTGTCGGCCTGTCAGAACTCGCCCGTCGACAGAGGTCACGTTACGTACGATTGCCCGGCAGCGATCGACCCCCCACGGAGGTAGCGCACCGATGACACCCCTCAAGACATCCGCGAAGGCTTCCGCCGCCCTGCTCGGCGCCGTCGCGCTGGCGCTGGCGAGCGGCACCGGCGCCCGGGCCGACACGGCCCCGCGCTCCCCCGGCGGCTGGCAGGAATCCGGCAGTTCCACCGTCAACTCGCTCACCGGCAGCCAGGGCCTGGCGAGCCGCGCCGACGGCAGCCTCCTCTACCGGGGCCTCGGTTCGATAGCGGTCGACCTGCGGATCAAGGGCTGGTCGCACATAGGCGACCCGGACATCGCCGACGGCCACACCGTCGACGCCTACCAGGGCGGCGACGACGCGAAGTCGAAGATGTTCGCCGTGACGACGCCCGACGGCAAGCGCCACCTCTACGAGCACCAGCTCGACGCGGGCGAGAAGCTGAACAACTCCTTCGCCTCCGTCTCTCCCGACAACCAGTGGCTGGTGTCGGGGGAATGGGGCGACCAGAGCCGACTCCAGGTCTTCCCCGCCCCGCTCCTCAACCCCTCGAC
>NZ_SRIC01000436.1 GCF_004684775.1 Streptomyces sp. MZ04
GTCCTGGGGAGCGCCGAAGCCGCTGGGCGGCGGGTCCTGAGGGGCGCCGAAGCCGCCCTGCGGGGGCTCGTTGGGCGGTGGGGGCTGCGTCATGACGTCTTTTCCTTGAGGCGAAGCGTGCTGCGAGAAGGGGTAGCGCCCCGAAGGGGCGCGGGGAACTGCGCGACCAGCCACAGCGCACCTGCACGTGGCGTACCGGTCTTCCAGCGGAGCGTCCGGATCACTTGCCGTAGGCCAGCATCAGCTTCTCCTGGCCCTGGGTGCTGCCCGAGAGCCGCGTGGTGGAGATGTAGAAGCGTCCGTCCACGTAGTCGACGTCCTTCGAGAAGAAGCCGCTCTCGATCTCCGCGGTCCCTTCCGGGTTCTTCAGAAGGGTCTTGGGCTTGTGCGAACCCGACGTCGGGATCGAGACGACCTGGCCGCCCGCGTCGTACGACGGGTTGACATAGGCGATGAGCGAACCGCCCTCGGCCTTGATCGGCAGCATCGACTCCTCCAGCGGAGACTTCGTGCGCCAGGCCTCCTTGCCGGTGGAGAGGCTGATCGCGACGACCTCGTTGGCACCGGAGCTCGCCTCGGTCGGCAGGTAGAGGTTCTTGTCGTCGACCGTCGCGCCCAGGCAGCCCTGCAGGCTGCCGCCGAGGAACGTCGAACCGCCGCACTCCGGTGCGAACTTCTCGTCGACGCTGACCTCAGAGCGGGTTTCGCTGCTGTTGGGCTTCAGCGTGGTGATGTTCCACTGCTTCTTGTCCTCATTGTTGAGGTAGACGACCGTGGGGCTCTCGGAGTAGATCCGGCCGACCTGCCAGCCCTTGGGGAACTTCTTCGTCCAGACGGCCTTGCCGGTCTTCGGGTCCAGCTGCTGCAGCTCGTCGTGCTCGCTGTCGGAGCCCGCACCGCACGACAGGGCGCGGAGCATCTTCTTGCCGCCGGCGAAGCCGCTGGGGAAGCAGGTGCCCTCGTCCTTCTTGTCGGACACGAAGAGCTTCTTGCCGTCGCTCATCCGCAGCGCCGTGCCGGACTGGGAGCGGCCGACCATCAGCGTGTCACCGGTGATGGAGAGGTCGACGTTGCTGGAGAAGTCGAAGAGACCTTCCTCCTTGACCGGCTTATTCCAGCCCTTGTCGCCCGTCTTCAGGTCGACGACCTGGATCTGGCTGCACTTGGCGTCGTCCTTGAGCCCGTCCTTGTACGCGACGACGATCTTGCCGTCGGCGGTGGGCGTCGGGGTCGTGCCGCAGATCTTCTGCGGGAACTTGATCGTGGGCCAAGCGGACTTGCCCGTCTCGACGTTGTAGGAGTTGATCTCCTTGAACGCGGCCTTGGCGGCGACATCGCCCTTGACCCACATGCCGTTGGCGTCGGCGCCCGAACCGGGCACCTTGGGCGCTTCCTTGTACCAGAGCACCTTCGACTCGCCGGGCTGGCGGCCCGCGTTGAGGTCTTCCTGCTCCCCGCCGCCGTCGCCGTCGCCGTTACCGGGGTTGACCGGGGCGGAGCCAGTGGGCTTGGGGTCGTCGCTCTTGCCGGCCGTCGGCTTCTTCTTCTTGCCTTCGTCACCGCCGCCGACGACCGCCCAGGCGACACCGCCGATGACGAGCGCGCCGACGGCCACGGCCGCCACGATCAGACCGGGCTTGCCCTTGAACGGGTTCTTGCTGCCGCCGTCGGGCGGGGTGCCGGGAGCACCCGGGGCGCCGGGGAACTGCGGCTGCGTCTGCGGGTATCCGTACTGCGGCTGGCCGTAGGGGCCGGGCTGCTGGGGCTGGCCGTACGGACCGGGCTGGTTGTACGGGCCGGGCTGGTTGTACGGGCCGGGCTGGCCGGGCTGTTGCGGGTAGCCGTAACCGGGCTGGGTCGCGGGCGGAGTCTGCGGGTAGCCGTAGCCGGGCTGCGGGGCGCCGGACGGCGGGGCCGGCGGCTGGCCGGGTGCCTGCGGCGGCTGGCCGGGTGCCTGCGGTGGCTGGCCCGGTGGCTGCGGAGCGGCTCCCTGCTGCGGATCCTGCGGAGCTCCGAAACCGCCGGACGGCGGCTGGTTGGGCGGCTGAGTCATCAGCGCTTCCCCCTTCACTGATTTTTCGGCACGCCAAGTGGTGCTCAGGCCGACCTTTCTATCACCCTGCGCCCCTAGCACACCTGACCGGTCCGCCCCCTGTTCCCAAGGGAGGACCGGCCCGTGATGCGTCTGTTACGAGACTTCTACGCGCCCTCCGCCAGCTCCAGCCAGCGCATCTCCAACTCGTCGCGCTCGCCGATGAGTTCACGCAGCTCGGCGTCCAGTTCAGCCACCTTTTCGAAGTTCGTGGCGTTATCGGCGATCTGCGCGTGCAGCCACGTCTCCTTCGTGGACATCTTGTCCAGCTGCCGCTCGATCTTCTGGAGTTCCTTCTTGGCGGCGCGTGCGTCGGCAGACGAAACGGCCTTCTGCGCGGCGGCCGGTGCGGCGGCCGCGGACGCCGAAGCGGCGAGGGGTGCCGCAGGCATGCCGGCGTCCGCCATCCGCTTGCGCCGCTCCAGGTACTCGTCGATGCCGCGCGGCAGCATCCGCATCGTGGCGTCACCCAGAAGTGCGAACACCTTGTCGGTAGTGCGCTCCAGGAAGAACCGGTCGTGCGAGATCACGACCATCGACCCCGGCCACCCGTCAAGCACGTCCTCGAGCTGAGTCAGCGTCTCGATGTCGAGGTCGTTGGTCGGCTCGTCGAGGAAGAGGACGTTCGGCTCGTCCATCAGGAGCCGGAGCAGCTGAAGCCGACGCCGCTCGCCACCGGAGAGATCACCGACCGGCGTCCACTGCTTCTCCTTGTTGAAGCCGAAGGTCTCGCAGAGCTGCCCCGCGGTCATCTCCCGGCCCTTGCCGAGGTCGACGCGCTCGCGCACCTGCTGCACGGCCTGCAGCACCCGCAGCGTCGGGCTGAGCTCGGCCACCTCCTGCGAGAGGTAGGCCAGCTTCACGGTCTTGCCGACCACGACCCGGCCGCCCTCGGGCTGTACGTCGCCGTCGGAGCGCTGGGCCTCGGCCATCGCCCGGAGCAGCGAGGTCTTGCCCGCGCCGTTCACCCCGACCAGGCCGATGCGGTCGCCCGGACCGAGCTGCCAGGTCAGATGCTTGAGCAGCACCTTCGGCCCGGCCTGGACGGTCACGTCCTCCAGGTCGAAGACGGTCTTGCCGAGCCGTGACGTCGCGAACTTCATCAGTTCGCTGCTGTCCCGGGGCGGCGGCACGTCGGCGATGAGCTCGTTCGCGGCCTCGATGCGGTACCGCGGCTTGCTGGTCCGGGCGGGCGCACCGCGCCGGAGCCAGGCCAGCTCCTTGCGCATCAGGTTCTTGCGCTTGGTCTCCTCGGTGGCCGCGATGCGCTCACGCTCGGCACGCGCGAAGACGTAATCGGAGTACCCGCCCTCGTACTCGTAGACGGACCCGCTCTGTACGTCCCACATGCGGGTGCACACCTGGTCGAGGAACCAGCGGTCGTGCGTGACGCAGACGAGCGCCGAGCGCCGTGTCCGCAGGTGCTCGGCGAGCCAGGCGATGCCCTCGACGTCCAGGTGGTTGGTCGGCTCGTCGAGCACGATCAGGTCGGGCTCGCCGATGAGCAGCTTCGCGAGCGCGATGCGGCGCCGCTCGCCACCGGAGAGCGGCCCGATGACGGTGTCGAGCCCCTGCGGGAATCCGGGCAGGTCGAGCCCGCCGAAAAGCCCGGTGAGCACGTCACGGACCTTGGCGTTTCCGGCCCACTCATGATCGGCGAGGTCACCGATCACCTCGTGCCGGACGGTCGCCTCGGGGTCGAGCGAGTCGTGCTGGGTCAGCACGCCGAGCTGAAGCCCGCCGTTGTGCGTGACCCGTCCGGTGTCGGCCTCCTCCAGCTTGGCGAGCATCCGGATGAGGGTCGTCTTCCCGTCTCCGTTGCGCCCCACGACGCCGATCCGGTCCCCCTCGGACACGCCGAGGGAGACACCGTCGAGCAGGGCACGGGTGCCGTACACCTTGCTGACTGCCTCGACATTGACCAGATTGACGGCCATTAACGCTCCAGGTAAGGGGGATCGATCGATCTCCCAGCGTAGTCGGAGGCGGCGGCTACCAGCCCGGCGGCCGCTGCGGAGGCATCGGCGTACCCGGCATTCCGGGGCGGGCGAATCCGAGCCGTACGTCCTGGAGGGTGCTGATCAGGCGGACCGCCATGAGGCCGCAGATGCCCGCGGCGATCAGGGTCAGGTCGGAGAGGATGAACATCAGCACGGCCGTCCTTGCCTGCCCGACGTCGCCGTCGTCCGCGCTCGACAGCAGCATCCAGGCGAGCGCGCTGGTGACGCTGGACGCGACCCAGGTGATCCACCAGGCGGTGACGGTGCCGTTCCCGGGACGATGGGGCTGCGGGCCGTATCCGTACGGTCCCGATCCGTACGGTCCCGATCCGTACGGTCCCGCCGGTGGCTGCGCGGCCCCCGGCGGCTCGCTCGCTCCGATGATGTCGTCGGTGATCTGCTTGGGGATCCACCAGTTGGCCACCGGGATGAACCACGCGCCGATCGCCATGCCCGGCGACTGCCGGTGCCGTCCCGGTGCGAGCGCCTCCGCGTTCATCCGTACCCGGTGGAACCAGGTCAGGAAGACGGGGATGGCGGCGAGGAAGCCGATGCCGAGCAGGATGACGGTGACGCCCCAGAACTCCCCGAAGTCGTCGTCGAGGTAGACGATCCAGGCGTTGCCGAGATCCCCGTAGAGATCGAAGTCGGCGACGAGCCGCAGCAGCGCGAGCCCGGCGACACCGCCGAGGAGTATCGAGGCGGCGGTGCCGAGGCCTCCGGCCGGGGTGGGGC
>NZ_SRIC01000437.1 GCF_004684775.1 Streptomyces sp. MZ04
GCGGGGGAACGGGCGGCCGAGCGGGCCCGCGGGCTCGATCTGCCGGGCCTGGTGCTGCTCGGTGCCGCGGTCTCGCTGTTCACCGTGCCGCTGGTGCTCGGCCAGGAGAAGGACTGGCCGCTGTGGTCATGGCTCTCGCTCGGCGCGTCGGCGGTCGTCTTCGCGCTGTTCTGCGGCTACGAGTCCCGGCTGTCCCGCAGCGGTGGGGCGCCGCTGATCGCGCCGCGGGTCCTTCGCATCCCGGGCATGGGCCTCGCGGTCTTCCGGATCACCGTCGTGATGGCGGTCAACGCGGGCTTCCTCTTCGTGCTCACCCTGCACATCCAGGGCGGCCTCGGCTACAGCGCGCTGCGTGCCGGGCTCACGTTCGCGCCGACCGCCGTGGTGTTCGGCGTGGTCGGCCTGACCTGGCGGCGCTGGCCCGCGGCGGTCCAACGCGCGCTGATTCCCGGCGGGTTCGCGCTCTCCGCGGTGTCGGCGCTCGCCGTGGGCCTGCTGCTGCGCGACGGCGGGGAAGGCGGCCCGTGGCTGTATGTGGCATTCGTGGGCGTCGGCGTGGGCCTGTCCCTCGGCTTCAGCCCGACGCTCACACGGGCGCTGTCCACGGTGCGGCCCGAGGACGCCGCGGACGCCAGCGGCCTGCTCTCGACGGTCGCTCAGATCGGCCAGCTGACCGGTGTCGCGGCCTTCGGCGCACTTTTCCTCAACCGGCTTGAGTCACAAGGGGCTCCGGGGGCGTATTCATCCGCGGACGCGCTCCTGGTGTGCGCGTACGCCCTGGCAGGGGCGGCCGCTCTCGGCGCCGTGTCCGGACTGGTACGAATGCGTCGCTGACCGGTTCGCTCAGACCGTGGCAGAATCGGACGGCCGGAAGGGGACCGCACCAGATCACCGAATGTGACCCGACGGAAGGGAGAGCGATGCCTGCGAGCATCCTCGAAGGGGCCGAAGGCCTCATCGAAGTGGCAGCGCCGAGCCGCGCTGCCGTTCCCTTCGCGGCGATCGCCCTCCTGACCTGTCCGTCCTGCGGTTCGTCCCATGTCGCCCAAGTGCTCGGTGACAACGGCGGTGTCTCGTACGTGTGCACGGCCTGCGGCCGCAGCTGGAGCTGATCGATGGGTGCACACAGGCGGAAGTGCGACTGGTGCGGCAGTGGTACGCCGATCGTCCGCGACATGGAGCCCGTCAACCCGGACTACCAGTACTGGTGCGAGGAGTGCGCGCGGGCGCTGATCATAAAAGGCGACCCCATCGAGACGTACCGCGAGCTCGAAGGGGAGCCGATCTACGGTCGGCTGCTCGACGAGCACTGCACGCTCAAGCGCTTCTACTCCTTCGCCACGGCTTGATCTTCAGGTCCTGATCTCCAGTCTTGATCTCCAGGTCTTGATCTTCAGGCGGGTCAGGCGTCCGGTCCCGTGCAGCAGGAACGCGAAAGCGGTCCCTACGTAGAGCGCGGACAGCGTCATCTGGCCATAATTCTGGCCGAGTTCGAGCCGTCCCGCGCCATGCGGGACCCACCACACGGCGTACGAGCAGAAGACGAGGGCGACGGCTCCGGTCGCCGCCCATCTGGCCCGGCCGCCCCGGCGCACCGCCGCCGTCCATACGAGGAGCGCCATCGGTACGCACCACACCCAGTGGTGCGACCACGACACCGGGCTGACCAGCAGTGCCGTCGCCGCACAGGTGACCGCCGCCCGGGCGCGCTCCCCGCGCAGCTCGGCGGCGACGGCGACCGCGAGGCCCAGGGCGCCGACCGCGGCGGCGGTCACCGCCCACGGCAGGCCCGGTTCCCCGGTGTGCAGAAGCCGGGCGAGGACGCCGCGCAGCGACTGGTTCGCGGTGTCCTCGGCCAGGCCGACCCGGCCCGCCTCGAAGACCATCCGGGTCCAGAAGCGCCAGGAGTCGTAGGGCAGGGCGGCGGCCGCGAGCAGTGTCGCGCCGGCGAACGAACCGGCGGCCACGCACGCGTGCCGCACGGGTACGCGCCACCGCCCCCGCCGCACGGCCTCGGCGGCACCGGTGAGCAACAGGAACACCGCGAAGAGCGCGGGCGTGAGCTTGATCGCCGCCGCGACGCCGATGCCCACGCCCGCCCAGCGGTGGCCCGGCCGCCGGGACAGGTCCCACAGGACCAGGACGGCGAGCAGCAGATTGATCTGGCCGTACCGCAAAGTCGTCCACACGGGCTCCGCCCAGACCGCGAGCGCGGCCACCCACAGGGCGCTCTCCACGCGCGCGTGGAGCGGATCTCCGATCAGGCGCAGGGAGAGGCGGACGAGCGCCACGAGGAGAAGCAGGTTCCCGAGCGTCGCCAGGGTGCGCATGTCCGCCGTGTCCAGGAGCGTCAGCGGCGTGAAGAGCAGGGCGGCGAACGGTGGGTAGGTGGTGGGCAGATGGGCCTCGGTGGTGCGCAGCGCGTAGAGGTCGCCGCCCGCGCGCACGGTCTCGCCCTCGGCCCGGTAGACCATCAGGTCGATCATCGAGACGTCGGCGGCGCGCTGTGCGAGCCAGAAGGCCGTGAAGGACAGCAGGCAGACCCAGGCGGCCAGGGGAACGCGGCGGTGGGCGGCGGCGAGCGCGATCACGGTCACGAAGGCAGACAGTACCGGCCGTATCCGTACAGAACGGAAACGATTTGGTAGAGCACGGGGAGGACCGTGTAATGTTGGCGGAGCCGCCGGGGGAACCGGGCGGAAACAAGCAAGGGGCTATAGCTCAGTTGGTAGAGCGCCTGCATGGCATGCAGGAGGTCAGGAGTTCAATTCTCCTTAGCTCCACAGAAGATGAGAGCGGGCCACCCGGATCGGGTGGCCCGCTTTCGTGTGTCTGTTGTCGTGTGTCTACGGGGGTGTCACGGTCGCCCGCTTCCGAGTGCCCTGCGGCCGCGGCCCGGTGGCAGGGCGGGAGGCAGTGCCGGGCGCGGTGGTGCCACCGAGGGGTCCTCCTCGATACGCAGCGCGAGCGCCGGGCAGCGGCGTACGGCACGTGTGGCGCGTGCTTCGGAGTACCGCGGTACGGAGGCCTCCGCCACGCCGGGGAAGCCGTCGGGGCCCAGCTGGATCAGCTCGGGGACGATGTCCGCGCACAGGCCGTGGCCCTGGCAGAGCGTCCAGTCGACGGCGAGCTTACGACCGCTCGGCGCCTCCGACTGAGGGGCCTCCGCCTGGAGCGGCAGGACGCCCTCCACGGGGCGGCCGCAGCCGCCGCCCAGGACATGCGCGGCGAGGTCGTCCGTGAACGCCGAGATCGAGGAGTCCAGGAAGGCCGCCGAGCCGTCCGGGTGCTTGCAGGCGCCGCGCCGCTTCACGGCCCGGGTCACTTCGCGCAGCGCCTCCAGGGCGGTGGGCCCGCCGCCGTCCAGGATGTCCGCGAGGCCGCGCGCCGCCGCAGGGAGCCCCAGGTAGCAGGGACCGCACTGGCCCGAGCTCTCGGCGGCCAGCCAGTGCGCCACGCGCAGCGACTCCCCGAGCGGGCAGGTGCCCGCGCCGATGGGCAGGATGGCGCCCGCGCCGAGCGCACCCCCGCAGGCCTCCAGGGAGGCGCGTGAGACGACCGCGTCATGGGCGGTGACCGCGTCGAGCCACTTGCCGTGATAGCCGCCCGTCAGGACGCCCTGGGGGAGCGGTGGCGCGCCGGCCAGCTGCAGGACGTACCGCAGGGGCACTCCGGTGGGGACCTCCACCACCATGGGGCGGGCGACCGCTCCGGAGACGGTGAGCAGCACTGTGCCGGGCTCGTCCCGCAGGCCGGTGCGGCGGTAGCGGTCGGCGCCGATGCGGGCGGCCACCGCGAGCTGGGCGAAGGTCTCCGCGTTGGACAGCAGGGTGGGGGCGCCGCCCACCCCGGAGTCGGAGGTCCGCAGTTTGCGCCCCGGGGGCATCGGCGGGCCGCCGTCCGCCGAGCGGACCAGGGCCGATGACTCGCCGGTCACCATGCGCACCGGATTGCGCTGCACGCGCGCGCGGATGCCCGATCCGCGCCGGTTGGTCAGGCCGCGCTCGGCGAGCGCGGAGCGCATGGAGGACTCCGTGGAGTCGCGGGTCACGCCGATGACGAGGGTGCGGGCGCCCAGCGCCTCGGCCGCGAGCAGCGCGCCGTCGAGGATGAGGTGCGGGGCGCGGTTGATCAGGACGGTGTCCTTGCGGCAGGCCGGTTCGTCCTCGCTGCCGTTGACGACGACCACGGGGCGCACCCCACGACGTATCGCGGCGTCGGCGACCGCGCGCAGCTTCCGGGCGAAGGGGAAGCCCGCGCCGCCCCTGCCGCGCAAGGAGATGTCTTCGGAGAGGGTGGCCAGGGACTCGCCCGCCATGGGTTCCAGGGGCCCGTGCACCTTCAGGTGCATCGCCAGATCGAGGCGTTCGACCAGGTCGAAGCCCGAGGTCAGGAGCGGAAGTCCGACGACGCGGACTTCGGGGACATCGGGCAGCGCCGCGTTCACTTGGGGCCTCCGAAGGTGGCGTTCCAGGGTTCGCCCGGACTCGGCGCCTGGAAGGTGTGGGGCAGCGGTTCGGTGGCGGGACCGCTGTCGTACGGGGCTTCGTACGGGGGCGTGGGGTCGTACGCCGGTTCGTACGTGGAGCCGTACGACGTGTCGTGGGAGCGGTAGGCGGGGTCTTCGTAGACGTACGCCGTGTCGTGCGTGGTGTCGTAGGAGTCGTAGTCGTACGGGATATGGGGGGCCTCGGCGGGAGGCGGCGGGGACGGGGACGGCC
>NZ_SRIC01000438.1 GCF_004684775.1 Streptomyces sp. MZ04
GCCGTGCACCGCCGCCTGGAAGGGGCGGGCCGTCTCCGGCACCTCGATGAGCTCGTCCGTGTCGCCGCCGGGCAGCCAGGTGTTCTCCGGACCGTGCTCGACCAGGAGCGCGTTGCCGCGGGCCACCACGGTCGCGCTCGTCCGGCCGTCGCGTCCGGGCGGGTTGCCCACCCACAGCGGGAACGTGAGCGCGTCCTCCTCGGCCCAGGCGATCTTCACGACCGGGGTGCCGTCGTCGGCGTCGTAGTCCTGGACGGCACCGGTGAGCCGGACCGCCTGCCGGTGGCCGGGGTCGGGTGCGCCGCCGTCGGGGGCCCGCAGCTCTTCCAGCACGAGGAGGTCACCGGGGATGAGGTCCAGCGCACGTTCTACGTCGAGCAGCGCGGCCCGCGTGGTGCCGATGGGCAGGTGGAACGCGTCCTGACCCCACGCCCACAGCGGAATGCCGTTGTGCTCCGGACGCAGCCGCATCCTGCGCCGCTCCAGGGGCCGGTAGACCGGGTGCGGCCCCGAGACGAGGGCCTCGAAGGACAGCACCGGGCCGTTCTCCGGGCGCACCGCGTCATCCGGCTGCGCGGCGAACGCCAGATGGTTGGTTCGTACCGACTGCGGTGCGGCCGTCTCCACGCACACGACAGTGCGGGCCGCGCAGCCGTCGTGCATCGGGTAGCCGACGAGGCGTGCGTGCCGCCGCACCGAGGTGCGCAGCCGCGCGGTGTCGAGGTACGCCTCGGTGGCGACGGCGTCCTGCTGGTAGCTGAGCCGGTCTCCGACATGGGCCAGCAGCTCCACCAGGGTGACCCAGAGGTCGGGGACGTGGCGCTCGGTCCACTGCGGCAGGGTGAGGGACAGCCGCTCCAGGAGGAGACGGCGGAAACTGGCGTAGTCCTTGGCCAGGTAGTCGATGGACGGTGCGGGGCGGCTCGGCGCTCGGGTCGTGCCGGAGATGTCCTCCGGGCGGCGGTCGGTTCGGCAGAAGGTGAAGTCGGCCCGGTCGTGGGCGCCGTGGAAGCCGTGCCCCAGGACGCGCAGGCGGTAGGTGGAGTCGTCCCCGGGGCGGTCGAGGAACAGCCGGAACCGCTGCGCGGGCGCACCGCTCCCGGACTCCTCCGTGGTGTGCTCCGGCTCCTCGCCGAGCTCGGGGACGGCGCGCAGTACGCGGATGCCGACGACCCGCTGCCCGCCCTCGATCACGAAGCTGGCGCGGTCCACGTGCCGCGGCAGCACCCCGGAGAACCTCACGGTCAGCGTGCGCCGGTCCGGGTGCGCCCATACGTCCTCGATGCGGGCCGGATGGCTCCGGCGCCCGTCCGTCACGGTCATGAGCCGGTCCCCCCACTCACGGTCACTGTGCGGTTCTCCCCGGTGGCCGTCAGGACATAGGCGACCCCCACATGGAGCGTCGCCTCGTCCGCGGTCACGGTGAGGGACGTCACCGTGAGAAGGTCGCCGAGCCAGCGCTGCAGGGCCGCCTGGGCGGTCGTCTCCAGGGTCGCGGCGAGTTCGGGGCTGTTTCCGGCGAAGACCAGGTCGAGCAGGCCGCAGCCGAAGTCGGGCCGGTTGACCCGCTCGCCCGTGCTGGTGAAGAGGACCAGTTCGACCATGTCCCGGACGTGGTCGGCGTAGGCGGCCGACGCGGTGCGGCCACGGGCGTCGACGCGATAGGGGAAGGCGACGTCCATCACGCTCACATCCCCCGGACCCGTAGCTGCATGGCCTGCACCAGCGGGGGATTGGGCGGCGGCGTGCCGACCCCCATCGCCGGGCCGGGACTGACCGGCGGGCTCGGCTGCAGCAGCACGGGCACCCCGCCCACGAACACGCGCGTGGAGGTGTGCAGCCACACGATGCTCGTGCAGGGCGGCGCCCCGAGCGTGGCGGCCGGGAAGCTGCAGCCCGCCACCAGGAACGTGTCGGCGCTGGTGGCGACGGGATGGGGGCCGACCAGAACGCGCTGCTGCACCGGGGCGGGAAGGGTCACGAGGCCGGGCGGATGGGCGCACATCATCAACGCGCCGTAGTGGAGCAGCAGTCCGGGCATGGCATCCTCACAACACCGTCAGCGCACCGTCGTTGACGGTGAGCTGGGGTCCGACGAGCTTGAGCGTGGCGAGTCCTGACCCGCAGGAGATCTCGATCGACATCTCGTCGATCTTGATGAACGGCCCGTCCTCACCGTGCAGTTGGAGCTTGATCCCGCCCGCCGGACCGGGCATGTCGCTGATGACCAGGGCGTTGCCGGAAGGGGTGGCCAGCACGATCTGCGGGACGCCGGGCGGCGCCGACTTCGCCGCCGACGGCACATCCTGCGACCCGCCCCGCCGGTACCCGGCGCACACGGCCCGCTCGGGGTCCCCGTCGAGGAACCGCACCCACACACCGGAGTCCGTCGGCGGCACCACGTACATGCCGCAGTCCGGACCGGCCAGCGGGGTGGACGGGGCGGCCCACACCTGTGCCTCGTCGCCCAGCACTTCCGGCACCCGCACCAGAAGCCTCCCGATCCCGGTCGGGTCCTTGGCGTCGACCACTACGCCCTCGTACACGCCGTGCCATTGATGCGTCTTGTGCGTCTGCGCTGTTGTCATACGGTCACCACCTGGGTGTCGGCGCCGAGTCCGTCGCGGACCAGCGTGAAGTGCTGCCTGAACGTGTCCCGGGTGAGGTCGTGGGTCACAGCGGCCACGAGATAGCGCCCGTCGTACCCCGCTCCCGCCCCGCGCACGCCCACCAGAGCGTGGGCGGCCAGGACATGGCCGTAGCGCAGGACGTCGACGGTCCCTCGCCCGGTGACCGCGTCGGCGGCGACCTCGCGGCCGAGTCCGGCCAGCAAGGTCCGGGTCAGGGAGCGGCCGGTCTGCCCGGCGAGCGCACCGACGCGCAGCGCCTCGGCCGGGCGGGCCGCCAGGGATCCGCGCAGTACGAGCGGCTCGGGGGCGGTCGCCTCGGAGGCCGTCGTGGAGGGAGGCTCCAGCCGGTGCGTGCCGTAGCGGGACGTGGCAAGGCCGTCGAAGGAGAACGTCAGCTCCTCCACGTTGTCGGCCGCGCCGCACCCGGTCGTCAGGACCGGCTGGAGGGCCCCCTCGCGGCGCTGCGGCCCCCAATAGGCGGTGCTGACTCCCGGGGCCGGCCCCGGCTCGAGATGGAAGACATGGCCGACGTCCGCGGCCATCGCCCGCAGATAGGCGAGATCGGTCGCTACCTGCACCGGAATGTCGATCAGCGGATTCGGCTGGTCCGTGAGCACCGGCGCCACGGCCTTCGGCGTGATGCCGTACTGCGCGTACGCGGCACAGACCGCCGTCGCCCGCAGCTGCGGCGACAGTCCCGGGTACGCCCGCCGGACGTGCCGCAGATTCATCAGCAGCGACAGATCCTCACCGGTGACGACGAGGAACGACGCCCCGGGAGCCCGCGCCGCGTGCAGCTCCTGATGCGTGATCACACCGTCCACGAGCACATGGCACCGGCCCGCGAGGATCACGGCGACCACGACCCGCTTCTTCGCGTGCAGCACCCCGTCCGGCAGGACCGCCCGGGACAGCGGCGAGCCGGGAGCGACCGAGAAGGTCAGCTGGAAGCCGCTCGTCGCCCCGCTGGTCGAGGTGATCCGCACCCCGTGCAGCGCGTCGACGAACGCCGCCGGGGCCGGAGCGGGCACCGTGTCGCCGAGGAGCAGCATCACCTGCGGGCTCTGCCTCATCACCACGCCCGTTCGCCGCCGACAGCCGCCGCCGACGCCTCGGCGGGCAGGGTGATCCGCAGTCTCCGGCCGGGCACGGCCGTCAACTCGTCCGGCCGCATCGTCCGGTTGGCGTCGGCGATCCGCCACGACTGCTCCGGGTCGCCGTAGCGTCGGGCCGCAACGCCGTCGAGCCGTTCCCCGGCGGTGACGACATGCTCGCCGACCGCCGTCAGCTCCTCCGGCCGGGGCAGGAAACGACGGCGCAGGTGAGTGACGGTCCGGCCGTCCGCAAGGGTGTGGGTCGTCGTGGGCACCCCGTGGTACCTGCTGCTGGGCTCGAACATGCCGACTTCCTCCGGCTGGTGGTGGGTACGCGGCGCGGGTGCGGCTCAGCCGCCCGTGTAGCCGACGGTCGCCGGGCCGTTCGCGACCGTTGCCGCGAGGCGCTCCCGGTTCTGCTGGTACTGGAGGTAGAGACCGCCGGCCTTGTGGCCGAATCCGACGTCGTCGACGGTGAGGACCCGCACCGTCAGCGTCACGCGCGCCCGGATGGGATTCAGCTCCCCGTCGTACGCCTCCTCCGTGACGTCGATGTCCAGCATCCGCACGGGCAGGACCCGGCGCGGCCCCAACACCAGGACGGACAGCGGGGCCTGCACGGGGGCGATCTCCAGGATTCCCTGGCCGGCCAGGTCGTTCTGCCGGGTCAGCTGGGCGCTCGTGGGGGTGACGGCGCTCTCCAGCGCGGCCAGCGTCGCGGAAAGACCCGACCCCGTGGGTGGGGCCGGCGTGGCCTTCGAGGCCACTTGGTCCACGGCATCGAACTCCGCGTCGATCCGAAACGTCTCCCGGGCCGGCCCCTGCAACCGCAACGCCTCAAGGCGGTCACCGGCGTCGGCGCCGATGCCGCGCGGCTGGAGAGTACGGGTGATGCTGTCGGGGTTGTACTGGAAGGGCATGACCCGTAGGACCTGGCCCTGCTCAGGGTCCAGGAAGACGAAGCCGCCGCGGCGGGGGGCGGGGGTGGTCATGGC